>JAAXOU010000150.1 GCA_012396115.1 Streptomyces somaliensis DSM 40738 | reverse complement strand
GCGCCGGCCGGGCGTGCCCCGGGCGGGTCCTCGGCGGACGACCGGCAGGCGGGGACCAGCGCGCTGTTCCGGCACCGCAGGATGGCGGCGGCCGCGGCGGAAGCCCGCATGCGGGCGGAGCAGGAGGGCCGGCAGGCCGCCGGTCCGGGCCGGGAGGCGGCTACGCCGCGCCGCACGTTCCGGTTCGACGGCGAGAAGGTGCTGATCGTCGACGACGACATCCGCAACGTCTTCGCGCTCACCAGCGTGCTGGAGCAGCACGGCCTTTCGGTGCTGTACGCGGAGAACGGCCGGGAGGGCATCGAGGTCCTGGAGCAGCACGACGACGTGACGCTCGTCCTGATGGACATCATGATGCCCGAGATGGACGGGTACGCCACGACGACGGCGATCCGCAGGATGCCGCAGTTCGCGGGGCTGCCGATCATCGCGCTGACCGCGAAGGCGATGAAGGGCGACCGGGAGAAGGCGATCGAGTCGGGGGCTTCGGACTACGTCACCAAGCCGGTCGACCCGGATCACCTGCTCGCGGTGATGGACCAGTGGATGCGCGAGAAGTGATGGAAGGGTGAACGGTTTTCGACGGTGAGCCGGCCGACGGCTGGCGGGAGGGCGTGCAGCGGCCCGTTCCGGGAACCTTCCGGTCTTCCGCCACGTTTCCGTTACGTGCACAGTGACATCGTGGTGACAGGGTGTGGCGACGGGTGGGGTGCGGCTACCATGACCGGCACGAGGAAGGGCGGCGCAAGAGAGTCGTCCCCCGGGGCGGCGCCCGGCCAACAGCCGGGGCGAGGAGGACGGGCCATGGTGCAGAAGGCCAAGATCCTCCTGGTCGATGACCGGCCGGAGAATCTGCTGGCGCTGGAGGCCATCCTCTCCGCGCTCGATCAGACACTGGTGCGGGCATCGTCAGGGGAGGAGGCGCTCAAGGCGCTGCTGACGGACGACTTCGCGGTCATCCTCCTGGATGTCCAGATGCCGGGCATGGACGGTTTCGAGACCGCCGCGCACATCAAGCGGCGGGAGCGCACCCGTGACATCCCGATCATCTTCCTGACCGCCATCAACCACGGCCCCCACCACACGTTCAGGGGCTATGCCGCGGGCGCGGTCGACTACATCTCCAAACCATTCGACCCGTGGGTCCTGCGCGCCAAGGTCTCCGTGTTCGTCGAGCTGTACACGAAGAACTGCCAGCTGCGCGAACAGGCCGCCCTGCTCCGGCTCCAGCTCGAAGGGGGCGACGGCGGCCAGGGCGGCGACGCGGCGAAGGGGTCGGCGGGGCTGCTCGCCGAGCTGTCGGCCCGGCTCGCCGCCGTCGAGGAGCAGGCCGAGGCGCTGTCCAAGCAACTCGACGACGAGTCCGCCGACACCGCGGCCGTGATCACCGCCGCACAGCTGGAGCGCAAGCTGACGGAGCTGCGGCAGGCGCTGGACGCGCTGGAGCCGGGCACCGGAAGCGGCGGCTCCGGCCTTTCGGCCTGACCCGTCATCACACGGAGCGGCACACGCGCCCCCGCGGAGACGACACGAACGGGTGAAGGGCTCGGACGCGTGTCCCGCGCCGCCCGCACCGGTAACCTCACCCCATGGCCTCACGTACGTCCGGCAAGGGTTCCCACGGCGCGGCGGGCAACGCGAAGCCGCGCGCCGCAGGCCGTACGAGGGGTGCTGCGCAGAAGGCGGTGCCCGGCAGGTCGGCCACCGGGAAGACCGGCGCCAAGCAGCCCGTCCCCGCGAAGAGGGCCGGGGCGAAGAGGGCCCCCGCCGGGAAGGCGGGGAAGGGGGCGGCCGCCAGACCGGTGCGCAAGGCGGCGCCGTCCCCCACGGCCGGCGTCTACCGGGTCGTCCGCGCCCTGTGGCTCGGCCTCGCCCACGCCGTCGGCGCCGTACTGCGGGGAGTGGGGCGCGGGGCGAAGGGGCTGGACCCCGCCCACCGCAAGGACGGCCTGGCCCTGCTGCTGATCGGCCTGGCCCTCGTCGTCGCGGCCGGCACCTGGGCCGATCTCCACGGCCCGGTCGGCGACCTCGTCGACATGCTGGTCACCGGCGCCTTCGGCCGGCTCGACCTGCTCGTGCCCGTCCTCATCGGCACCATGGCCGTCCGGCTGATCCTGCATCCCGAGAAGCCCGAGGCGAACGGACGCATCGTCATCGGCCTGTCCGCCCTGGTCGTCGGCGTCCTCGGCCAGGTCCACATCGCCTGCGGCTCACCGGGCCGCGGCGAGGGGGCCCAGGCCGTGCAGGACGCGGGAGGCCTCATCGGCTGGGCCGCCTCCGCCCCGCTGATCTTCATGACGGGGGAGGTGCTCGCCGTCCCGCTGCTCGTCCTGCTGACGGTCTTCGGCCTGCTGGTCGTCACCGCCACCCCCGTCAACGCCATCCCGCGGCGGCTCCGCGCGCTCGGCGAGCGGCTCGGCGTCATCGAGTCGCCCGAGGAGTGGAGCGACGACGACCAGCGGTACGACGAGCAGTGGCGCGAGGGCCTGCCCGTGCCCTCCCGCCGCGGCGGCCCCACGGCCGGGGGGTACGGCCCGGAACCGGCCGGGGAGACGCCCGTCCCGAGCCGGCGGCCGCGTGCCCGCAGGGCGCCGGGCACCGCCGAGCCCGGGCCCGGGCGGGCGCCGGACCCCGTCGACGTCGCCGCGGCCGCCGCGGCGGACCTCGACGGCGCCGTGCTCAACGGCATGCCGCCCTCGCCCCTGGTGGCCGATCTGACCAAGGACGTCGCCACGGACCGCGACCGGACCGGCAGCGGCGCGGCGCCCGCCCGGGGCGGACCGGGCGGAGCTCCCGCCGCCGTGCCCGCGGCGCGTGAGGAGGCGGGCGGCGGAACCGTACCGGACCTGACCAAGCCCGCGCCCGTGCGGGACGCGGCGGAACCGATGCCCGCGCGGGCCGAGCAGTTGCGGCTCGCCGGGGACGTCACGTACGCCCTGCCCTCCCTCGACCTGCTGGAGCGGGGCGGTCCGGGCAAGACGCGCAGCGCCGCCAACGACGCCGTCGTCGCGGCCCTGCGCAACGTCTTCTCCGAGTTCAAGGTGGACGCCGACGTCACCGGCTTCACCCGCGGCCCGACGGTCACCCGGTACGAGGTGGAGCTCGGCCCCGCGGTGAAGGTCGAGCGGGTCACGGCGCTGACGAAGAACATCGCCTACGCGGTGGCCAGCCCCGACGTGCGGATCATCTCGCCGATCCCCGGCAAGTCCGCCGTCGGCATCGAGATCCCCAACACCGACCGCGAGATGGTCAAGCTCGGCGACGTGCTGCGGCTCGCCGACGCCGCCGGGGACGAGCACCCGATGCTGGTCGCGCTGGGCAAGGACGTCGAGGGCGGCTACGTCATGGCCAACCTGGCGACGATGCCGCACGTACTGGTCGCCGGCGCCACCGGGTCCGGCAAGTCCTCGTGCATCAACTGCCTCATCACGTCGGTGATGACGAGGGCCACCCCCGAGGACGTCCGGATGGTGCTGGTCGACCCCAAGCGGGTCGAGCTGACCGCGTACGAGGGCATCCCGCACCTGATCACGCCGATCATCACCAACCCCAAGCGGGCCGCCGAGGCGCTCCAGTGGGTCGTGCGGGAGATGGACCTGCGGTACGACGACCTGGCGGCGTTCGGTTACCGGCACATCGACGACTTCAACACCGCCGTGCGCAGCGGCAAGCTGACGACGCCCCCGGGCAGCGAGCGCGAACTCCAGCCCTACCCCTACCTGCTGGTCATCGTGGACGAGCTGGCCGACCTGATGATGGTCGCGCCGCGCGACGTCGAGGACGCCATCGTCCGCATCACGCAGCTGGCCCGCGCCGCCGGCATCCACCTGGTGCTCGCCACCCAGCGGCCCTCCGTGGACGTCGTCACCGGCCTCATCAAGGCCAACGTGCCCTCCCGCCTCGCCTTCGCCACCTCCTCCCTCGCCGACAGCCGCGTCATCCTCGACCAGCCGGGTGCCGAGAAGCTCATCGGCAAGGGGGACGGGCTGTTCCTGCCGATGGGCGCGAACAAACCGGTGCGCCTCCAGGGGGCCTTCGTCACGGAGGAGGAGGTCGCGGCCGTCGTGCGGCACTGCAAGGAGCAGATGGAGCCCGTCTTCCGCGACGACGTCACGACCGGGACGAAGCAGAAGAAGGAGATCGACGAGGAGATCGGCGACGACCTCGACCTGCTGTGCCAGGCGGCCGAACTGGTCGTCTCCACGCAGTTCGGCTCGACCTCGATGCTCCAGCGGAAACTGCGCGTCGGCTTCGCCAAGGCGGGCAGGCTCATGGACCTGATGGAGTCGCGGAACATCGTCGGTCCCAGCGAGGGCTCCAAGGCGCGGGACGTCCTGGTGAAACCGGATGATCTGGACGGTGTGCTCGCCTCCATCCGCGGCGGGGACGGTTCCTGACCGCCCCGTGTCCCACCCGTAAGGCAACCGTGAGCAACCGTTGTCCCGGACTGCACGTCACATGGGAGGAAGGAGCGGACAATGGTGGTCCCCGCACCGCGGGCGGCGGCCATTCCGATGGCGTACAAACTACGCCCGCCCGGTTGCCCCACCCTTTCGCACCACCCGTAGACTGAACCTCCAGCAGGTGGCTACACGCTCGAAAGGCGCCCTCGTGTCCATCGGCAACGCCCCCGACGGCAAGTCCCCCGAAGACGACCGGCCCCCGTTCCCCGAGGAAGACCGGCCCTCGATCGGCCGTGCGCTCCGCGACGCGCGCCTGGCCGCCAACCTCACCGCGGAAGAGGTCAGCCACTCCACGCGCGTGCGCCTCCCCATCGTGCACGCGATCGAGGAGGACGACTTCTCGCGGTGCGGCGGCGACGTGTACGCCCGCGGGCACGTGCGGATGCTCGCACGGGCCGTGGGACTCGATCCGACCGCCCTGGTCGAGCAGTACGACGCGGAGCACGGCGGCCGTCCCGCCCCCACCTCCGCCGCGCCCGTGTTCGAGGCGGAACGCATCCGTCCGGAACGGCGCCGACCCAACTGGACCGCCGCCATGGTCGCCGCGATCGTCGTGGTGATCGGTTTCGCCGGGTTCACCCTCTTCGGGCAGAACGACGCCGGCACCGGCCCCGGGAGCGCGGCGTCGGGGCAGGTCCAGGCCGGGTCCCCGAGCCAGGCGCCCAAGCCGGCACCGTCCAAGCCCGCGCCGATCGCCTCGGAGAGCGCGATCGCGGCCGTCCCGCAGGACAAGGTCACGGTGAAGCTCACCGCGATCGACGACAAGAGCTGGATCTCGGCGAAGGCCCGCGACGGCAAGCTCCTCTTCGACGGCCTGCTCGAGAAGGGCGACTCCAAGACCTTCCAGGACGACGAGCGGGTCGACCTCATCCTCGGCAACGCCGGGGCGATCGAGCTGTTCGTGAACGGCAGGAAGGTCGAGGACGAGTTCGCCCCCGGCCAGGTCGAGCGGCTGACGTACACCAAGGGCGACCCCCAGGTCGGCTGACCGTCCGGTCCCCCCGCCGCAGGCCCCGCCCGCCCCCTCCCGGGGCGCGGGCGGGGCCTGCGGCGGTCGGGCCGGGGCCCCGGACCTGCGCGCCGGAGGGGCGCCGGGGACGAAGTAGTCTTGAGCCCATGCCCGAACGCCGTACCGTCGCCCTTGTCACCCTTGGCTGCGCCCGTAACGAGGTGGACTCGGAGGAGCTCGCAGGCCGCCTGGCGGCGGACGGCTGGGAGCTCGTCGAGGACGCCGCCGACGCCGACGTCGCCGTCGTCAACACCTGCGGCTTCGTCGAGGCCGCCAAGAAGGACTCCGTCGACGCCCTCCTCGAAGCGAACGACCTGAAGGACCACGGCCGCACCCGGGCCGTCGTCGCCGTCGGCTGCATGGCCGAGCGCTACGGCAAGGAGCTCGCCGAAGCCCTGCCGGAGGCCGACGGGGTGCTCGGCTTCGACGACTACGCGGACATCTCCGACCGGCTGCGGACCATCCTCGGCGGCGGCGTCCACGCCCCGCACACCCCCCGTGACCGGCGCAGGCTGCTCCCGCTCAGCCCCGTCGAGCGGCAGGGCGCCACCGCGGCCGTCGCCCTACCGGGACACGGCGCCCCGCAGGGCCCCGCCGACCTGCCCGAGGGCGTCGCGCCCGCCTCCGGCCCGCGCGCCCCGCTGCGCCGCCGCCTGGACACGAGCCCGGTCGCCTCCGTGAAGCTGGCCTCCGGCTGCGACCGGCGCTGCTCGTTCTGCGCCATCCCCTCCTTCCGCGGCTCCTTCGTGTCCCGCCGCCCCGGCGATGTGCTGGGCGAGACGCGCTGGCTGGCCGAGCAGGGCGTCAAGGAGGTCATGCTGGTCTCCGAGAACAACACCTCGTACGGCAAGGACCTCGGTGACATCCGCCTGCTGGAGACGCTGCTGCCCGAACTGGCCGCCGTGGACGGCATCGAACGCGTCCGGGTCAGCTACCTCCAGCCCGCCGAGATGCGCCCCGGCCTGATCGACGTCCTGACCTCCACCGAGAAGGTCGCCCCCTACTTCGACCTGTCCTTCCAGCACTCCGCGCCCACCGTGCTGCGCTCCATGCGCCGCTTCGGCGACACGGACCGGTTCCTGGAGCTGCTGGACACGATCCGCGGCAAGGCGCCGCGGGCCGGCGTGCGGTCCAACTTCATCGTCGGCTTCCCCGGTGAGACCGAGGAGGACTTCGCCGAGCTGGAGCGCTTCCTCGTCCACGCCCGGTTCGACGCCGTCGGCGTGTTCGGCTACTCCGACGAGGAGGGCACCGAGGCCGCGACGTACGAGGGCAAACTGGACCAGGAGGTCGTCGACGCGCGCCTGGCCCACCTGTCCAGGCTCGCCGAGGAGCTCACCGCCCAGCGTGCGCAGGAGCGCCTCGGAGAGATCCTGGAGGTACTGGTCGAGTCCGTCGAGGGCGACGACCTCGACGACGACGAGTACGCCGCCGCCGGCCGCGCGGCGCACCAGGCGCCGGAGACGGACGGGCAGGTCCTGTTCACGACGGGCGCCGGACTGGCCGTCGGCCGTATGGTCAGGGCGAAGGCCGTGGGCACGGAAGGCGTCGACCTGGTGGCCGAGGTACTCGAGGAGGCGGGCAGATGACCGGAGTCCCGGCGCCCGCCCCGGGCGGCACGGGAAGGGCACCCGGCGGGAAGCTGGGGGCGGCGGCCGTGAGCCAGGCCGGCCTGTGGAACGTCGCCAACGTCCTGACCATGCTGCGCCTGGTGCTCGTCCCCGCGTTCGTGGTGCTGCTGCTCCAGGACGGCGGCTACGACCCCGCCTGGCGCGCCTGGGCCTGGGCGGCGTTCGCCGTCGCCATGATCACGGACATCTTCGATGGCCACCTGGCGCGGACGTACAACCTCGTCACCGACTTCGGGAAGATCGCCGACCCCATCGCCGACAAGGCCATCATGGCCGCCGGCCTGGTCTGCCTGTCCGCCCTCGGCGACCTGCCGTGGTGGGTGACGGGCGTGATCCTCTCGCGCGAGCTGGGCATCACGCTCCTGCGGTTCTGGGTGATCCGCCACGGGGTGATCCCGGCCAGCCGGGGCGGCAAGATGAAGACGCTCGCCCAGGGCACGGCCGTGGGCATGTACGTGCTGGCGCTGACCGGCCCGCTGGCCACGCTGCGGTGGTGGGTGATGGCGCTGGCGGTGGTCCTGACGGTCGTCACGGGGCTCGACTACGTACGGCAGGCCGTCGCCCTGCGCCGCAGGGGGCTCGCCGCCGAACGGGCCGCCCGGGCCGCCTCGGAGCCGCCCCGGTGAGGGGGGCGGCGCGGGAGGGGGAGCCGGCGGCCGCCGGCGGGGAGCCCGGTGCGGGCCCGGTGGCGGCGCGCGTGCTGCGGCTGCTCGCACAGCGCGGTCAGACGCTCGCCGTGGCGGAGTCGCTCACGGGTGGTCTGGTCGCCGCCGAGCTGACGTCCGTACCCGGTGCCTCCCGGGTCTTCCGGGGGTCCGTCACGGCGTACGCCACGCCCCTGAAGCGGGACCTGCTGGGTGTCGACGGCGATCTGCTGGAGCGGCGCGGCGCGGTCGACGCGGAGGTCGCGCTGCAGATGGCACGGGGTGTGCGGAGTCGGCTGGGCGCCGGGTGGGGTGCCGCGACGACGGGGGTCGCGGGGCCCGAACCGCAGGACGGGCAGCCGGTGGGGACGGTCTACGTGGCGGTGTGCGGGCCGCCCGGCGGCGCCGCGGAGGGGGGAACGGTGGCCGCGCTGCGATTGAACGGCGACCGCGCGGAAATCCGTAAGGAGAGCGTACGGAACGTGCTGGAACTGCTCGCGGGCGAACTCTCGGCGAATGCGCGGGCAAAGGATACGGAACGGAACGGGGGGGATGGATGTTTGCAGCCCTGAGTGAACACGACATCGCTCCCCGCACGGCCGCGGCGCGAGGCGGTACGGTGGGGCGTGAAGGATGCGGCTACGCGGTCCGAGGAGGGAGCCACCGATGATTCTGCTCCGTCGCCTGCTGGGTGACGTGCTGCGTCGGCAGCGCCAGCGTCAGGGCCGTACTCTGCGCGAAGTCTCCTCGTCCGCCCGGGTATCGCTCGGCTATCTCTCCGAGGTGGAGCGGGGGCAGAAGGAGGCTTCCTCCGAACTGCTCTCCGCGATCTGCGACGCGCTGGACGTACGGATGTCCGAGCTCATGCGGGAAGTGAGCGACGAACTGTCGCTGGCGGAGCTGGCGGAATCGGCAGCGGTGAGCGAGCCGGTGTCCGCGCCGGTGCGCCCGATGCTCAATTCCGTGTCCGTGACGTCGGTGGCGGGCGTGCCGACGGAGCGGGTGACCATCAAGGCGCCCGCGGAAGCGGTGGACGTCGTCGCCGCGTGATCCTCCCCGGCTCCGCGTACCGTTCGTCGCGGAACAGCGGGATCGACGTTTTGGGCTGAGCCCCGGCCGGGTACCCGAGGTGCCGACCGGGGCTTTCGCTTTTGGTCGAATGCCTGTTTTGCCTGCTGTGTGCCATGGTGAGACGTGCGCACGGAACGGAGGATTCGCATGGCTGTCGTCAAGAGCTCGCTGTCCGACGCCGATCTCAAGGTGGTCGGTGAAGCCCTGCAGGGTGCCCTCGTGGACTTGGTCGACCTGTCGCTGGTGGCCAAGCAGGTCCACTGGAACGTGGTCGGACCGCGTTTCCGGTCCATACACCTGCAGCTCGACGATGTCGTGACCACCGCCCGCACCCACTCCGACGTGGTGGCGGAGCGCGCCTCGGCCATCGGCGTCAACCCGGACGGGCGCGCCGCGACCGTCGCGGCCGGCAGTGCCATCGGCGAGGTGCCGACCGGGTGGATCCAGGACCGGGACGCGGTACGGATCATGGTGGACGCGCTCGTCGCGGTCATCCAGCGGATGCGCGAGCGCGTTGCGGCGACCGACGAGCCGGACCCGGTCACCCAGGACCTGCTCATCGGGCTGACCGCCGACCTCGAGAAGCACGCCTGGATGTTCCAGGCGGAGAACGTCTGATGGTTCCCGGGCCCGCGGCCCCCGGTCCCGACGGGCTCGGGGGCTCGCCGGGCCCGGGGACGGACGCGGGGCGGGGGGCTGGGGGCGCGCCGACGGCCGCTCCGGTGCGCCACCCTGCCGTCCGGTGACCGGGTCCCTCTAGCGTCGGCCGGAGGAGGCGGCATGGTACGGCGACGGGTCCCGCTGGCGGCGCTGGCGTCGGCGCTCGTACTGAGCGGGCTGTGGTGGTGGGCGGTGCTGCGCCTGGCCCTCGTGCCCGACCGCGCCGGACTGGTCGAGGGCGCCGCGGCGGCGGGGGGCTGGGGACTCAGCCTGCTTCCGGTGCACGTCGCCGCCGCACCCCGGCCGGGAGGACCCGCCGGGCGGTGTTTCCGCTGGCGCGCCGCGGTGCGCGACTCGGTCCCGGAAGGGCTGCGGAACCTCGTGTGGGACCTGGCCCGGGCCGTCCACCGCTTCGACGAGCGCCAGCGCACCCACGACCTGACCCTCACCGAAATCCACACGTACTATGTGCTGGCGGGGAAGACGCCGGTCCTGGTTCACAACTGTGGCGGAAGTAAACTCAA
>JAAXOU010000015.1 GCA_012396115.1 Streptomyces somaliensis DSM 40738 | reverse complement strand
ACCACCGAAGACTCCACGGTGAGATAGGCCACATCCCGCCCGTCGAATACGAAGCCAACTACTACACCGAACTCACGAAACCCCAGGTCACCACCACAACCTGAGATCTCTACCGAACCCGGGGCGGCTCACCCTCCCCGGCGCAACGGCTCAATCAGCCCGGCTTCCCGCGCGCGGGTCGATCGGTGTGAGGACTCCGAGCCGGTCCTCGATCGCCTGGGCCGCGTCCAGGCACAGGTCCTCCCGGAACGCGCGCCCGACGATCTGCACCCCCGAGGGGAGCCCGTCGACCACGCCGGTCGGTACGGCCACACCGGGCACGCCCACGAAACTGGTCACGCTGCACAGGCGCATCCCCGACCCGACCCGCTCCCGGCCTGCCCTGTCCCGCGACTCCAGCCCCGGCTCGACTGGCGGCTCGGTGAACGACGGGCCGAGCAACAGCGGGTACGTGTCCAGGAATTCGGCCCAAGAGCGGCGAATGGTCATCCAGGTACCCATCAGCTTCATGAACTCGTCCGCGCTCGCGGGCGGGGTCTGCACCATCGCCATCCCGATGTAGCGGTCCCCGCCTTCGCCGAGCAGCTCGCGCACCGCCGGCCAGGTCGGGGCGAACTCGGTCGCGGTGATCCGGCCGTACGCTTCGAGGGCCTCGTCCATCCGCGGTACGTCCCGTACCTCGCGCACGTCGTATCCGGCGTCGCGGAGCGCGTCGGCCGCGGTCCCGACGGCTCCGCGAACCGCGGGGTGGACGCCGTGCCCGCCGGGGTCCGCCACGACCGCGACCTTCACCGGCCCGGGGAGCGTTTCGCCGTACGCGGGCACCGGCACGGCCCGTGGGTCCCGTGGATCGGTCCCGACCAGCACCTCGTAAGCCAGCCGTAGGTCGCCCACACTCCGGGCCAGCGGGCCGTCGGTGACCAGTACCTGAGACGCCGGGCCCGGGTCGTCCGGGCCGAGAACGCGATGGTCCGCCGGAAACCGGCCCGTGGACGGCTTCAGCCCGGCCACGCCGCAGAACTGGGCCGGGATGCGCACCGACCCCCCGGAGTCGTTGCCGAGCCCGAGCGCCGCCATGCCCGTGGCCACGGCCACCGCGTCGCCCCCGCTGGAACCGCCCGGGGTCCGGCTGCTGTCCCACGGATTGACCGTGTCGCCGAACAGTTCGCTGCGCGTGTGCATCCCCGCCAGGATCAGGGTGGGAATGTTGCTGTGACCGATGGGGATGGCCCCGGCCGCGCGCAACCGCGCCACCGGGGGCGCGTCGGCCGGCGCCACCAGATCGCGGAAGCGCTCCGTGCCGAACGTGGTCGGCACGCCTTCGACGGCGGTGCTCTCCTTCACGGTGAACGGCACGCCCGCGAGCGGCCCCAGCGCTTCACCGGCGGCCCGCCGGCGGTCCGTTTGCGTCGCGGCCTCACGTGCGCGCTCCGCCAGGAGCTGCGTGACCGCGTTCACTCGTGGGTTGACCTCGGCGATGCGATCGAGGTGGCTGTCGACCAGTTCGAGTGCCGAGACGTGCGCGCCGCGCACGGCCTCCGCCTGGGCGGCGGCCGACATCTTCCACAGGGCGTCCCGCATGGCCTCTCCTTCCTCCCCTACGTATCGATGCAGCTGCATCGGAACCGCAACCGTACCCTGGTACCGATACGAGTGCATCGCACAAAGTGCGGCGCGGAGCGGAGCGCCGTGGAGCAGGGAGGCGAACGGGCATGCCGAGGCAGGTGGATCACGTGGGCCGACGCCGCCTCATCGCCGAGGCCGTCTGCCACCTCGCCGACGAACGCGGCCTCGAGGGGGTGACCCTTCGCGATGTCGCCGCTCGCGCGCAGGTGTCCATGGGCGCCGTTCAGAGGTGCTTCCGCACCAAGGAGGAGATGCTCGTGTTCGCTCTCGGGCACGTCGGCGAGCGGATCGGCGAGCGCGTGCAGGCCCGCCTCGTCAGGAGCCCGGCCCAGTCGGCCGGCACCGCCCTGGGCCATGCGGCCAACGAGATCTCCCTGCTCGGGGAAGAGCACCGCGCCGAGGCACGGGTCTGGCTCGCCTTCGTCGCGCAGGCGGCTGTCAGCAAGGCGCTCGCCGGAACGCTGAAGGCGAACTACGCAGCCCTGCAGGAGGCGTTCACCCGCCTCATCTCGCAAGCGGGCGAGGGCACCGACCGCGCCGTACCCCTCGATCCGCAACGCGAGGCCCGCACCCTCCTGGCCCTTGCGGACGGCCTCACCACGCACGTCCTCATCGGCCACCTCACCCCGCAAGAGGCACACGACGTCCTCCACGAACACCTGGCCGGCCTCTGGGAGCAACCGGTCCTGCCGCCTCGCTTCCCTGAAGGCCGGACCGAATGAGGCCGAGAAGCGACAGGCGAACCAGGCCGCCTGCGTTCGGCGTCGGCTGTCACCGGGGGCGAGCGGGCTGGTGAGCCCGGCGGTCGCCTCCGGTGACGGCTTGAAGCACCTGCGGGGGTTCCTGTGCGGCTCCGTCAACGCCCGCCGGTCCACGAGCCCCGGCGGGACCTTCCGCCTCGACGGCAGGGATCCGCGCATCCCCCGCACGGGCATCGGCGACCAGCGCCGGTACGGCTCCGCCTTCCGCGCGCTGTCCGAGTTCGAGGAGGGGGCGCGCAAGGTCGACGAGCTGAGCCGGCGGCTCGCCGAGGCCGCCCGCGACGACCTCACCACGGGCGCCCTGTCACCGGAGGGGCGAGGGCGTGAGCGGGCCCCGGCGGCCCGCCCGTCCGCCCGGCGGGGGCTCCGAGGGACTGCTCGGCGGGGGCTGACCGGCGACGGCCCGCCCGTCCGCCCGGCGGCCTGCGCCCGCGGCGCCTTCGCGTCACCGTCCCCCCGACGGCCCGAACGGCACCACACCACGGTTGAAAGAAGTTCACCCCCCGCTAACGCCCCGTTGGGGAAGGAATCGAACGGCCGCTCCTAGGGTTGCCCGCGCCGCCCCCCGGCCAGAGGTATCGAGAGGACCCCGATGACGAACGAGTCCGCCGCGCGGCCGACCGGTTCCGGTTTCGACCGACGCGCCCTCCTGCGCGGCGCCGCCGTGGCCGCGGCCGCTTCCGTCCCCTTCCAGGCGCTCGCGGCGCGGACGGCGGCGGCCGCGCCCGCCAAACTGGAGTTCGACGCCGGGTACGGCCCGCTGCGCCCGGTCCGCGACCAGGCGACCGGTCTGGAACTGCTGCAGCTCCCGCGCGGGTTCGAGTACATCTCCTACGGCTGGACCAACGACCCCATGGACGACGGGGTCCCCACCCCGGGCGCGCACGACGGCATGGCGGCCTTCCGGTACGGGGACCGGGTCCACCTCGTCCGCAACCACGAGCGCGGCGCCGGGACCGCCTTCACCGCCCCCGCCTACGACCCCGCGGCCGGCGGCGGCACCACCACCCTGGTCTTCGACCCGGACGCCGGGCGGTGGCTGGAGTCCTACGGCAGCCTCGGCGGCACCCTCCGCAACTGCGCCGGCGGCCCCACCCCGTGGAACACCTGGCTCACCTGCGAGGAGACCTTCTCCACCAATGCGGGCAAGCGGCACGGCTACGTCTTCGAGGTGGCCTCGGAGGGCAAGGGCAACCCCGAGCCCTACAGGGCCATGGGCCGCTTCAACCACGAGGCCGTCGCCGTCGATCCGGTGACCGGCTACGTCTACGAGACCGAGGACCGCGGCGACGCCTCGCTCTACCGGTTCGTCCCGGCGGTGCCCGGCGACCTGTCCAGGGGCGGGCGCCTCGAAGCCCTGCGCATCGGCACCGGCCGGTACGACACCCGCGGCGACGGGGAGAAGGCGTACGGCACCGTCTCCTGGGTGCCCGTGGAGGACGTCGACCCGGCGGAGGACACGGTGCGCTTCCAGGCGCAGGCCAACGGCGCGGCGGTGTTCAGCCGCCTCGAAGGCGCCTGGTACGGAAACGACCGCATCTACGTGATCACCACCGACGGCGGCCCCGCCCGCCAGGGCCAGGTCTTCGAACTCGACCCGGCGACCGACGAGTTCCGGGTGCTCTTCGCCTCTCCCGGAGCCGAGGTCCTCAACGCCCCGGACAACATGTGCGTCAGCCCCCGCGGCGGCCTGGTGCTGTGCGAGGACGGCGGCGGCACCGAGTACGTCCACGGCCTCACCGCGGGCGGCGAGATCTTCCGCTTCGCCGCCAACAACGTGGACCTGAGGGCCGGGACCGCGGGCAAGGCGGTCGCGGCGGCCGACCACCGGGGCTCCGAGTGGGCCGGCTCGGTCTTCGAGCCCAAGAACGGCAACTGGCTGTTCGTGAACATCCAGACCCCCGGCATCACGTTCGCGATCACCGGCCCCTGGGCCCGGGGCGCCCTCTGACCCGCCCCGTGACCCGCCCGCCGTGTCCGGCCCGTCCGTGACGGCGCCCGGCACGGCGTAGGGGGCAGGGGCGCGGGACGCCGCCCGGAGCACCCGCACAGCACGGGGCGCGCGGAGGCGGCGCACCGGGCCGCCGGGCCGGAACCGGGGGACCGGCCCGGCGGCCCCGAGCATGAGAGAGGCCCCCTCCCCGGCGCGGGCAGCGGGGAAGGGGCCTCTCGCACGGCTGTGGCCGTGAGGTGGGTCTAGCCGTCGGTGTCCGACCTGCGACGGCGCATCCACCACGTCAGCGCTCCGCCCGCCGCCACGGTGGCGATGGCGATGGTGCTGATCAGGCCGACCGGGGTGTCCGACCCGGTGTCGGCGAGGTCGCCGTCAGGGCCCTCCGCCGGGGGCGGGACGGGCCGGCCGGTGTCGCCGGGGCCCGGGGTGGTGGGGTCCGGCGCCGGAGTCGACGGGGCGCCGGTCGGTGCCGGCTTCCCCGTGCCCGTGGGGGTCGGCGTGGGGGTCGGGGCGGGGTCGGGCTCGCCACCGTCGGTCTTCGCGGCTCCGCTCCCGCCGAGGAAGGTCACGTCGGCGTCCCGCGCGGAGGTCTGCGCCCGCACGCTGTCCTTCGTGGTCCGGGGGAGGTGCTGGTGCCGGAGCTGGAACTCCGCGGAGGTGATGTTGCGCTTGGGGGCCTTGGAGAAGTCGACGCCGCCCACGAAGAAGGTGTAGACGCGTCCGTCAGCGAGGGGCCATTCGTAGGTGAAGTCGCCCTTGGTGAAGGACTCCACCATCTCCTTCCACACGGTGCGCTTGTCCCAGTCGGCGTTCTCGCCCCGCAGCGGCCACCGCTTGAGGTCGTTGCTGTCGATGATGGGGCGGAAGTCGGTGGCCTTCGCGGCGTCCTGCTGCCGGATCCACTCGGCGGCCACCCGGGACTTGTAGACGCGGCGCAGGTCGGCGTACTTCTTCTCGGTGTTGATCTGCTTCTCGACGTGCGGCACGAGGTGGCGGGTGATCAGCTGGTGGCTGCGCTCCTTCTCCGCCTCGGTGAGCCTCTTCGAGCAGTCCTCACCGCCGTGCACGGGGGTGTCGAAGTCCATCGCCGCGTGGTTGACCTTGAGCGGGGCGTCGAGGATGTAGATGCCGCCGTCCTGCTCGCGGACCTTCGCCCGGCCGGGAACGATCCAGTTGCGGCCGGATCCCCAGCACGGCACCCCGTCGACCTTGGGGGCGGCGTCCATGAACTCCTTGCCGGGGGACTTCTTGGGGTCCATGGCGCGGGAGAAGTCCCGCTTCATCTCCATGTCGGCTTCGAGGAGGACGCGACCGGCGTCGGTCCTCCCGAACGCCTCGTCCATGATCTTGTCCGGCTGGTCGGGGTTCAGGTTCACCCACTGCCTGTCGGGGGTGAGGGCCAGCCAGGTGAACAGGGCGTCCGAGGCCAGTTCGAGCTTGGCCTGCCCGCCCCAGCCGGGATCGTTGTCCTCGTCGGGCACGAAGTCGGCCTTCATGCTGTAGTCCAGCCCCCTGCCCTTCACGGGGCTGCCGACGTACTGGAGCTCCAGGGTGGAGAAGTCGACGCCGCCGGGGCCGCGGCCGAGGACGCCGCGGGTGTTCATCCGGTTGTGCTGGTCCTGGATCTGCCGCGCCTGCGCCGGGTTCTTCCCGGACTCGTAAGCGAGGGAGTTGATCGGGCCCTGGGTGCCGGTGTTCGGCCGCGGATTGAACACCGGGTAGGACTTGGTGTACTTCGTCTGCGGCCACAGCCCCTTCGCCGTCGCCCGCCGCTCCGCGATCCGGATCGGGTTGTTGCCCGCCCCCCGTTCGGCGCGGAGCTTGGCGTTCTCCGCCTTGTACTCCTTGGTGGTGGCCCCGTTGGGCTTCTCCCCGGCGAACATGGTGAAGTTCGACTTGGTGAAGTCGTGCTTCGCGTCCCGGTGGCGAAGGATGATCTTGTCGTTCTTGAACTGGCCGGGCTTCCGCTTGCCGTCGGCCTTGAACTCGCCCAGGTCGCCGGTGCGCTGGTTGTAGGCGTCGTAACGCCGGGACGCGATCTTGTTGCCGTCCTTGTCGAAGATCTCGACCGTCACCTCGCACAGCCAGTCCGGGCCGACGAGGTTGAAGTCCTGGACGGTCTTCCGTTCGAAGACGCTGCCCTTCTCCCGGGAGTGCTGGGCGCCGATCAGGTTCTGCGGCACCCACTTCCCGAACGTCTTCGGGGACGGCTTGCCCTGGATGTAGCGGGCGTAGCGGGCCCAGACGGCGCGCTTCATGTCCTCGGGGTCCCTCGACGCCCGGTAGGCGGCGTCCCACCTCCTGATGTCGGCGTCGGTGTTGCCGACGTCTTTCAGGTCGGTGCGGGTGGGCGCGGGAACGTCTTCGAAGCCCTTGAACTCGAGGTTGAAGTAGTACTCCTCGTCCGGGCCGCCCTTGGTCCAGTGGTGCTGCCCGGTGGGGGTTCCGGAGTTGCTCGGGGTGCGGGGGAACTTCTTGCGGAGGTGCATCTCGTCGCACCGTCCGCCGGACGTGATCTTGGCGTAGTCGCCGGGCGCCGCGCTCGCGGTGGCGGGGAGGCCGACGAGCACCATCCCGGCCGCGGAAGCGACCGCGAGGCGGGAAACCAGGCGTCGCCGGAGCCGGGTACGGAGGGGTGTCTGTGTTCTCATGGGGTGTCCCTGGTCGTGGGGGGGCCACGGGACTCGGGTGGTGCGGGCGAGCGGCTGGTAGGGCCCCCGTGTCAGCTTTCGCCGCCCGTCGGCCAATACACTAGAGGATTCCGCCACCCCGGACGCGAGGAATTGTCCAGCGACGGTGTGTCAACTCGGCGGCACCGGAACGGCGGTGTGGACGGTGTCCACTACCGTCGGCGGCATGACCGAGCCTGACGAGACGTACGACCCGACCCGGCACCCCGACCTGCTCAGGTGGTTGGACGAGCGCCGGGAGGCGCACGAAAGGTGGGCCGAGCAGACCCCCTTCGCGGACGCGCTGGACTTCACCCCGGCCTCCTTGGGGATCCTGGACGAACTGGTCCGGGAAACCGCGAACACCATGGAGGAGATCACCGACCGGCGCATGACGCCCTTCTTCCAGGGTGCGATCTGGTACGTGGGGGAGGTGTTCTGCCGGCACCGGAAGATGGTGTGGAAGTACATCCCCGACATCGTCAGCGGGGAACTCGAGCCGTTCTTCGGCGCGGCCGGGGAGACCTCCGCCCTCGACCACCCCTGCGTCGGCGCCCCCGACGACCCGGAGAGCTACCTGTACCCGCTGAACATGCTCCGCCGGATCGTCCTCACCGAGGACGAACTCGGCGACCCGGTCGAGGAGACACTGCCGTCGATCTTCGCCGATCCCTTCGACGAGGACGACGAGGACGGCGAGGACGGCGAGGACGACGGCGAGGACGACGGCGAGGCGCCGGGCCCGGCCGGCGGCCGGGGATGAGCCGCCCACCGCCCCGGTGCTCCCCGGGGCGGTGGGCGGTCAGGCCCGCCGGTCCGGGACGTGAGTACCGCGCGGACGGTCTTGCCGCCGGGCGGGCGGGCAGTGCCCGGAAGTAGGCGATCGTCGGCGCCATGTCCGCCCGGTCGCGCCGGTCGTGGCCGCGCTGGACCGCCTCGGCCAGCTCGGGCGTCACGTCGGTCGTCACTGCTGCGCCCCCATGGGTACGGGCCCGAAGACCGGGTCACCCTGACGCGGCCTCGTCCGCGGGCGCCCGCCCGCGGACCGGCCGGCCCGGTGCCAGCGGTTCGGGACCGCCCTGGACGGTCCGGGCCGAGCGGACGGTGGCCGACTCGGGGCGGACCGCCCGGCTCGGAATCGCCCGGGACCGCCGCCTCGCGGACGGCCTCCGAAAGCGAGCCGGTCCGGCTCGGCCTCGGCCCTCGCTGCGGCAGGTGGCGGCACCTTCAGGGGCCGCGTGCGACTCCCATCTCATTCGTCCACTTGTATCAATTTCATACAAGACCATTTGGCTGGCATCGAAGCATCATGTGCTGGCTAATCACGGGGAGCCGGCCGCAGTGGCCGGAGTGGAGGCACGATGTCGATGAAACAGCGGGTATCGCCGCATTCAACAGCCGTCCTGGCCGTTCTGGCCGGGTCCACGCTGTTCGGAACGAGCGGTGTGGCCCAGGCCCTGGGGCCGGGGGCGTCACCGTCGGCGGTGGGAGCCGCCCGGGTGCTGGTGGGCGGACTCTTCCTGGTGTGCCTGGCGGTCTACCAGCGGAATCGTTTCACCGTGGCGCGGAGGTTTCCGGGTACCACCGTGTTGCTGGGGGCCTCGGTCGCGGTCTACCAAGCGTGTTACTTCAGCGGGATCAGCCGCGTCGGTGTCGCGATAGGGTCGATCGTCACGGTGGCCACGGTACCCATAGCCACCGGTGTGGTCGCGTACCTGCTGCGCAAGGAGAAGCCGACGGGCCGCTGGTACGTGGCGACCGTATTGGCCATCGCCGGCCTGATCGCGTCGAGTGGTGTGGCGGGAGAGGCCAAAGCTGACATCCTGGGATTCGTACTGTGCCTGACCGCAGGGAGTAGCGTGTCTCTGTACACCGTGCTCAGCCGCGAACTGCTTGACGCGGGAGCGCCGGTCACCGAGGTGACGACGATCGCCGTCGCCCTGTCCGGGGCGCTGCTGCTTCCCGTTCTCCTCGTTTCCGGCCCCGCCTGGCTGGTCACGCCCTCGGGGGCACTGATGGCGCTTTACCTGGGATTGTTCACCAGCGCCCTTGCTTTCTGGCTCAACGCCCGCGGGCTGAGGAAGGTCCCGGCCACCGCCGTGGCCACGCTCAATCTCGCGGAGCCGCTGGCTGCCGTGGTCCTGGCGTTCGCAGTACTGGGCGAGCGGCCGTCGGCGATGCAGGTGGTGGGAGTCATGGCGATATTCGCGGGGCTGCTCATCCTGACCCGGCAGCCCCGAAACGCCGTCGTCGAAGACGGGAGCGAAACCCGTTCGGGGGCGATATCTCCCGAGACCGGCGGCTCCACCCTTGAACGGCACACGGCGGTGTAGGCACCGCCGGGCGGCCGCGGAACAGAATCACGACACGGAAACACCGAAGGGCACCATCGCTTTATGAGCACCCCCACCAGGTTCGACTGGGACACGAAGATCGCAGTTGTCCTCCGGGACGACCTGCAGGACTGGCAGAAGCTGAACGTCACCGCCTTCACCACCAGTGGCATTGCGGGGACGGTCCCCGACGTCGTCGGGGAGCCGTACACCGACAAGGACGGAAACACGTACTTGCCCATGTTCCGCCAGCCGGTTCTGGTGTTCAGCGTGGACGCCGAGCGGATGAAGACCATCCACCAGCGGGCACTGCGCCGAGACGTGATCATGGCTGTCTACCCGCAGGCGATCTTCGCCACCAACAACGACGAGGACAACCGCGCCACCATCGCGGACGTGCCCGCCGACCAGCTGATCCTGGCGGGGATCGCGGTGCGTGGTGACCGGCGCGAGGTCGACAAGGTCGTCCGGGGCGCTGTCATGCACTCCTGAGCGGGATCTCGCCCGGCCGTCGCCGCCCGAGCCGTCGTGGGGGGGGCGGAAGCGGCCGGACGACCGCACCCGGTTCGCCGCCGTGAGGGAAGCTATCCGGGTGCCCCGGACCGGACCCGGCCGTCCCCGGGTCCGGCCCGGGCACGTCCTGGGCGGCAGGGCCACGGCTCAAGGGCGATCCGCCTCCGGCTCCGTCGCCGCGGCGAACGCGTTGAGGACGGCGGTTAACCTGGGCACATGTCCTCCAGCCCGTTGCCGACCGAGTCTGAAGGCGGATCGCACCGCGCGGACCGAGCGGTCCTCTGGCGTCCGCCGGTGGCAGGTATCGAGGTGCTGCACGCATTCTTCCGGCGTCACAGGTACGCCCGCCATGCCCACGAGGGCATGACGCTCGCCCTGGTCGATTCCGGGGCCGCCGCATTCGAGTGCGCGGGCCGAGAGCACGTGGTACCGGCCGGCGCCGCCTTCGTCATCAGACCGGGAGAACCACACACCGGCCGAGCGGCCACTCCGGAGGGTTACCGGTACCGCGTCTTGTACGTCGAGCCCGACTTCGTGGGTGAAATGCTCGGCTCGACGACGGTGACGTCCCGCCTGCCGGACAGCGAGAGGCTGTCCAGTGCCCGGCTCGTCCACTCCCTGGCACGAGCCCATGACGCGCTCACCTCCTACGCGTCGGCCCTTGCCCGTGAGACCGCACTGCTGGACGTCGGCCGCGCCCTGGCCGAACAGGTCTCCACCGGCTCCGACCACGCCGATCCGGCAGGGCGGATGACGCGGGTCACGCGCACCGCACTCGACTACCTCCATACGCACTCGGACGAGGACGTCACGCTCAAAGAACTCGCCCGTATCTGCGGAGTCGGCGTTCACCACCTCATCCGCACCTTCTCCGCCTCCATGGGAATGCCGCCGCACGCCTACCAGACGCAGTTAAGGGTCTGGCGGGCACGAACGCTCCTCTTCGAGGGGGTGCGGCCCGCCGATGTGGCACACCGCACGGGCTTCTACGACCAGGCGCACTTCACCCGCGTCTTCAAACGCCACACAGGGGTGACCCCCGGCCAGTTCCTGCGCAGCGAGACGGGGCTTTCCCGTAGCTGAACGCGGGGCCGGGAAGGGCGTTCGCACCCGCTGAGCGCTTCTCGTCCTGTCGTCCTGAGCGTCGGGCGGTCCCGGGGCGTGAGCGGCAGCGGCCGCGCGACCGATGCGGTTGGTGCCGCACCGGGCTTTGCGGAGGATCCGCCCTTGCCCGGGTGGGGGAAGGCGCGTTCGCCCGGTACTCGCAGCCGGGTGTGGCAGCGGCTGCACTGTCGGTAGGGCCCGGGAAGCCCGTGGTGAGGGTGGTGGGGAGGGCGGACGGTGACGCCAGCCCCCTTGACGGGCGGGGTCGGCCAGGACGAGGGGCCGGCGGGACGGACGGGCTTGGATCACACCGTGTGCGCGGGCCGCGGCCGGCGGCTCGCGCAGGGCCTCGTACAGGGTCGGGGCGCGCTCGGCGAGCAGGCCGGCCGTCCCGCTCACGTACCGGCTGGCGGTGGAGGCACCGAACCCGCGGCGACCCGGGCCGGAAAACGCGGCAACGGCCTCGTGCGGGAGATCGAGCATGGCCCGGTACGGAACCAACGGGGATCCCGTGCCGAGACGTCGGCGGGTGAGATCACCCCACCGCGACGACCGGGGCCCTGCCGCGTCGCGGCCCCGGCCACCGGCCGCCGTCACCCGCGGACCGCAGGACGAGGAGTGTTCACCGGGACGAGGCGGCCGGCTCCCCGCTCCCCGCGATCCGCCAACCGGTGGCGCGTGGACGCTGCCTTCGCCGGCCGGTGTCCGTGAGCGGGTACCGGGCGGCCTTGGCCTGGAACGCCTTCGGTGGTTCGAGTGTCGGCCCGCACGCGTCATGGCACTCCCGACGCCGTTCCCGGAAGGGGAGTGCCGGGTTTCCTCCCCCGGCCCCGGAGGTCCACGAGGCGGAACCGAGTGCCTCACATGCGGTGTCGGTGCAGGTGGACGACGCGAGTCGACCTGTGTTGAAGAAAGCGGCGTGCGGTGCGATGCAGTGGCGGTCGGGGTGCTGGGAACGTATGCGCAAGATCAATCGCCATTGGTGTGGGCCTCTTACCCGTTGCCGCGCCACGCCACTGGCTATGGAACGGTTTCAGCCCATCGAGCGGGGCTCCCTTGCCGCTCTTTTTCCGCTGACCTAGGGTTCAACGTGTCCGAGCGGAGAGCGAACTCAC
Source organism: Streptomyces somaliensis DSM 40738 (assembly GCA_012396115.1). Taxonomy (GTDB): domain Bacteria; phylum Actinomycetota; class Actinomycetes; order Streptomycetales; family Streptomycetaceae; genus Streptomyces; species Streptomyces somaliensis. The sequence continues at coordinate 25,303 of JAAXOU010000015.1, read as the reverse complement.
CTGCCGACGCTCCACGAAAGTTCTCACGGGTTGCTCTCCGTTTGAACCACCTCCCGTTCTCCCTGCTTCAAGAATGCATTTCTCGGATAATTGCCTATCGGTTCGGGGGCGCAATTCAATTGGCAGAGCGAGCAGAGTTACTGGATGTCACCATCCGTGATGGTGGATACGTCAACGGGCACTCCTGGACCATCGCGCAGGCAACCCGGCTGGTCACCGCCTGCCGGGCGGCCGGTGTCCCCTACATCGAAATCGGGTACCTGCGTCCCGGTCGTCACGCGGTCGACGGGGACGAGGCGCCCTCCGCCTCCTGTCCTCCCGCGTACCTGGAACGGGTTGCCGAGGCGGCAGCCGGCATCGATACGGTCGTGATGGCGCACGCGAAGGACACCGTTCCCGAAGACCTGGCCCGGCTGGCGGACTTCGGGGTCAGCATGGTGCGGATGCCGACCCGGCCGGACCGGCTGGAACGACTCGCCCCCTATGCGGACGCCGCGCACGGCGCCGGCCTCTCCTTCGCCGTCAACCTCATCCGCGTCAGCGAAGTGCCGGATCACGACGTCGTGGCCGCCGCGCGGACGGCGGAAGAGATCACCGCCGACATCTTCTACCTGGCCGACTCCAACGGAAGCCTCTTCCCGGAGGACGTCGGCCGTTTGTGCGGGATGGTGCGCGAGAGCACAGGCGCGACGCTCGGATTCCATCCCCACGACGGCATCAGCATGAGTTTCGCCAACACCCTCACCGCGATGCGCCTCGGTGCCCGCTATGTCGACGCGTCCCTGTCCGGGATGGGGAAGGGCGGAGGCAACCTCTCGCTGCAACTCATCACGGGCTACCTGCGGTCGCGGGCTTGCCAGGCGTTTTGCGTCACCCCCCTCGTCGATGCGGCAGCCGATCTCCTGGTCCCCTGGAAAGGTGACCAGATCCTCGCTCAGTGCGAATCCATAGCCAGCGGCCTGCTCGATCTCAACATGGAGGACCTGGCTGAAATCCGTGCGATGAACCCGAAAAAGGTGTTCTCGATCCTGGACGGTACGTCTGCCGTCCGCTGAGCTCCTTGCACCAGAGCGCCAGCCGTAAAAACACCCGGAGGAGAAAAGTGTCCAGCACCTCGTTCCTCGAAGAAGTCGAAAGCATCATCGCCGAGCGTTCGAAGATGACCAGCCCGCTCTACCAGACCATCCTCGAGGGCAAGGCGACACAGCGCCTGCTTCAGACGTTCGTGATCCAGCGCTGGCCCATCAAGAGCTGGTGGACCCGCAACCTCATGGGCATCGGCCAGCGCGTGGACGACCTCGACCTGCGCCGTTCCTTCATCGAGAACGCCTACGAGGAGGAGACCGGGGGGCTGACCGACTCCAAGCGGCACGTCGAGACCTTCGAGGACTTCGGCCGGGCCGTCGGCGTCGATCCGGCCACTCTGCCGAACGTCGAGCTGTTCCCCGAAACCACGGCCCTGATCGAGCACAACAAGAACGCCTGCAACAACACCAACGTGCACTTCACGGTCGGCGCCACCTCCGTGCTGATGCTGATGGAGGGCCAGCCGCCCATCACCAACTCGTCGGGTCACAGCATGCTCGCGGTGATGCGGGACGTGTACAAGCTTCCCGACTGGGGGTACGAGTTCTTCGTCCATCACGCCTCCAGCGACTCGGACCAGGAGGGTGTCAGCGAACTGGAGGACGAGCACACCGAGCCGCTGCGGCAGCTCCTGCTCCGCTACTGCGACACGCCGCAGCGCCAGCAGGACGCCAAGGACAGCCTGCGGCAGGCCATCGATCTGCGCCACCGGCACTTCGACGCCATACTGCGCGCCGGGTACGACTCCTCGGAGCCGGTCTTCGTCTACGAGGGCTGAGCCCGGCAGGACGTCGACGAGGAACACGCAGACGACAGGATGACGCGGTGAACGACCAACCGCCCTATCCGCATGTCCACTTCGGCGGTCGATGGGTGACCCGGGCCGAGGCCCGGGTCCCCATCGGCAGCTTGGCGATGCGCTACGGGCTGTCCGTATTCGAAGGCATCAGACTCTATACGCCGGCGACAGGCGGCCTCGCCGAGCCCTTCCTCCTGGCGGACCACATCAACCGGATGGCCGCCTCGCTGCGCGCCATGCGGTTCCCGGACCCCGGGCTGGCGGACCTGCCCGGGATCATCGACGAACTGATCACGCGCAACGCCATAACGAGCGACGCCTATGTGAGGGTGGCGGCCACTCCGCTCAACCCCGGAACGCTGGCGGAGGCCGCCGACCCCCAGCTGAGCGTGACCGCCACCCCCATGGGGCGCAAGCAGTGGCTGGCGGAGGAACGCGCCATGGCACTGTGCATCAGCAACTGGCAACGCGGATCCGCCGCCGTGCACCCGCCCGCGGCCAAGAACATCGCCAACTACGCCGGTCCCCGGCTGGCCTGGCTGGAAGCCAAGGAGGCCGGCTACGACGGCTGCGTCCTCACCAACCGGCACGGACGGCTCTCGGAGGCCCCGACCGCCGCCCTGTTCCTCGTGCGCGACGGGGTACTGCTCACCCCCGCACTCACGGAGGACGTACTGCCCAGCATCACCCGATCATGGGTGATCGGGGCCGCGCACTCCCTGGAGGTCCCCGTCGAGGAGACCGGGATCACACAGGAAGACGCCTACCGGGCGGACGAGGCGTTCCTGTGCGGTACGGGGCTGGAGTTCGCGCCAGTGGCGTCCTTCGACGGGCGACCGTGCCGGTGCCGCGAACAGCGCCCGCTGACCCGCCGGCTGATCGCCGCGTACTTCCAGGAGGCGAGGGGCGGCCCCCCGCCCGCGAAGCAGCCGTGTCCCGCCCGCGCGCCACGACGAGCAGGAGGGTGACCCGTGGAAACCCCAGACGCGGTCGGGGAAGTGAACGACACGGACGAGACCGCTTCGGCACCGGGCCTGATCGACTGGGAGACGGCCCTGGAGACGGCCGCCCGGCTGAGCCGCACACACCGCGCGGACACGGACCGGTCGCTCGCGGCGGCGGTGGCCCGGGCGGAAACCGAAGTCCCGGCCTTCCGGAACAAGGACTACCCCCTCTCCCCCCTGCCGCTCCTCGTGGAGCACACGGCGGCCGCCCGCACGGCGGAGCGGCTCGAGGCGTACGTCGAACTGCTGGAGAAGGTCGTACGGATCCATCGACACGATGAACCGGTGCGCCGATGGTACGGGCTGAGCGACGCGGCCGAAGCGCTCATCGACGCGGAAGCCGAGTCGGGCGACCCCGCCCGGATCCACGTGTGCCGCCTCGACGGCTACCTCGAACAGGGCGGTGAGCGGCTCCGGGTGCTGGAGAACAACGCCGACGCACCGGCCGGCACCCTGTTCACCCCTCGCGTCCACGCCGCGGTGGCAGCGGTTCTCCAGAACCTGGGCATCCGGCTCCCCCCGCACGCGGAACGCTTCCGACCGGCCGAAACCGCCCTTCTCGACCTGCTCACCGCAGGGCTGACGGATGCCCGAAGGCAACAGCGCACACCGTGCGTGGCGGTGCTCCAGCCGCACGGCGAGGAGAACCGGGAAAGCCTGGAGATGATCACCTTCTTCCGGGCCGAGGGCGTCGAGGCACTCGTCGTCGATCCCCGCCGGATCGCGGTTTCCGGCGGCCACGCCCGGGTGGGGCGCCGGAGGATCGACGTCTGCTGGAACAAGGTCAACACAGTGCTCTGGGAGAAGATGCTCGACCGGGATCCGGAGCTCCTCAAGCTCTGGCTGCGTGTGCTGCGCGACACGGACCTGTGGCACGTCAACCCCTTCGCGGCCCGGTACGTGGCTGAGAGCAAGCTGACCCTCGCGCTCCTCCAGGAGGAGGAGTTCGCCCACCACTTCGACGAAGCGGAGAGACGCCTGGTGGCCGGGTTGCTGCCCCGGACCCGGCGCCTGCGGGCGGACGACGACACCCTGCACCGCGTACTCGACGAACAGCACCGCTACGTCGTCAAGGAGCCGTACGACATCCGCGGCGACGGAGTGACCGTGGGACGTGCCGTCACCCGGGACGCCTGGTCGAAGGCGATCGCGGAGGGCGTCGCACGACCCGCGATCGTCCAGGGGTACGTGGCGCCCAGCGCCTATCCGGTCGTGCGCACCGGTGCCCGTCCGCAGATCATCACCATGCCCATCAGCCTCGACACCTATGTCCTGGGCGGCAAGGCCGCGTTCTTCGGTTCGAAGGCGAGCCTGGCGGCGCGGGTCAACCTGTTCCAGGGCGGCCAGAAGCTCGCCGTGCACGTACCCGAGACGGGAAAGGGGGACGCCACCCCGTGAACATAGACAGGATCACCCTGCGACTGGTGACCGCCGAGCTGACCCAACCGTTCGAGAACCGCTGGCAGCGGTACCACACCTGGACCAAACTCATCGTCGAAACGGAAGGGGAGGGGGCGACCGGGCGAGCCGAGTGCACCGCCATGGAGACCCCCTTCTACAACTACGAGACCATCGTGACGGCGTGGTACGTCATCGAGGAGTACCTCGGCCCCATGCTGTTGGCCGCGGGGCGGAGCGACCCCCACCACTGCATGGAGCTGTGGCGCGAGGTCAACGGGCACGAGGAGGCCAAGGGCGCGGTCGAGGCCGCGCTGTGGGACCTCCAGGCCAGACTGCACGGCCGGCCGCTGTGCGAGGAACTCGGCGGGTCCGTGCGTCCCGTACCCGTCGGCGCCACGGTCGGCATCGAACCGACCGTCGACCGACTCGTGGAAAGCGCGGCGGACGTCGTGCGCACGGGGTACCAGCGGTTGCGGCTGAAGATCCGCCCGGGCTGGGACCTCGACCCCGTACGGGAAGTGCGAGCCGCCTTCCCGCAGTTACCGCTCATCGCCGATGCCAACGCCGCCTACGACGAATCCCACCTGGAACACCTGGCGGCCATGGACGAACTCGGGCTGCTCGCCCTGGAGCAGCCCTTCCCCCGGCACTCGCTCCCCGCCACCACCCGGCTGCAGCACCGTCTCGACACCCCGATCTGCCTGGACGAGCAGATCCACTCAGTGCGCGAGGCGCAGGAAGCCGTGCGCCTGGGCGCCTGCCGCATGATCAACATCAAGACCGGCCGGGTGGGCGGGTTGGGCGAGTCGGTACGGATACACGACTTCTGCGCCGCCGAGGGGATCCCCACGTTCATGGGCGGCAAGTGGGACCAGGGCATCGGCCGGTGGACGAACCTGGCCCTGGCCACACTCCCCAACATGACCCTCCCCAGTGACGTCGGGCCCAGTGACGGCTACTACCGGGACGACGGCGCCCTGCCGCGCCTGGTCTTCCACGAACCCGGCTGGGTGCGCCCGCTCGCCCGGCCCGGCACCGGAGTGGAACCCACCGGCACGCTCAAGGTGGAGAAGGAGAAGGAACTACGGGGAGGCGGGGTCCGCTGATGTCCACTGTGAACGAGATCTTCCGCGCTCACGGAACCAGTGCGGTGAGCGACGCCCTGGACATGCTGGGCCGCGGCGACACGGGGCTGCCCGGCGTGGTACGGATGTCGGGCACGAAGGCCGTGGCGGGTCCCGCCTACACCCTCCACTACGAACCGGTGGAGAGCGGGCAGCCGGCCCCGGCGGGCGAGTTCATCGACGACGTCCCCGAAGGGGCCGTGGTCCTGGTCGCGAACGGCGGTCGCGGCCACTGCACCGTATGGGGCGATCTGCTTGCCGAGACGGCGCTGCGACGCGGGGTGGCGGGCACGGTCATCGACGGAGCGTGCCGGGACATCGGTGCCATCCGCGAACTGGGCTACCCGCTGTGGAGCCTGTCCACCTACATGAAGTCCGGCAAGAACCGGGTACGGCTCGTCTCGGTGCAACAACCGGTGACCGTCTTCGGCGTCCGCGTGGAGCCCGGCGACCTCGTGGTCGGCGACGACGCGGGGTGCCTGGTGGTCCCCGCCGGCATGGCGGAGCCCACGGCGCGGAAAGTGCTCCAGGTCGCCCGGGCCGAGGAGTCCATACGCGCCGACCTCGCCGCGGGGGTCCCCCTGCGCGAAGCCCGTCGTCGTAGCGGGTACAACACGCTGGGACTGGCACGCCCGTGAACGCCGGTGACACGGGGGCCCTGCGGGTGGCGGTGGCCGGCCTGGTGCACGAGTCGAGCACCTTCATGGTCGAGTACCTGGGTACGGCCACGGCGTCCGCCTTCTCCTGCCACGCCGGGAACGACCTGCTCAGGGAGTTCACCGGCACCGCCACGGTCGTCGGCGGCTACCTGCGGGCGTGCTCCACCGCGGGAGTCGCGGTTCGCCCGGCCTTCCACGCCCGGGCCGAGCCCGGGGCGGCGATGGGCGAGGACGCCTACCGCGTCCTGGAAGGGCGGTTCGCATCGGAACTACGGGGTGCCGGGCAGTGCGACGTCGTCCTGCTCGACCTGCACGGGGCAGGCGTGATAGCGCCGGACCGCTCGCTGGACGTGGCGGTGCTGCGTGCGGTGCGGAGACTTCTGCCCGAGGCGGTCGTAGCCGTCACCATGGATCTCCACGCCAACGTCCCCTCCGAACTCCTCGGCCTGGCCGACGTGGTGTGCGGGTACCACCTCTACCCGCACACCGACTGCGCCGAGAGGGCACGACTCGCGGCGGATCTCGCCTTCTCAACGGCCCGTGGGACGGTACGCCCCACGGCGCACCGGCGGAGACTGGCCATGCTGCTGCCGCCGTCCCCGACGACGCGGGGCGCTCCGGCACGCGAGTTGATGGAAACGGTCAAGGAGGTCGAGAGTCGGCCCGGCATCCTGGCCTGCACCGTCTTCCACGGCTTTCCCTACGCCGACACCGACCAGGCCGCCACCAGCGTGGTCACCGTCGCCGACGGGGACCCGGCCCTGGCCGAGAGCTGCGGTGACGAGGTGGCGCGTTGGCTGGAAGCGCACCGTGAACGGTTCCGCAGCGTGCTGACCGACCCGCGGGAAGCCGTGCGCCGGGCTCTGGCGGCGGACGCGACCACCGTCGTCATCGGCGACGGCAGCGACAACCCGGGGTGCGGTGCCACGGGTGACAGCACCCACCTGTTGCGGGCCCTGCTGGACGTGCCCGAGCCCACGTGCCTCGCCACGCTGTGGGACCCCGAGTCCGTTGCCGCGGCGGTGGCGGCGGGTGTCGGCGCGACGGCTCGCTTCCGGTTGGGCGGACGGCACGGCTGGGCCAGTGGCCCGCCGGTCGAGGCGGTGGGGACGGTGCGCGCCCTCACGGACGGGAGGACCGTCCAGACCGCGATGCGGCGGGGCAAGACCACGGAGTTCGGTCGCTGTGCCCGGATCACCGTGGGGAACACCGAGGTGATCGTCGCCTCCGAGCGCCGACAGGTACTCGACCCCGAGATCATCCGCCTTCACGGGGTCGTGCCCGAACGCTGCCGGATCATCGGCGTCAAGTCCGTCAACCACTTCCGCGCCGGCTTCGCGGACCTCGCCGACCTGCTGCTGGTGGCGGACGCGCCCGGACCGACGGCCCGTGCGATCGAGGACATACCGCGCCAGGGGCCCACACGGGACCTGTGGCCGATGTCGGCGCGTTCGGCGGCCGGCGGCGACGAGCCGCGTCCTGAATGAGCGAGCGACCAGTAGCCGATACGAGGGGGCGACAGGTGGAAGTGACGGAAGCGGTGCTGACCCGACGCAGTGTGACCCGGCTGAACGATCCCGCGCCGAGTGACGACGAGATGGTGGAACTGGTCCAGGCCGCGTCCACCGCCCCGGACCACGGGTCGCTCAGACCCTGGCGGCTGGTGACGATCCGCGGTGAGGAGCGCCGGTGCCTGGGAGAGGCCCTCGGCCGGTCGGCCGGCGACCCCGGCAAGGCCGAACGCGCGCGGCTCAAGCCGTTGAGGGCGCCCTTGCTGGTGTCCATCGTGTTCCGCCCCCGACTGGACCACTCCAAAGTGCCGGAGTGGGAGCAGCTCGCCGCCACCGCCTCCATGGTGCACACCCTGCATCTGCTCCTGCACAGCCGAGGCTGGGGATCCATCTGGCGCACCGGGAACGTCGACTCCCCGTGGGTGCGGGACTGCGTCGGGGTGACCGCCCTGGAACGCCTGCTCGGCTGGCTGTACGTGGGCACCCCGAGCCCCGACGCGAGAATCCCTCCCCGCCAGTTGTTCGACGTGCGCACCAGGGTGACCTCCCTGAGCCGGGCGTCGAGCACGACGGCCGACTCCTCGGGGGCCGCCCGATGAGGGAACAGCCGCGCGACTGGGCCCCCGCGTCCCGGGTGCGCGACTTCCGCCCGTCCGTCTTCAGCGAGATGACGGAGCTCGCCCAGCGCACCGGTGCCATCAACCTCGGCCAGGGCTTTCCGGACACCGACGGTCCCGGCGCACTCCTGCAGTCCGCCGCGGAAGCCATCGCCGACGGACGCAACCAGTACCCGCCCGCCGCCGGACTGGCGGAACTGCGCGCAGCCGTCGCCGAACACCGGACGCGCCACGGACACGGCCCCCGCTACCGGCCGGACGACGGGGAGGTGGTGATCACGACGGGAGCCACCGAGGCGATCGCCGCCGCCGTACTCGCCTTCTGCGACCCCGGAGACGAACTCATCACCTTCAACCCGTGCTACGACTCCTACTCGGCGGTCGCCGACCTGGCCGGGGCCGACCTCGTCCCCGTACCGCTGACCCCGCACGACGACGGGTTCGTTCTCGACGTCGACGCACTGCGTGTCGCGGCGGCATCGCCCAGGGCACGGGTCCTCCTGCTCAACTCCCCGCACAATCCGACGGGCAAGGTCTTCACCCCCGCGGAGCTCGCCGAGGTCGCCGAGGTCTGCCGTGACTTCGACCTGACCGTCGTCACCGACGAGGTCTACGAGCACCTCGCCTACGACGGTCTCGCCCACACGACGATCGCCGCACTGCCGGGGATGGGCGAGCGCACCCTGGTGATCTCCTCGGTCGGCAAGACGTTCAGCGTCACGGGCTGGAAGGTCGGCTGGGCCTGCGGACCGCGGCACCTGACCACTCCGCTGCTCGCCGCCAAGCAGTACCTGACCTTCGGTTCGGGCACCCCCTTCCAGAGCGCTGTCGCCTGGGTCCTGTCCTCGGGGGAGTGCGACGCCTGGATCCAGGACCTGAACCGCTCCCTCCAGCGTCGGAGGGACCTCCTCCGCGAGGGACTGGAGCAGGCCGGCCTGCGGACCTGGCGAGCCGAGGGCGGCTACTTCGTCCAGGCGGACGTTCGGTCCTGGGGGGCGCCGGACGCCGTGCGGTTCTGCCGGGAGCTCCCCGGCCGGGCCGGTGTGGTGGCCGTCCCCTCATCGGCTTTCCACCAGGGGAACGGAGCCCCACGGCATCTCGTGCGGTTCGCCTTCTGCAAACGTGAGGAAGTGCTGCGCGAGGCGGTTGCCCGCCTGGTCGCGGCCCGCTGACTGCACGGAGCCGTGCACAGGGGCGGAGGGCGTGGCCCTCAACGGCCGGAGCCGGCCCCGGTCTTGCGGGACGGTCCACCTTCGCGGGCCGGGTTCTCCGGCCGGTCCGTAGGCGTCCTCAAGGCGGGCCGGCCGCCCCGGGAAGGTCCCGAAAGCGCCGCCGCGCCCCCTGCCGGACCGGTGTCCACCCGGGCCGGCAGGGGAGGGGCGGCGTCTTTTCGGGGGATCCTCAGATGTCGCGGAAGGTCTCGATCTGGGCGCCCACCGAGTTGAGGCGTTCGGCGAGTTCCTCGTAACCGCGGTTGATGACGTACACGTTGCGCAGGACGGAGGTGCCCTCGGCGGCCATCATGGCCAGGAGGACGACCACCGCGGGGCGCAGGGCCGGCGGGCACATCATCTCGGCGGCGCGCCAGCGGGTCGGGCCCTCGACGAGGACGCGGTGCGGGTCGAGGAGCTGGAGGCGCCCGCCGAGCCGGTTGAGGTCGGTCAGGTAGATGGCGCGGTTGTCGTAGACCCAGTCGTGGATGAGGGTCTTGCCCTGGGCGGACGCGGCGATGGCCGCGAAGAAGGGCACGTTGTCGATGTTCAGGCCGGGGAACGGCATGGGGTGGATCTTGTCGATGGGCGCCTCCAGCTTGGAGGGGCGCACGGTCAGGTCCGTCAGGCGCGTACGGCCGTTGTCCGCGGTGTACTCGGTGGAGCGGTCGTGATCGAGGCCCATCTCCTCCAGGACCGCCAGCTCGATCTCCAGGAACTCGATGGGCACCCGGCGGATCGTCAGCTCCGACTCGGTGACGACCGCGGCGGCCAGCAGGCTCATCGCCTCGACCGGGTCCTCGGACGGCGAGTAGTCGACGTCCACGTCGATGTGGGGGACGCCGTGCACGGTGAGCGTCGTCGTGCCGACGCCCTCCACGCGCACGCCGAGGGCCTCCAGGAAGAAGCACAGGTCCTGGACCATGTAGTTGGAGGAGGCGTTGCGGATGACGGTGGTGCCGTCGTGGCGGGCGGCCGCCAGGAGCGCGTTCTCGGTGACGGTGTCGCCGCGTTCGGTCAGGACGATCGGGCGGTCCGGCGCGACCGACGGGTCGATCTCGGCGTGGTACAGCCCCTCGGTGGCGGTGATGTCGAGGCCGAAGCGGCGCAGGGCGATCATGTGCGGCTCGACGGTGCGCGTCCCGAGGTCGCAGCCGCCGGCGTAGGGCAGTTTGAAGGAGCGCAGCCGGTGCAGCAGCGGCCCGAGGAACATGATGATGGAGCGGGTGCGGCGGGCCGCGTCCGCGTCGATGGCCTCCATGTCCAGTTCGGCCGGCGGCACGATCTCCAGGTCCCTGCCGTCGTTGATCCAGCGGGCGCGGACGCCGATGGAGCTGAGGACCTCCAGGAGCCGGTAGACCTCCTCGATGCGCGCGACCCGGCGCAGGACGGTGCGGCCCTTGTTCAGCAGCGAGGCGCACAGCAGCGCCACGCACGCGTTCTTGCTCGTCTTGACGTCGATCGCGCCGGACAGGCGGCGGCCTCCGACCACCCGCAGGTGCATGGGCCCCGCGTAGCCCAGTGACACGATCTCGCTGTCGAGTGCCTCACCGATGCGGGCGATCATCTCAAGGCTGATGTTCTGATTGCCGCGTTCGATGCGGTTCACGGCGCTCTGACTGGTGGCCAGTGCTGTGGCGAGTTGCGTCTGCGTCCAGCCCCGATGCTGCCGGGCGTCGCGGATGAGCCTGCCGATGCGTACGAGGTAGTCGTCTGCCATGGCGGGAGGCTATCTCACATATGAGATGAATTTCTTGCCGGGTTGACCCGTGCGGGTGACGCTCCCTCAAGGAGCCCGCCGAGCCGGTGCCGCCCCTCCACGGATACCCCGGATCGCGTCCGCGTCCCGCCCGCCGCCCGGATTGCCCCGATGGGCCCAGTCCTGTCGCCTCCTGCGCCCTGCCTTTCCTCCCGGTGACCGAGGCGACGGGACGGCGCCCCCGGCCGCGCCCCGCCCCCGGTGGGCGGGCCCGCCCGGTCGCGGCGGCGGGGTCACTGCAGGGCGCGGCCACGGGTCTCGGGGACCGAGGCGACCACCGCGGACGAGATCAGCAGGAGGACGGCGACGTACCCCGTGAAGTACGCCTCACCGAACTCGGCGCCCATCCAGGTCTGCATGTAGGGCGCGGTCCCACCGAAGGTGGCGACGCACAGGGCGTAGGGCACCGCGACGCCGACGGTGCGGATGTGGGTGGGGAAGATCTCCGCGTAGACCGCGGGGGCGATCGACGCCGAGGCCGCGATGAAGATCATGGCGACGGCCATGGCCACGGCGAGCTGCCAGGCGTGCGGGCCGATGAAGGTGTTCAGGGGGTAGATCACCGCCGTCATGCCCAGGCTGCTGATGAGCAGCACGGGCTTGCGGCCGATGCGGTCCGACAGGGCGCCCCACGCGGGCAGGGCCACCAGGAAGACCACGTTGGCGGCGAGTCCGGCCCACAGGGCGCCGGCCGGGTCGAGGCCGCGGCTGCTGATGGCGTACTGCGGGGCGTAGACCGCCCAGGCGTAGTAGGCGACGGTGAGGCCGGCGGTCACGCCGACGATCTGGAGGGCCTGCTTGCGGTGGGCCACGATGGCCGGCCACATCCTCGGCCGGTCGGAGCGCGCGGCCGGGTCGGTGGACTTCTCGAAGACCTCCGTCTCGGGCATCCGCCGCCGCATCACCAGGGCGTAGAGGCCGAAGAGGCCGCCGAGGAGGAAGGGCACGCGCCAGCCCCAGGCGTTCATCTGCTCCGGCGCCAGCAGCGAGGTCAGCACGGCGGCGAGCGCCGTGGCGGCCATGACGCCCAGGGTGCCGGAGACGTAGATGAGGCTGGACCACAGCCCGCGCCGCTCGGAGGGGGCCGTCTCGGCGACGTACGTCTGCGCCGAGGGGAGCTCGCCGCCGTGCGCGAGCCCCTGGATGAGCCGGGCGGCCACCAGGACGAGCGAGGCCGCCGCGCCCACCGTGCCGTAGGTGGGCGCGACGCCGATGAGGAGGCTGCCGGCCGCGGCGCCGCCCACCGACAGGGCCATGGCGAAGCGGCGGCCCTTGCGGTCGGCGACCCAGCCGAAGAGGAAGCCGCCGAGGGGGCGCGCGGCGAAGCCGACCGCGAAGACCGCGAGGGTGGCCAGGATCGCCGACAGCCCGTCGGTCTTGCTGAAGAACTGGGCGGCGAGGAACGGCGCGAAGATCGCGTAGGCGTTCCAGTCGAACCACTCCAGCGCGTTGCCGACGCCGGTGGCGACGACGGTTCTGAAACGGTTCTCCCGGGCCGCGGGCCGCGGTTCGGCCGCGGTCTCGGCCACGGTCTGGGTGATCTCAGCCATGGGTCTCTCCTGTCTGGGTCGCTGCGGTGCCGGGGAGGGAGGGGCGGGGTCCGTCCGCCGCCCGCCGCAGGGCGAGTTCCGCGTAAAGGGCGGCGCCGTCGGCGAGCACGGCGTCGTCGTACCGGGCGTGCGGGGAGTGGTTGGAGGGGGCGCGGGCCGGGTCGAGGTCGGCCGGAACCGCGCCGAGGCCGACGAAGCCCCCCGGTACCGCGTCGAGCACGCGGGAGAAGTCCTCCGAGCCGCAGAGCGGGTGCTCCAGGGTGTGGTAGCGCTCGGGGCCGAAGACCTCGCCGACGGTCCGTGCGACGCGCGCGGTCTCCTCGGCGTCGGCCACGGTCAGCGGATAGCCGGCCCGGTAGTCGACCTCGACCTCCACGCCGTGGGCCGCGGCGGTCCCGCGCAGCACCCGGTGGACGGACTCGGCGAGGCGCTCGCGGGCCGTCGGGGAGAACGTGCGGATCGTGGCCTCGAAGGCCGCCGTCTCCGGGATGACGTTGTTGCGGGTTCCGGCGTGCAGCGAGCCGACGGTCACCACGACGGGGTCGAAGACGTCGAACTCGCGGGTCACCATCGTCTGCAGGGCGGTCACCATGGCGCTGATCGCGGTCACCGGGTCCTTGGCCAGGTACGGCATCGAGCCGTGGCCGCCCGCCCCGCGCACCGTGACGTACAGGTCGTCCGAGGCGGACATGACGGTGCCCGCCCGGGAGACGAAGTGCCCCTGCGGGACCTGCGCGGAGAAGACGTGCAGGGCGAACGCCGCGTCCACCGGCCTCCCCGCGGCCCGCAGGACCCCCTCGCGGAGCATGACGCCGGCGCCGTCCCACCCCTCCTCCCCGGGCTGGAACATCAGCACGACGTCGCCGTGCAACCGGTCCCGGTGCTGCGCGAGCAGGCGGGCGGCGCCGACGAGCATGGAGGTGTGCAGGTCGTGGCCGCACGCGTGCATGGCCCCCTCGACCCGCGAGGTGTAGGGCAGCGCGACGGCCTCCTGCACCGGCAGGGCGTCCATGTCCCCGCGCAGCAGGACGACCGGGCCGTCGGACCCGCCGGCGGCCCGCGCGGTGCCGCGGAGCACCGCGGTCACCGAGGTCGTCCCCGTGCCGGTGCTGACCTCCAGGGGCAGGCCCTCCAGGGCGGCCAGCACCTTCTCCTGAGTACGGGGCAGGTCCAGCCCGATCTCCGGCTCGGCGTGCAGCGCGTGGCGCAGTACGGCGAGATCGCCGGCCATCGCGTGCGCGTCTTCCAGCAAGGTCATCTCGGAGACACCTCCGGTTGTGATCCAGGTCATGTCGTCGTCGGGTGGTTGTTCAGTGTGGGGGCGTGATTACATGCACGGCACATATCGTTCGATTCGTGCGGGGGGACGACCGGAAGCAGGGAATCCGTGACGGAAGGACTCGACGAGCAGGACCTCGCGCTCATCAACGCCCTCCAGATCGCCCCGCGGATCGGCTGGGCGGAGGCCGCCCGGGTGCTCGGCTCGACGCCCGCCACCCTGGCCGCGCGCTGGCGGCGGCTGAGGGAGGAGGGCCTCGCCTGGGTCACCGCGCACCCCGGCGTCTCGCGGGACGTGGTCGTCGCCTTCGTCGAGGTGGACTGCGCCGCCGGCGCGCGCCCCGCCGTCCTGCGCGCGCTGTGCCGGGACCCCCGGGCCGTCACGATCGAGGAGTCGGCGCGCGGGCGGGACCTCCTGCTGACCGTCATCACGCCGGACCTCCCGGGGCTGACCACCTTCGTACTGGACGACCTGCCCCGGGTGGAAGGCGTGCGGCGGCAGCGGACGCACCTGGCGAAGGAGGTGCACCGGCACGGCGGCGACTGGCGGCTGGACGCGCTCGACCGGCAGCAGGCCGCCCTGCTGCGGCTCGCCGCCCGGCGGCCCGGGCCCGGCGCCCGGGCGGAACCGCCGCCCGGCGCCTGGCCGCTCATCAACGCGCTCGCCGAGGACGGCCGGCGCACGGCCGCGGACCTGGCGAGGATCGCGGGCCGCAACCCGGCGACGGTGCGCCGGCAGCTGGCGCGGCTCCTCGACTCGGGGTTCCTCTCCTTCCGCTGCGAGGTCGCGCAGGTGCAGTCGCACTGGCCCATCTCCTGCACCTGGCTGGCCCGCGTCCCGGCATCCGAGCACGAGCGCACGGTGGCGGCGCTGAAGACCCTGCCGGAGCTCCGGCTGTGCGTGTCGACCACCGGGGACACCAACATGATGTTCATCGTGTGGACCCGTTCCCTCGCGGACCTGCTGCGCCTCGAACGCCTCCTCGGCGACAGGCTGCCCTGGCTGAACCTCGTGGACAGCGCCGTGTCGCTGCGCTCGGCCAAGCGGATGGGCTGGCTGCTCGACGCGAGCGGCCGCAGCACGGGCGAGGTCGTCGTACCGGGCGAACCGTACGCCTGAGTCCGACGCCGCGGGCCGCTCCGCCGGGCCGCCCGGGGTGCCGGAGCGCGGGACGAGCGGGCCGGGTGCCCCGGCGGACGGTCACGGACGGGGCTGTCCTTTGGCAGCGAAGTTAGTCGGTTGCGATGCCCTGACCTTGAGCGACTAGGTTCGATGGCAAACGATCGCTCTCCGCCGGTGCCTCTCGTGTCCCGTCTCAGGTGATCTGTCCGAAGCCGCAGCTGCGACCTGGGGCGACCGGAACGGTTGAGACACCTGGGTGGCCGAAAAAATCTCAGTTGATCTGGAACCTGGCGTCTGAATACTGGCTGTCGTCTCAGTTGATCTGGACTGCTTCCGTCGTTTCGAACTGGACTAGTGGAAGGGCCTGCGAGATTGACCATGCACGATGACCAAGTGGACGTGACCACCGACATCGTTGCAACCTTGATCCAAGAACAGTTCCCGGAGTGGAGCGGCAAGGCGATCCGACTCCTGTCGTCGACCGGGACGGTCCACGCCATCTTCCGCATCGGGGACGACCTTTCCGCGCGTTTCCCGCTGCGTCTGACCGATGCCGCGGAGGCGCTGGCGGTTCTGGAACGGGAAGCCCAGGCGAGCGCGGAGCTGGCACAGGTGTCTCGGTTTCCCGTTCCGGAACCCGTCGCCTTGGGAAAGCCTGGAGCGGGTTATCCCATGCCGTGGTCGGTCCAGACGTGGCTGCCGGGAACGGTCGCCTTCGACGCTGACCCGAGTGGGTCGGACGCTTTCGCCGAGGACCTTGCGGCCTTCATCGCGGCTCTGCGGGGAGCCGAGACGCGGGGTCGGCTTTTCAGCGGCGACAACCGCGGCGGCGTTCTCGCTCACCACGACGCCTGGATGGAGAAATGCTTCGAGGCGAGCCAGGGGCTGCTCGACGTGCCCCGGCTGCGCCGACTGTGGCGCCACTACCGGGAGTTGCCGCGCACGAGTGCCGACGTGATGAGTCACGGCGACCTGATTCCCGGCAATGTACTCGTCGCGGGAGACCGGCTCGGCGGCGTCCTCGACACCGGCGGATTCGGCCCGGCCGACCCCGCGCTGGATCTGGTCAGCGCCTGGCACCTGTTGCAGCCGGGTCCACGGGAAGTGCTCCGGCGGACACTGGCCTGCGACGATCTGGAGTGGGAGCGCGGCAAGGCATGGGCCTTCGAACAGGCGATGGGGCTTGTCTGGTACTACGTCGAGAGCAATCCGACGATGAGCAGAATGGGGCGCCGGACACTCGACCGCATTCTGGAGTCGACGAAGTGATGTCGCCCCGGTCGTAGGCCGCGGCAGTGATGATCGCTTGTCGCCCCCACCGACACAGCACAAACGCGAACAGATCTCGGCTGGGGCGGGATATCTCAGCTCGATTCAGGAAATTACTGAAAGTGACCCTGTGGAGAGCGGGGGGCTTCCTTTGCGGCATTGTGCCGTGGAGGGCAGTACTGGCGAACGTAGTGGCGGAGCATCCTGTAGGACACGGAGGCTTCGTGGTCGTCCATGAGCCTCAGCCATATCTCTTTCGGCCCGAGGCCTTCATCTGCCATGGCCCGGATGTCCTTGATGAGGTCGTTGTCGAAGCCTCCATAGCTCCGGTCGACTCCTCGGGGAGGAGGTTGCATGGTGTCCAGGGCGAGGCGGACAAGACGTCGAGGGACTTGGTGCCGTAGGGTCAGGTCCTGAATGGTGTGACCTCTGCGGGCGTCGATGTAGATGAGTAGGGGAGATGGGGCTGGCCGGGGAATAGCTCTGTTCGAGATGTGCGTGGGTTGGGTTTCATGCGGCCGCGTGGGGAGCTGGTGTCAGCGAGTGCCCGGTCCAGGGACTCCTCGGAGCGTCCGGAGACAGCGGCCAGACGGGCGAGATGGGGCTTGCCGAACCAGAAGGGCGGTCCGTTGAGGAAACAGTGCAGGTAGCTCGGCTTGAGATGGTTCGCGCGGGCGAGGCGGCGGACGTAGGAGTCGGTGATCTCGCCGGCGCAGGGGCGTGGTCGAACCGGCAGTGGAGCCAGCCGGTGGGGCAGCTCAGGCGCTGGGCGAGTCACTTCAGCTGGTTCTTCTTCGGGGTTTCCGCAGCGTGGTCCAGGGGGACTGCGTCAAGGCCGTTCTTCGTCACGCGTTCTGTGCCGTTGAGGATCGCGGCGCCTCGGATCGCGCAGGACAGCGCGCCGATCATGCCGTCAGTTCGTTTGTGGAGGTAGCGGTTCAGCTTGATCAGGCTGCCCGGTGGATGGTCGTGCAGGAGAAGAGTCTGCTCCATGGTCGCGACCAGGCCCTTCCACTCGTCACCGTAATCGAGCCGGTCCTCGTCATAGAGCGCCCGCTCGACCGGAGACAGCTTGCCCAGCTCAGCGAGGGTCAGCAGAACCGGGGGCTGGGGCGGGCCCGCAGTGAACTTCCGCCATCCCTCCAGGGCCGTCAGTTGCCGGTTGGTCTCGGCATCGGCCTCCCGCGGAGAAGTCGGCCGGGCTGCGGGTTCGGAGATGGTCACGGACGCCTCCAGGGGTTGGCGAGCGGGTCGAACGAGCCCAGCGGGATGACCTTTGCCGACTCGGTGTCTGCCTGGTCGTCCTGAACCGCATCGGCGGTGGTCGGATCGGGGGCCGGCCGGTCGGAGGCAGTGGCCCGGGTCCGGGCGGCGATGCGCCGGGACCGTTTTCCCGAACGGCCCTTGCGTGGGGCTGGTCCGTCGTGTGCCCGCCGCAGCAGGGCAGCGGCGGCATCGGCGATCGCTTCCCCAGTCCCGCCCGGGACCTGTTCGCGGGCGTGATCCCACGCCATCTCACCGAACGGGACGCCGACGCGGTGCAGATTTTTCCAGAACACCGTGATCCACCGGGCCGGGTCGCTGAGACGGTCGCGCACCCAGATCCGGGAGACGTCGTAGGGGTCGTAGTGGACCTCCCACAGCCCCTTCTTCTCCGCCACTCCGGAGTGCTGGCGGCGCAACGGGGTCAGCTCGGCGTCGTGCCAGTGCAGCCAGAACGGCTGCGAGGCGATCCCCACCACCCCGGGATCGAAGTCCATCAGCACGAGCCGGTCCCGCTCCAGCCACGACTCGAAACCGACGTGCCGCCCGGTCGTCGCCGCCCAGTACCAGCCCGAGAAGTGACGCTCACCACGCGACCAGCGAAACGGCCGCACTGCGGGCACGTCCTCGAACCGGGCCGTCACGCAGTCCGGCAGCGGACGCCGCTGACACTCCCGTACCGCATCCACGTACGACAGCTCGACGTACGGCTCCGCAAGATCCGCCCCGACCGGTACGGCCGTCCAGCACCCCCAGCACGTCACCTCGTACGCCTGGGTTCGCCGGCAAGGAAGGCGGAAGGACCGGGTTCGCTGTCAAGCGTCTCGATTGGATGACAGCGGTCAGGGGCGTCGGCACATGACCGGGGCGCGCGGATGTACTAGAGTTATCTCGACATCGAGATATCTGCTGACGACGCACCGCGACCGCCCGGACAGGTAAGGCGACCCCAAGTAAGGCTTACCTCAACGGACCGGCGGGATGCCGGAGCGGCAGGATGCGGTTGGACGCGCTCATTGATGAAGGAGACTGTCGTGTCGGCGAACAGCTTCGACGCCCGCAGCACGCTGCGCGTGGGCGACGAGTCGTACGAGATCTTCCGGCTGGACAAGGTTGAGGGCTCGGCCCGCCTGCCGTACAGCCTCAAGGTCCTGCTGGAGAACCTGCTCCGCACCGAGGACGGCGCGAACATCACCGCCGACCACATCCGGGCCCTCGGCGGCTGGGACTCCCAGGCCCAGCCCAGCCAGGAGATCCAGTTCACCCCGGCCCGCGTGATCATGCAGGACTTCACCGGGGTGCCGTGTGTCGTGGACCTCGCCACCATGCGCGAGGCCGTCAAGGAGCTCGGCGGCGACCCGTCGAAGATCAACCCGCTGGCCCCGGCCGAGCTGGTCATCGACCACTCCGTCATCGCCGACAAGTTCGGCACCCGCGACTCCTTCGCCCAGAACGTCGAGCTGGAGTACGGCCGCAACAAGGAGCGCTACCAGTTCCTGCGCTGGGGCCAGACCGCCTTCGACGAGTTCAAGGTCGTCCCGCCCGGCACCGGCATCGTCCACCAGGTGAACATCGAGCACCTGGCCCGCACCGTCATGGTCCGCGGCGGCCAGGCGTACCCCGACACCCTCGTCGGCACCGACTCGCACACCACCATGGTCAACGGCCTGGGCGTCCTCGGCTGGGGCGTCGGCGGCATCGAGGCCGAGGCGGCCATGCTCGGCCAGCCGGTCTCCATGCTCATCCCGCGCGTCGTCGGCTTCAAGCTGACCGGCGAGCTGCCCACCGGCACCACCGCGACCGACCTGGTGCTCACCATCACCGAGATGCTGCGCAAGCACGGCGTCGTCGGCAAGTTCGTCGAGTTCTACGGCGAGGGCGTGGCGGCCACCAGCCTCGCCAACCGCGCCACCATCGGCAACATGTCGCCCGAGTTCGGCTCCACCGCCGCGATCTTCCCGATCGACGACGAGACGCTGAACTACCTCAGGCTCACCGGCCGTTCCGAGCAGCAGGTCGCGCTCGTCGAGGCGTACGCCAAGGAGCAGGGCCTCTGGCTGGACCCCTCCGCCGAGCCGGACTTCTCCGAGAAGCTGGAGCTGGACCTCTCCACCGTCGTCCCGTCGATCGCCGGCCCCAAGCGCCCGCAGGACCGCATCGTCCTGGCCGAGGCCGCCGAGCAGTTCAGGAAGGACGTGCGCGCCTACGTCGAGGCCGGCGTGACCGGCGGCGACGACCGCAAGCCGGGCGTCCCGCAGCAGGAGCGGCCGCACGGCGTGGCCTCCCCCGTCGACGAGGCGAGCGCCGAGTCCTTCCCGGCCTCCGACGCCCCCGCCTACGGCCACGACGACAACGGCTCCGGCGCCCCGCGGCACGCGGACGGCGCGGCCGACGCGGTGCCGAGCAACCCGGTCACCGTCACCGCCCCCGACGGCTCGACGTACGAGCTCGACCACGGCGCCGTCACGGTCGCCGCGATCACCTCCTGCACCAACACCTCCAACCCGTACGTGATGGTCGCCGCCGCGCTCGTCGCGAAGAAGGCCGTCGAGAAGGGCCTGACCCGCAAGCCGTGGGTCAAGACCACCCTCGCCCCGGGCTCCAAGGTCGTCACCGACTACTTCGACAAGGCGGGCCTGACCCCGTACCTCGACAAGGTCGGCTTCAACCTCGTCGGCTACGGCTGCACCACCTGCATCGGCAACTCCGGCCCGCTGCCGGAGGAGGTCTCCAAGGCCGTCAACGACCACGACCTCGCCGTCGTGTCCGTCCTCTCCGGCAACCGCAACTTCGAGGGCCGGATCAACCCGGACGTCAAGATGAACTACCTGGCGTCCCCGCCGCTGGTCGTCGCGTACGCCCTCGCGGGCTCCATGAAGGTGGACATCACCAGGGACGCCCTCGGCACCGACCAGGACGGCAACCCGGTCCACCTGAAGGACATCTGGCCGACCGAGGCCGAGGTCAACGACGTCGTCGCGAGCGCCATCGGCGAGGACATGTTCTCCAAGTCCTACCAGGACGTCTTCGCGGGCGACGCCCAGTGGCAGGCCCTGCCGGTCCCCACCGGCGACACCTTCGAGTGGGACCCGCAGTCCACCTACGTCCGCAAGCCCCCCTACTTCGAGGGCATGGAGATGGAGCCGGCCCCGGTGGAGGACATCACCGGCGCCCGCGTGCTGGCCAAGCTGGGCGACTCGGTCACCACCGACCACATCTCCCCGGCCGGCGCCATCAAGGCCGACACCCCGGCCGGCAAGTACCTCACGGAGCACGGCGTCGAGCGCCGCGACTTCAACAGCTACGGCTCCCGCCGCGGCAACCACGAGGTCATGATCCGCGGCACGTTCGCCAACATCCGGCTGCGCAACCAGATCGCGCCGGGCACCGAGGGCGGCTACACCCGCGACTTCACGCAGGAGGGCGGCCCGGTCTCCTTCATCTACGACGCCTCGCGGAACTACCAGGCCGCCGGCGTCCCGCTGGTCGTCCTGGCCGGCAAGGAGTACGGCTCCGGCTCCTCCCGCGACTGGGCGGCCAAGGGCACCGCGCTCCTCGGCGTCAGGGCCGTCATCGCCGAGTCGTACGAGCGCATCCACCGCTCGAACCTCATCGGCATGGGCGTCCTGCCACTCCAGTTCCCCGAGGGCGCGTCCGCCGGGTCCCTCGGCCTGACCGGCGAGGAGACCTTCTCCATCTCGGGCGTCACCGAGCTGAACGAGGGCACCACGCCGCGCACGGTCAGGGTCACCACCGACACGGGTGTCGAGTTCGACGCGGTCGTCCGCATCGACACCCCCGGTGAGGCCGACTACTACCGCAACGGCGGCATCATGCAGTACGTGCTGCGCAACCTGATCCGCGGCTGAGTCCCCGGCGGGCGAGCGCCCGGGGCCGCACCCCGTCTCCGTACGGGGTGCGGCCCCGGGCCGTTCCCGGACGGCCGGTCGCCGCCGACCGGCCGTTCCCCGGCGGCCGACCGGCCGTTCCCGGCCTCCCCGCCGTATCCGGGTGCGCGACCGCAGGCGGGCCGCGGAGGGCGGACCGGCGGGACCCCGTGCGGGCGCCCCCGGCGGGCGGTAGCGTCACCCACCGGCGAAGGGGGAGTGGTGGACGTGGCAGGGCGTGCGGTTCCGCCCCGGGTGGCGGCCGCGGAGCGCGCCGCCTCCGGGGCGGGCTTCGGCAAGAGCTGCATCCCCGAGGTGGGCAGGCTCCTCAGGCTGGCCGCCGCCGCGAAACCCCGCGGGGTCGTCGCGGAGAGCGGCACCGGCGCGGGCGTGGGGACCGCCTGGCTGCACGGCGGACTCGGCGCCGGTGCACGCCTGGTCACCGTGGAACGCGACGAGGCCCTGGCCCGTGCGGCGGCCGCCGTCTTCGCGGACGACGACCGCGTGAGCGTCCTCACCGGGGACTGGCGGCTGCTCGAGCGGTACGCGCCCTTCGACGTCTTCTTCTGCGACGGCGGAGGCAAGCACGAGGACCCCGGACGGGTCGTCGAACTGCTCGCCCCCGGCGGCCTCCTCATCCTGGACGACTTCACTCCGTCACCCCACCGGCAGCCCCGTTTCGAGGGCGGGGTGGACGAACTCCGCCTGTTCTACCTCACCCGCCCGGCGCTCGACGCCACCGAGGTGCTGACGGCACCGGCCACTTCGGCGGTCCTCGCGGCACGCCGCCCCTGACCGGGCGGCACCGACCGGGGAGGCCCCCCGAGGCCGAACACGGCGGCGCCCGGCGCCCGCTGGTTCCGGCGCCGTCCTGCCGGGCGTCCCGGCGACCGGGGCGGAAGCGTGCCTCCGGCACGGCCGGTCCGCCCGCGTCCGGCCGGGAATCGCCCCCCGGGACCCCGCAGGGGGAAAGACTCCCGCCGAATACCGTTCCCGATCTTGCCCGCCGGCCCGGAGCGGACTATACCTGTCGGCGTCCGCACGACCGCTCGTCCGAGCCGCCGCGCGGACGCGCGACCCCCTGCACCAACCGGCAAGACCCAGCTGCGACACGACCGCGGTGCGGGGCCCTCACCCGGGGCGAGCGGTACGGGTGACCGGCGCACCGCCCGAGTCCTGGAGAAGGCGAGGACTTGAGCATGGGATCCACCTCCGCCCCCGACGGCGACCCCACCCCGGCGGGCGCCGCGGGACGCGCGCGCCCCGGCCGCCGCGACCTGATCAGGCGGTCCGCCGCCCTCGGCCTGGCCGCCGTCCCCGTGACGGGCCTCCTGTCCGCCTGCGCCACCGGCGGCGGGGGCGGCACCGGCGGCGGTGGCACGGCCGCCACCGGCGAGAAGACGGCGAAGAACCCCCTCGGCGTGAAGGAGGGCGCCCCGCTGGAGGTGTTCGTCTTCAAGGGCGGGCTCGGCGACCAGTACGCGAAGGACGCCGAAGCCGACTACCGGGCCGCGTACGGGGCCGAGGTGAAGCACACCGGCACCCAGCAGGTCGGCCCCAAGCTCACCCCGCGCTTCGCCGGCGGCAACCCGCCCGACGTCATCGACAACTCCGGCGCCGACCACCTGGACATGAACAAGCTGTCCACCCAGGGCCAGCTCCAGGACCTCGCCGCGCTGCTCGACGCCCCGTCCCTGGACGACCCGGCGAGGAAGGTGCGCGACACCATCCACCCGAGCACCCTGGAGAAGGGCCTGCACGGCGGCAGGTTCGACGTGCTGTACTACGCCTTCACCGTCTACGGCACCTGGTACTCGCGAAAGCTCCTCGACTCCAGGGGCTGGGCGTACCCGAAGACCCTCGACGAGATGGTCGCGCTCTGCGGCGAGATCAGGAAGGCCGGACTCGCGCCCTGGACGTACGCCGGGAAGTACCCGTACTACGTCCACTTCAACCTGTTCGGCCAGATAGCCAAGATCGGCGGCATGGAGAGGTGGACCGCCATCGACAACCTGGAGCCGAACGCCTGGACGTCGAACGACGCCGTCCGCCAGGTCGCCGAGCACTACGAGGAACTGGCCGCGAAGAAGTACTTCCTGGAGGGCAGCCAGGGCCTCACCCACATCCAGTCGCAGACCGCCTGGAACAAGGGGAAGGCGGTCTTCCTCCCCAACGGCTCCTGGGTCGAGAACGAGTCCGCGCCCACCACCCCGCGGGACTTCGGCATGTCGGTGGGCCCCCTCTTCGACGGCGACGGCGACGAACTGCCGCACGGCACCCTGCGCGCCGAGCCGAGCGAGCCCTACGTCGTCGCCGCGAAGGGCGGGAACCCGGTCGGCGGCATGGAGCTGTTACGCATCATGCTGTCGAGGAAGCACGCGCGGAACTTCGCGACGAAGGTGAAGTCGCTGACCTGCGTCGTGGACGCCACGGAGGGCATGGCCCTCTCCCCGGGACTCGCCTCCGCCGACAGGGCCTTCAGGGCGGCGGGCGGGAACCTGGTCAACCTCCAGCTGCAGGAGTGGTACCCGACCCTCACCGACCAGAAGATCGGCGGCCTCACCGGGCAGCTCCTCACCGGCGAGATCAGGGCGGCCGACTGGATCAGGGGCACCCAGGCGGCGGCCGACAAGGTGGCCCGGGACCCCTCGGTCACCAAGTTCGAGCGCACCGCCTGACCACCGCCGGCGGCCGGCGCTCCCGCCGGGGGCCGACGGTTCCGCCGACACGACAGGGCCGGAAGACCGGAAGAGGGGGAGGGCCGGGGAACCCGTGCAACACGGAAAACGCCGATTCATCGTGGGCTTCCTGGCCCCGCCGCTGCTGGTCTACGCCGTCTTCGTGGTCTCGCCCTTCGTCCAGGCGTTCCAGATATCCCTGACCGACTGGTCCGGCCTGGTCGGCACCGCGGAGTTCGTCGGCCCGGACAACTTCGTCCGCCTCCTGGACGACGAGGACTTCTGGAACGCCCTGCGCCACAACGTCTACATGCTGGCGCTCGTGCCGCTGGTCACCCTCGCCCTCGGGCTGTTCTTCGCCTTCATGCTCAACGTGGGCGGCGGACGGCGGAGGAACGCGGTGATCACGGGCGTCGCCGGCTCGCGGTTCTACACGTTCGTCTTCTTCCTCCCGCAGGTCGTCTCCGTCACGATCATCGCCGTCATCTGGCACAACGTCTACAACCCCGACCCGCACGACGGGATGCTCAACGCCCTCCTCGGCGCCGTGGGCCTGGAGGACCTGCAGAACGCCTGGCTCGGGGAGCGGCGCCTCGCGCTGTGGTGCGTCGGCGCGGTCATGGTGTGGGGCCACGTCGGCTTCTACGTGGTGCTGTTCTCCGCGGCCATGGCCTCCGTACCGCGCGAGGTCTACGAGGCGGCCCTGCTCGACGGCGCCAACCGGTTCCACACCTTCTTCCGGATCACGCTGCCCCTGCTGTGGGACACCGTCCAGACCGGATGGGTGTACATGGGCATCATCGCCCTGGACGGCTTCGCCCTGGTCCAGATCATGTCCGGCAACGGGGGAGGGCCCTCCGGCGCCGCGGACGTGATGCCGCTCAGGCTGTACGAGACGGCCTTCACCAACAGCCGGTTCGGGTACGCCGCCGCGATGGGCGTCGCGATGCTCGTGGTCACGATGACCTTCGCCGTCCTCGCTCTGCGCCTCGGGCGCCGTGAGCGGATCGAGTACTAGGGGGGACCGTCCATGACCACCGAAGAGGTCCGGAAGCCGGACGGGCCGGCGTCCGGCGGCCCGTCC
>JAAXOU010000149.1 GCA_012396115.1 Streptomyces somaliensis DSM 40738 | reverse complement strand
GCCCCGGCCCCCGGCATCACCGTCGACGGGACCGGTCTCCTCTGCGTCACCCTCCTGCTCCGCCTCCGCGGGGAGATCGAGGGCGCCGCCCCGGGCACCGTGGTCCACGTGATCGCCACCGATCCCGCCGCCCCGCTCGACCTGCCGGCCTGGTGCCACATGACCGGCCACCACTACCTGGGCCCCGTCCCCGGCGACGGGCCGGTGTACGCGCTCCGGACCGCCGCCCGCGCCCGCCCCACCCGCCCCGACGCGCCCTGGCACGGGGCCGGCGCCTGACGCCCGGCCGAGGACGCCGCCCCATCCGCCGTCCCGGTCCCGCCGCGGGGGCCGGGGCGGGCAGTACCCTCTGTACGGTGATCAATCTGTGCGGTGATCAACGGGACGCGCACGGCCACCGGGCCCTCCCGGGCGGACGTGCCGTGCCGGAGGCTCCCGCGACGGTGTGCCGCCGCGCCCCCCGCCCCGTACCGGCACCGCTCCGCCGCCGGCGGTCCGGCGGATGGAACGCCCGCACCGGCGACCGCCGCACGCGGCCCGCACGCACGCCGGCCCACGGGGCGGGCCCCGCACACCGGGCCCTGGCCTGCGACCGCCCCCGGGAGCACGGCGCGGTGCCGGCCCCTGCCGCCCGCCACCGCGGAAGAGGGGCGCACCGCACCCCGGGGACACACCGTCCACCTCCCCACCTCCCCATGCCCCCACGGCCAACGGAAAGGTTCCTCCCATGCCCCAGCACGTACGTGGCGTCGTCGCCCGCTCGAAGGGCGAGCCGGTGCGCGTCGAGACGATCGCCGTACCCGACCCCGGTCCGGGGGAGGCGGTGGTCGCGGTGCAGGCGTGCGGCGTGTGCCACACCGACCTGCACTACCGCGAAGGCGGCATCAACGACGACTTCCCCTTCCTCCTCGGGCACGAGGCGGCCGGCGTCGTCGAGGCGGTCGGCCCCGGTGCGACGGACGTCGCCCCCGGTGACTTCGTCATCCTCAACTGGCGTGCCGTGTGCGGGCGTTGCCGCGCCTGCCGCCGCGGGCGCCCGCAGTACTGCTTCGACACGCACAACGCCCGTCAGAGGATGACCCTCCTCGACGGCACCGAGTTGTCGCCCGCCCTCGGCATCGGCGCCTTCGCCGAGAAGACCCTGGTCGCGGCCGGGCAGTGCACCAAGGTCGACCCGGCGGTCTCCCCGGCCGCGGCCGGGCTGCTGGGCTGCGGCGTGATGGCCGGCATCGGCGCGGCGATCAACACCGGCGGCGTCGGCCGCGGCGACACCGTCGCCGTCA
Source organism: Streptomyces somaliensis DSM 40738 (assembly GCA_012396115.1). Classification (GTDB taxonomy): domain Bacteria; phylum Actinomycetota; class Actinomycetes; order Streptomycetales; family Streptomycetaceae; genus Streptomyces; species Streptomyces somaliensis. The sequence continues at coordinate 8,741 of JAAXOU010000149.1, read as the reverse complement.
TCGGGTGCGGCGGTGTGGGCGGCGCGGCCGTCCTGGGCTCCCGGCTCGCCGGGGCGGCGAGGATCATCGCCGTCGACCTCGACCCGCGGAAGCTGGAGACCGCCCGCGGCCTGGGCGCCACCCACACCGTCGACGCCCGGGAGACCGACCCGGTCGAGGCGGTCCGCGAACTGACCGGCGGCTTCGGCGCCGACGTCGTCATCGAGGCGGTCGGCCGCCCGGAGACCTACCGGCAGGCGTTCTACGCCCGGGACCTGGCCGGCACGGTCGTCCTGGTCGGCGTGCCGACGCCCGAGATGAAGATCGAACTCCCCCTCCTGGACGTCTTCGGCCGGGGTGGGGCGCTGAAGTCCTCCTGGTACGGCGACTGCCTGCCGTCCCGGGACTTCCCCATGCTCGTCGACCTCCACCTCCAGGGCCGCCTGGACCTGGACGCCTTCGTCTCCGAGACCATCTCCCTCGACGAGGTCGAGGAAGCCTTCGCCCGCATGCGGAAGGGCGACGTCCTGCGTTCGGTGGTGGTCCTGTGAACGCCGGAGCGCGCATCGAACGCGTCGTCACCTCCGGTACCTTCAGCCTCGACGGAGGCACCTGGGAGGTCGACAACAACGTCTGGATCGTCGGGGACGCCCGCGAGGTCGTCGTCATCGACGCCGCCCACGACGCCGACGCCATCGCCGCAGCGGTCGGCGACCGCACGGTGAGGGCCGTCGTCTGCACCCACGGCCACAACGACCACGTCAACGCGGCCCCCGCCCTGGCCGGGACGACCGGCGCGCCCGTACTCCTCCACCCCGACGACCGGCCGCTGTGGGAGCACACCCACCCCGGAAGCGACCCCTCCGGCCCGCTCTCGGACGGCCAGCGCATCACCGTCGCCGGTCTGGAACTGCGGGTGCTGCACACGCCCGGCCACACCCCGGGGGCCGTCTGCCTGTACGCACCCGGGCTGGGCACCGTGTTCACCGGCGACACCCTCTTCGCGGGAGGCCCCGGCGCCACCGGTCGGTCCTACTCCGACTTCCCGACCATCATCCGCTCGATCCGGGAGCGCCTGCTGGTCCTGCCGCCCGAGACGAGGGTCCTCACGGGGCACGGGCAGGACACGACCATCGGCGCCGAGAAGCCCGACCTCCCCGCCTGGATCGAACGCGGCCACTGACGTCCGCCGGCCGCGCCCCCGGCACCCGGGGCGGCCGCCCGGCCCGCCGGTTCGAGGCGCCCCGGACCGGCGGGCCGGGCACGGACCGGCCGGGCGCGGGCCGATCCGCCGTGGGCCGGGCCGGCGGGCGCGTCCCGTGGTGCCTGAGGCCGGTCCCGGCCCACGGGCGCGTGGGCCCGTTGCGGAAGCGGCCGATGACCCGGGGTGTCGTCCGGAGACCACGGATGGCCTCGGCCGGGTCGGAGCCGTGGGAGGCCCGGCAGACGACCGAGCCGTCATCGCCGAGCTGCCCCGTGCCCCCCTCACCGCCGCCCCTCACGGGGGCACGAATCGTGGAACGCAGGGATCACGTCGGGCCGGAGCGGCTCGTAGCCGCCCTGCCCGGCCACCTCGACGACTACGAGCCGACCGAGGGAGCGCGAGGCGGCGCTCTGGTCTCCGAAAGAGCGCGCACGCGCTCGATCGTCCATCCGGCGCGGAGTCCTGAGTTCACCGGCGCATGGCCCGGCCGGGGCGTCCGTCACAACCACTCGTCGAGGACCGCGACCAGCACGGCCGCCTCACGAGGGCCGCCCTCCCCGGCCGGGCGACGCGGCCGGGCCCCTCGGCGCCCCGGGCACGGCGAAGGCCGCGCCGGAGGGTGTCCGGCACGGCCTTCGCGGGCGTACGGCGTCAGCCCAGGGACGCCAGGGCCCGGTTGAAGGTCTGCGACGGGCGCATGACCGCCGACGCCTTCTCCGGGTCCGGCTGGTAGTAGCCGCCGATGTCGGCCGGCTCGCCCTGCACCGCGATCAGTTCCTCGACGATCGTGCCCTCCTGTTCGGTGAGGGTCGCGGCGAGCGGCGCGAACGCCTCCGCGAGCACGGTGTCCTCGGTCTGCCGCGCCAGTTCCTGCGCCCAGTACAGGGCGAGGTAGAAGTGGCTGCCGCGGTTGTCGATGCCGCCGAGGCGACGGGTGGGGGACTTGTCCTCGTTGAGGAAGGTCGCGGTGGCGCGGTCCAGGGTGTCGGCCAGGACCTTGGCGCGGGAGTTGCCCGTGACCTGCGAGAGGTGCTCGAAGCTGACGGCCAGCGCGAGGAACTCGCCCAGGCTGTCCCAGCGCAGGTAGTTCTCCTTGACGAGCTGCTGGACGTGCTTGGGGGCGGAGCCGCCGGCACCCGTCTCGAACAGGCCGCCGCCGTTCATCAGCGGGACGACCGACAGCATCTTGGCGCTCGTGCCGAGTTCCAGGATCGGGAACAGGTCGGTCAGGTAGTCGCGCAGCACGTTGCCGGTGACGGAGATGGTGTCCTCGCCGCGGCGGATGCGCTCCAGGGAGAACCTCGTCGCCTCGACCGGCGGCATGATCTCGATCCGGAGGCCTTCGGTGTCGTGCTCCGACAGGTAGGTCCTGACCTTCTCGACGAGCCGGGCGTCGTGGGCGCGGCCCTCGTCCAGCCAGAAGACGGCCGGGGCGCCGGTGGCGCGGGCGCGGGTGACGGCCAGCTTCACCCAGTCCCTGATCGGGGCGTCCTTGGTCTGGCACATGCGGAAGATGTCGCCGCGGCCGACCGGCTGCTCCAGGACGACCCGGCCGGCCCGGTCGACCACGCGGACCGTGCCCGGCGCCGCGATCTCGAAGGTCTTGTCGTGGCTGCCGTACTCCTCCGCCTTCTGCGCCATGAGGCCGACGTTCGGGACGGAGCCCATGGTCGCCGGGTCGAAGGCGCCGTTGGCGCGGCAGTCCTCGATGACGGCCTGGTACACGCCGGAGTAGCTGCTGTCCGGGAGGACCGCGAGCGTGTCGGCCTCCTTGCCGTCCGGGCCCCACATGTGGCCGGAGGTGCGGATCATGGCCGGCATGGAGGCGTCGACGATGACGTCGCTCGGCACGTGCAGGTTGGTGATGCCGCGGTCCGAGTCGACCATGGCCAGGGCCGGGCCCTCGGCCAGCTCGGCGTCGAAGGACGCCTTGATCTCCTCGCCCTGCGGCAGGGACTCCAAGCCCTTCAGGATCGCCCCGAGGCCGTCGTTCGGGCTCAGGCCGGCGCCGGCGAGCACGTCGCCGTAGGCGTCGAAGGTCTTGGGGAAGAACGCCCGGACCACGTGGCCGAAGACGATCGGGTCCGAGACCTTCATCATCGTCGCCTTCAGGTGGACGGAGAACAGCACGCCCTCGGCCTTGGCGCGGGCGACCTGCTCCGCGAGGAAGGCGCGCAGCGCCTCGACGCGCATCACCGAAGCGTCCACGACCTCGCCCGCCAGGACCGGCACGGACTCGCGCAGCACCGTCGTCGTGCCGTCCTCGCCGACCAGCTCGATGCGCAGCGCGTCGTCCTCGGCGATCACCTCGGACTTCTCGGTGGACCGGAAGTCGTCGGCGCCCATCGTCGCCACGTTGGTCCTGGAGTCGGCGCTCCAGGCGCCCATGCGGTGCGGGTGCGCCTTGGCGTAGTTCTTGACCGAGGCGGGGGCGCGGCGGTCGGAGTTGCCCTCGCGCAGGACCGGGTTGACGGCGCTGCCCTTGACCTTGTCGTACCGGGCGCGGATCTCGCGCTCCTCGTCCGTCTTCGGGTCGTCCGGGTAGTCCGGGAGGGCGTAGCCCTTCTCCTGCAGCTCCGCGACGGCGGCCTTCAGCTGCGGGATCGACGCCGAGATGTTCGGCAGCTTGATGATGTTGGCACCGGGGGTCTTGGCCAGCTCGCCCAGCTCGGCCAGCGCGTCGTCGATGCGCTGCCCCTCCTGGAGGTGCTCCGGGAAGGAGGCGATGATCCGCCCCGCCAGCGAGATGTCGCGGGTCTCGACGCTGACGCCGGCCGCCGAGGCGTACGCCTGGACCACCGGCAGGAACGAGTACGTCGCCAGGGCCGGGGCCTCGTCAGTGTGGGTGTAGATGATGGTCGAGTCAGTCACCGGGTGCTCCGCTCCACGTATGCAACATTGCTCGACATCAAGATATCTCGTGGCCGCCCTCCTCTCGACAGACCCCCTGCCGCGGACCGCGCGGCCCCACCCCTCCGTCCGCCGCCGCCCGGGGCGCGTCCACGGCCGGACCCCGGCCCCGGCGGCGGTCCGCGGCCGCGATTACGCCGCCTGGAGGGCTCCGGCCCTCCCGTAGCGCCGAACGGAGGGCGGAAAGACATCTTCTGAGGTGTTTTCGGCAAGACCTACGGTTTCGGGACCCCACCGACACCGAGGAGAACACCAGATGTTCCACAGACATGCCGCAGCCGCGTGGGCGGCCACCGCCGCGGCCGTCGGCGCACTCGTGCCGGCCGTGCTCCCCGGCGCGGCGGCCGCCGCACCCGTACCGCCCGCCACCGCCCCGCCGTCGGCCGCGGTCAGCATGGGAGCCGACCAGCCGTCCCCCGGCGTACTCGCCGCGATGCAGCGGGACCTGGGTCTGACCGCCGCCCAGGCCCAGCGGCGCCTGGTGAACGAGGCCGAGGCCGGAGCGGCGGCCGGCCGCCTCGGCGACGCCCTCGGCGCGGACTACGCGGGCGCCTGGGTGCGGGGCGCCGAGTCGGCGACCCTCACCGTCGCCACCACCGATCCGGCCGACGCGCCGGTGATCCGGCAGGCCGGCGCCGAGGCCGTGGTCGTCCGCCACTCCCTGGCCGCGCTCGACGCCGCCAAGGACGCCCTCGACCGGGCCGCGGCCCGCGCCGACACCGTCGACGTGCCCGTCTGGTACGTCGACGTGCGCACCAACTCCGTCACCCTCCGCGCGGTCAGGCGGGCCGCCGCCGAACCGTTCCTCAAGGCGGCGGGTATCGACCGGTCCCTCGTCCGCGTCGAGGGGTCCGCCGAGCGGCCGCGCCCGGTGTACGACATCCGGGGCGGCGACGCGTACTACACGAGCGGCGGCGGCCGCTGCTCGGTCGGCTTCGCCGTCACCAGGGGCACCCGGCACGGCTTCGCCACCGCCGGCCACTGCGGCCGCCCGGGCACCGTCACCATCGGCTTCAACGGCGTCCCGCAGGGTGCCTTCCAGGGTTCCGTCTTCCCCGGCCGCGACATGGCGTGGGTGGCCGTGAACGCCGACTGGCGCGCCACCCCGTACGTCAGGGGGGCGGACGACCAGGACGTGCGGGTCGCCGGCTCGACGCAGGCCGTCGTCGGCGCGTCGATCTGCCGGTCGGGGTCCACCACCGGCTGGCACTGCGGGACGATCCAGCAGCACGGCACGAGCGTCACCTACCCGGAGGGCACCGTCAGCGGCCTCACCCGCACGTCGGTGTGCGCCGAACCCGGCGACTCAGGAGGCTCGTTCCTCTCCGGCAGCCAGGCCCAGGGCGTCACCTCGGGCGGCTCCGGCGACTGCCGGACGGGCGGCACGACCTACCACCAGCCGATCAACCCGATCCTGCGGACGTACGGGCTCACCCTCACCACCACGGCGGACCCCGGCGGGGCGGAGTCGGACGTGCCTCCGGGCGAACCGGGCGGCACGTGGACGGCGGGCACCGTGTACGACGCCGGCGACCAGGTCGCGTACGGCGGTGCGACCTACCGCTGCCTCCAGCCCCACCAGGCCCGGGCCGGCTGGGAGCCGCCGAACGCGCCGGCGCTCTGGCAGCGCGCGTAGGCGCGGGGCCCTGTCCCGCGTAGGCGCCGCGGCCTCCGGGACCCCGTGTCGCGCGTCCCGTGTCCCGTGTCGCGCGTTCCGCTCCGGCGGACGGCGGCACGGGGTCGGCGCCGGGCGGGGGCCGGCTCCGCGCCGCCCCGCCCCGTTCCCGTACCGTCCTCGGGCTCTCGTGCGGTCGTCCCGCCTCCCGGCCTGCCGGCCTCCCGCCTTCCCGGACGGCCGGACGGTGGGTGTTGCCGGACGGTGGGGGTCGGGGGACGCTGGGGACGTGAGCCGTTCCACGCCCCCCGTCCGGCTGCGCCGGGTGTACGAGCCGCCCGAGCCCGGCGACGGGGCCCGGGTGCTCGTCGACCGGCTGTGGCCGCGCGGGCTCGCCAAGGCCGACGCGCGGATCGACCACTGGCCCAGGTCCCTCACCCCGTCGAGCGGGCTGCGCCGCTGGTTCCACGCGGCCGACGGCACGTCCGACGAGGTGTTCGACGAGTTCCGGCGCCGGTACGAGGCCGAGCTCGAGGAACCCGGGGCCGCCGAGGCCCTCGACCGCGTCCGGGAGCTCGCCGGCCGGGGGCCGCTCACCCTGCTGACGGCTGCCAGGGACCCGGAGCGCAGCCACGCCGCCGTCCTGCGCGCCCTGCTCGGCGGCGGGTGACCGCACCGCTGCCCGCACTCCCGGCTCGTGCCTCCGGCCCGCACTCCCGTCCCGTGCCTTCGGCCCGTGCCTCCGGCCCCGCCCGTCGCCCGGTTAGCGCCCTCTCAGCCGGGGTGCCTCCGCCGCCGGGTCCACCACCGGGCCCGAGGCGCCCCCCGCCGGCCCGCCCAGCCGCTCCGCCAGCGTCCGCGCCCACGCCGTCAGGCCGCCCACGTCGATCCCGTACGGTCCCGGGGAACCGTCCCCGCCCCCGTACGGCCCGATCCGCTCCGCTCCGCGCAGCAGCAGCCGCGCCCCGCCCTCGGCGTTGCCGCGCGCCGCGTGCGTCAGCCCGACCGCGAGCTGCGCCAGCCCGCGCCACAGCTCGCGCTCCGGCTCCCGGCCCGCCCCGCTGCACGCCTTCCACGCGTCCTCCAGGACCTCGTGCGCGTGGAACGGCAGCCCCGCGTCCAGCAGCCGCTGCGCCTCCCGCAGGCTTTCCCGGGGAGAGCGCTCCACCCCCTCGGGCTGACGCTCCACTCCCGGCGCCCCGTACGGCAGCGGTCTCCCCAAGCCGTCCCGCGGCCGCGAGCTGCGGGCCCGCCCTTCCGCGTCGCGGTCCCTCCGAACCCTGTCCATCCGTCCATTGTCCCCGCCGGGCCCGGACGGCTCCGGCACCTGGGCCGCCCGGTTCTTTCGGACCTGCCCGCGAGGTGAGGTAATGTTCTCTTGCGCGCTCACCCGGCAACGGCCGGGCCGAAGCGCATCGGGACGTGGCGCAGCTTGGTAGCGCACTTGACTGGGGGTCAAGGGGTCGCAGGTTCAAATCCTGTCGTCCCGACTTTTCGAAGTCGCAGGTCAAAGGCCGTGTCGGAGAGATCCGACACGGCCTTTCGGCATGGCGGCGAGGGCCGCTGGAGCACGCACGTGCACGCCTGCCTCGCCGGTCCTGGCCACTCCATCCCACCGTTGCCGCCGCCGCTGCCATCGCCACCGGCCCGGCTTCCGGCGGCGGTGACCTGCCCGTCGAGGGCCGGCACACGGTGGAACGGCTCCTGGTCGGACTGGGCCGGGGGCGGACGGGGCGCGGAGCCGGAGTCCGAGCCGGCCCGGTCGGCGGTGCGCCCGCCCGGTACGCCCCGGAGGCGCACACGCGCCGAACGGGCCCGCATACCGGCCGCCCGGCCGTGCGGACGGCGGCTTCCCCCCGGAGGGCCGCCCGGCCCGGCGACGGGCCGTACGATGGGCCCGTGATCAGCGGCACCGGACCGGGGCGCCGCCCTACGGGGCGGCTGTTCGCGTTGCTGGTGGCGGCGGTACTGGCGGGTGTGCTGGGCATGCACGCCCTGGGCCCCGACGGAGCCCGGGTGACTCCCGCCCCCGGGCACGGGGCGGTGACGGCCGAGGCGCCGGTGGACCCCCGGACGGACGGGGGGTGCGCGCACCCGGACGGCGTGCCGGGCCACCCCGACCACGCGGACGGGACCTGCGCGGCGGCCGGAACCGGCTCGGCGTACGCCCCTCCCGCCCTGATCCGCGACCTGACGGAGGAGTCCCGCGCCTCCGCCCCGGCGGCGTCGGCCGCGGCGCCGACCGAAAGCGGCCGGGCGCCCCCCGACCTTTCCGAGCTGCAACTCCTCCGGGTGTAGAGCGGCCCGCACGGTGCCCCCCGGGCTCTTCCGGACGGGCGCCGCGCTCCGGCACACCTCACCCCACGCATCGGCGCGTCCCGGCGTGGTCGCGCGCGTCCAAGGAGTCGTACCACCATGAGCAGCAGCAAGTGTTCCCTCGTCCGCCGTACCGCCGCCGCGGCCGCCGCAGGTGCGGCCGCGGTCCTCCTGACCGCCTGCGGCGGAAACGGCGACGGTACGGCCGGGCAGGGCGGCCACACCGCGGAGTCCCCGTCCGCCGCGGCCTCGCAGGGACGGCACAACGCGGCCGACGTCGCCTTCGCCCGGGCGATGATCCCCCACCACCGCCAAGCCGTCGAAATGGCCGCACTCGCCCCCGGCCGGGCCGAGTCGGCGCAGGTCGCGAAGCTCGCCGAGGACATCAGGAAGGCCCAGGACCCGGAGATCGAGACGATGTCCGGCTGGCTGGCGTCCTGGGGCGTGGAAGTGCCCGAGGAGGGGGCCGCGGACCACTCCGCGCACGGCGACGGCATGATGACGGCCGGGCAGATGGCCGAACTCCAGAGCTCCTCGGGCAAAGAGTTCGACACCGCCTTCATGGAGATGATGATCAAGCATCACGAAGGCCTGCGGCAGGGGAGCCGCGGACCTCGCGGTACGGCGGCCCGCGGACGGGGTGCCGTACGGGGTCCCCCCGTAGGGGGCCCTTCGCACACGGAGTCTCGCGCGGCGTCTCGCACGACGGGCCTTCCC
>JAAXOU010000148.1 GCA_012396115.1 Streptomyces somaliensis DSM 40738 | reverse complement strand
CGCCACCACGGCGGCCGTCACCGCCAGCCCCGCCACCGCCCGCCACCGGCGCCGCACGGCCCGCCACGGCCCGGAACGCCCGCCGCGCACCCGCAGCGGCGCGAACCGCGGCACCGCACGCGTCTCCGGCACGAAGGACGCGGGGAGCGGGCCGGGGGAGGGGCCCGGGGGCGGGAGGACGGAGGAGGGGGCGGAGAAGGGCGCGGACCGGTGCGTGCGGGACGTCATGGCATACCGCCTGTCGTGGGAGGGCTCCGCCGGCGCGCTGCCGGCGCCCCTCACCATCCCGCGTTTCCCACGCCTCCGCCCGGGCCTGTGGACAACCGTCCCGCCTGTGGAGAACACGCTCGTCCACAGGAGTGGACGACGGTCCTACGGCAGCTCGATCCCCAGGTCCCACCCGTCGTGGGCACGGGTGCACAGGCACGCCCGGCTCGCGGTCGACGGCAGCGCCGCCACCACGTCGAACAGCACCGTCCGCAGCCGTTCGACGTTCTCCCCGAAGACCCGCAGCACCTCCGTGTGCGACACCCCCTCACCCGTCTCGGCACCCGCGTCCAGGTCGGTGACCAGGGCCAACGACGTGTAGCAGAGGCCCAGTTCGCGGGCGAGGACCGCCTCGGGGTGGCCGGTCATCCCGACGACGGACCAGCCCATCGCGGCATGCCAGCGCGACTCGGCGCGGGTGGAGAAGCGCGGCCCCTCGACGACGACCATCGTGCCGCCGTCCACCGCCTCCCACCCCCGCTCCCGCGCGGCCCGCAACGCGACCTCCCGCCCCTCCGGGCAGTACGGGTCGGCGAACGTGGTGTGGACGACGTTCGGCACCGTGCCGTCCGGCAGCGGCTCCCCGTCGAAGAAGGTCTGGACGCGCGACTTCGTACGGTCCACCAGCTGGTCGGGCACGAGCAGCGTCCCGGGCCCGTACTCGGCGCGCAGCCCGCCCACGGCGCACGGCCCCACGACCTGGCGGACGCCGAGCGAGCGCAGCGCCCACAGGTTGGCCCGGTAGTTGATGCGGTGGGGCGGCAGCCGGTGGGCGCGGCCGTGCCGGGGCAGGAAGGCCACCCGGCGCCCGGCCGCCTCTCCGACGAACAGGGAGTCGCTGGGCCTGCCGTACGGGGTGGTGACCTCGACCTCGGTGACGTCCTCCAGGAAGGAGTAGAAGCCCGAACCGCCGATCACGCCGATCTCTGCATGCGTCGCCATGCGCCCCACCCTAGACGCGGCCCACTCGGTCCCGGGAGGGCTCGTCCCGGCGGGCGCGGTGAGGGGCCCCGCCGTACGGGACGCCGGGGCCGGGGCGCGTCGGCGGTCCGGTCAGGCGGTGGAGCCGGTGCCGCCCGTGCTCGACGCCGCGGGCTTCGCGTCCGAGGACGACGAACCCGAGGAGCCCGAGGAGGACGACGAATCCGACGAGGAGGACGAGCCCGACGAGTCCGAGGAGGACTTCGACGCGGGGGAGCTGCTCGAGGAGGCGCCGCGGCTGTCGTTGCGGTAGAAGCCGGAGCCCTTGAAGACGATGCCGACCGCCGAGAACACCTTCTTCAGGCGTCCCTGGCAGCTCGGGCACTCGGTCAGGGCGTCGTCGGTGAACTTCTGCACCGCCTCGAGGCCCTCGCCGCACTCGGTGCACTGGTACTGGTAGGTCGGCACTTGTCTTCCTCCTGGCACTCTCACTCGATGAGTGCTAACGACGAACAATAGTGACGCATTCCGCCGCGTCAGTCCACCGCCGCCGGCACGCGGTGACCCATCCCACGCCCGTCGGCCCGGCCCCCGGGCGGCGGGGGCGCCAGCCGCGACCGGAGCGCCAGCAGGGTGGCCAGCGCCAGCGCCGTACCGCCCAGCGGCACCAGGAACCCGGCGGCCGGGCCGTACCCGTCCGCCAGCCGCCCGGAGGCCGCCGCGGCCGCCGCCTGGCCCAGCGCGACGGCGCCGGTCAGCCAGGTGAACGCCTCGGTGCGCGCGGAGGCCAGGACCAGCGACTCGACGAGCGTGTACCCGCCGATCAGCGCGGGCGCGACGCACGTCCCGACCAGCAGGCCGAGCACGGCCAGCAGCGGGACCGTCTGCGCGGCCCACAGCAGCGAGGCGGCCGCGGTCAGCGCCGCGTACCCGGCGATCAGGCGGCGCCGCGGCCCGGACCTCCAGGCGATCGCGCCGACGGCCACCCCGGCCAGCATGTTGCCGGCCGCGAAGAGGCCGTACAGCAGGCCGTTGGCGGCGGGCTCGCCGATCTCCTCGGTGAACGCGGCCAGCGAGACCTGCATCCCGCCGAAGACGGTGCCGATGCCGAGGAACGCCACCCCCAGCACGCGCACCCCCGGTACGGACAGCGCCGAGGCGCGGGGGCGCCCCCCGGCGTCGCGGTGCGGCCCGTGGGGCGGCTGGGTGCGCCTCCGGGCGGCGAACAGCAGGCCGCCGACGAGCGTCAGCGCAGCCTCGGCGGCCAGGCCGGCCGCCGGGTGGACGCCGGTGCACAGCGCGGTCGCCAGGACGGGGCCGACGACGAAGGTGAGCTCGTCCGTCACGGACTCGAACGCCGCCGCCGTCGACATCAGCGGCGAGCCCTCCAGCCGGGCCGCCCAGCGGGCCCGCACCATGGGGCCCACCTGCGGGACGGAGGCGCCGCCCGGCACCGCCGCCGCGAGCAGCGCCCACAGGGGCGCGCCGGCCAGGGCGAGGGCCGTCAGCAGGCAGACCGACGCGGCGTGCGCCAGGACACCGGGGACCAGTACGGCGCGCTGCCCGAAGCGGTCCGCGAGCCTGCCGCTCCACGGGGCGGACAGCGCCATCGACACGCCGGTCGTCGCGGCCACGGCGCCCGCGCTGCCGTACGAGCCCGTGGTGTGCTCCACCAGCAGGAGGATGCCGATGGTGAGCATCGCGAACGGCTGCCTCGCCGCGAATCCGGGTAGCAGGAACGCCCAGACGCCGGGGGTGCGCAGGAGCCGGCCGTAACCGGGGCGCTTCGCGGCGCCGGAGGTGACCGTGGATGCCACGGCCCGTGCCTTTCCGCTGCCTGGTAGCGCCCACCGGAGTGCCGGGGGCCGCCGAGGGCTGTCCTCTTGCGCGGAAGCGCGGTAGATACCGGAAACCCCGCGGGACCCGGCCGCCGTACGGTCGCGCCAGCCCTGCGTCAAGCAGAGTCGGTTCGATCAGTGAGCCTTCATGATACAGGCGCGGGTCGTACGGCACCTGCGGAATGTGGTGTGCGCCACTTGGCCGCCTGTGAAAGGGCGGGCGCATCCGGCCCGGCCGCGGAGGGTCAGTCGCCCGTCCCCAGCCAGTTCGCCAGCTTGCCGCCCCGGCCGACGGCCCGCAGCCGGCGCTCCGCCGCGTCCCGCACCGGGTCCGTCGTCACGACCAGCAGCTCGTCGCCGCGCCGCAGCACGGTCGTGGGCGAGGGCACGAAGCTCGCTCCGTCCCGGACGACGAGGGTGACCGCCGCGCCGGCCGGCAGCCGCAGCTCCGCGACCTCCACGCCGTGCATCCTCGACCGCTCCGGGACCGACAGGGACAGCAGGTGGGCGCGCAGCCGCCCCAGGGGCGCCGACTCGATCCCCAGGTCCGTCGCGGTCCCCTCCCCGCCGCCCAGCCGCAGCGTCCTCGCCAGCCACGGCAGCGTCGGCCCCTGCACCAGCGTGTAGACGACGACCAGGACGAAGACGATGTTGAAGACCTTCCGGCTGCCCTCGATCCCCGACACCATCGGGATCGTCGCCAGGATGATCGGCACCGCGCCGCGCAGCCCGGCCCACGACATCAGGGCCTGCTCCCGCCACGGGACGCGGAACGGCGTCAGGCTCAGCAGGACCGACACGGGCCGCGCCACGGCCGTCAGGACCAGCCCGATCACCACCGCGGGCCAGAAGTCCCCCAGCAGCTCGTGCGGGGTCACCAGCAGACCGAGCAGGACGAACATCCCGATCTGGGCGATCCACCCGAGACCCTCGGCGAAGCCGCGGTTGGCCGGCTGGTGCGGCAGCCCGGCGTTGCCGAGCACCATGGACGCCAGGTACACCGCGAGGAAGCCGCTGCCGTGCGCGAGGGCGCCCGCCGCGTACGCGGCGACGGCGATGGCCATGACGGCGATCGGGTACAGGCCGGAGGCCGGCAGGGCGACGCGCCTCAGCCCGTACGCGCCGAGGAGGCCGACCGCCAGGCCGACGGCGGCGCCGACGGCGAGCTCCAGCGCGATCGTGCCGACCAGGACGTACCAGCCGTCCACCGGGCCCGTCGTCGAGAAGGCGACCACCAGGATCACCACCGGCGCGTCGTTGAACCCCGACTCGGCCTCCAGGGTGCCGGTCACCCGCGAGGGCAGGGGCACCTTGCGCAGCACGGAGAAGACGGCCGCGGCGTCGGTGGAGGAGACGACGGCGCCGATGAGCAGCGCCTGGCGCCACTCCAGGCCGACGAGGTGGTGCGCGGCGGCGGCCGTGACGCCCACGCTCACCGCGACGCCGACGGTCGCCAGGGCGCTCGCGGCGGGCAGCGCGGGCCGCACCTCCTTCCACTTGGTGCCCAGACCGCCCTCGGCGAGGATCACGACGAGCGCGCCGTACCCGATGACCTGGGTGAGTTCGGCGTTGTCGAAGGCGACGTTGCCGATGCCGTCCTGGCCCATGGCGACGCCGATCCCGAGGTACAGCAGGAGGCTGGGCAGGCCGCTGCGCGAGGACAGGCGCACCGCGACGACGGCGACGAGCAGCACGAGCGAGCCGACGAGCAGGAGTTCGTTGAGCCGGTGGACAGTCAGGGGCCGAACCTTCCCGGGAGAGTGCGTGGGCGGACCTCTTCAGTTGTGCGCGGGCGCCCGCGGCCCCCTTCCGGTCCGGCGGCGTGCGCGCGGGACGCCGTCCCCGCCGTCCGGGCGGGTCCCCACGGGGGCCGGTGCCCGGCGGAAGCGGGGGCATGCCGGGCATCTCCGGTCGTGTCGAGGGCGCGTGACGGCCGGTACTTCATTACCTTACCTAATCTTTAACGTCTTCTTGACGCCGGTTCCGCCGCCCGCCCGGGAGCTCCTTACCGGCACCGCGTCCGGGCGGGCCGGGCGCTGCGCCTATGGTTGCTCCCAGCACTCCCGGACCCAGCCTGCGCCTCGAAGGACAGCGATGCCCGCCAACACCACCGTCCCTTCGCCCAAGAAGAAGGGGCGACGTGCCCGCCTGCTCGTGATCGCCCTGGTGCTGGCGCTCGTCGCGGGCGTCGGCTACGGCGCCTACTGGAGCGTCAGCACCGTGCGCGCGCCCTTCCCGCAGACCACCGGCACGCTCCGGCTCGACGGCCTCTCCGGGCCGGTCGACGTCAAGCGCGACGGCCGCGGCGTCCCGCAGGTCTACGCCTCCACGGACGAGGACCTGTTCCGCGCCCAGGGGTACGTCCAGGCGCAGGACCGCTTCTGGGAGATGGACGTCCGCCGCCACACGACCGCGGGCCGCCTCTCCGAGCTGCTCGGCAGGGACATGGTCGACACGGACGCGTTCCTCCGCACGCTCGGCTGGCACCGGGTGGCGCAGGAGGAGTACGACAAGGTCCTCTCCGAGGAGACGAAGCGGAACCTCCGGGCCTACGCGGAGGGCGTCAACGCCTACCTGAAGGGCAGGGCCCCCCGCGACGTCTCCGTCGAGTACTCCGCGCTCGCCTTCTCGCACGACTACGAGATCGAGCCCTGGACCCCGGTCGACTCCGTCGCCTGGCTGAAGGCGATGGCCTGGGACCTGCGCGGCAACATGCAGGACGAGATCGACCGCTCGCTCATGACCAGCCGGCTCACCCCCCGGCAGATCAGGGACCTGTACCCGGACTACCCGTACAAGACGCACCGCCCGATCGTCGAGGACTTCAAGGCGCCCGGCGCCGGCGAGGACGGCACGGGCGACGGCGACGGCGCGGGCGACGGCACGGGCACGGGTGACGGCACCGGCCCGGGGAACGGCGCCGGGGGCCTCGGCACCGGCCAGGGCGGCCAGGGAAGCGGAACCGGCCAGGGAGGCGGAACCGCCGGGGACCCGGGGGCCGGCCTCCAGTCCCAGCTCGCGGCCCTCTCCGAGGCCCTCGACTCGGTGCCCGCCCTGCTCGGCCCGAACGGCGACGGCATCGGCTCCAACTCCTGGGCGGTCTCCGGCAAGCACACCACGACCGGCAAGCCGCTCCTCGCCAACGACCCGCACCTCGCCCCGCAACTGCCCTCCGTCTGGTACCAGATGGGCCTGCACTGCCGCGCCCTCTCCGACAAGTGCCGCTACGACGTGGCCGGTTACACCTTCGCCGGGATGCCGGGCGTCGTCATCGGCCACAACCGGGACATCGCCTGGGGCTTCACCAACCTCGGCGCCGACGTCACCGACCTGTACCTGCAGAAGGTCACCGACCGCGGCTACCTCCGCGGCACCAAGGAGGTGCCGTTCGAGACCCGCGAGGAGGTCATCCGGGTCGCCGGCGGCGGCAGCCGGACCATCACCGTCCGCACCACCAACAACGGCCCGCTGATCTCCGACCGCAGCGCCGAGCTGGAGAAGGTCGGCCAGAAGGCCCCCGTCACCAACTCCGCGCCCGACCGGGCCGACGGCTACGCGGTCTCCCTGCGCTGGACCGCCCTCGACCCCGGCAGGTCCATGGACGCCGTGTTCAAGCTGAACCGCGCCCGCGACTTCAAGGAGTTCCGCGCCGCGGCCCGCGACTTCGAGGTCCCCTCGCAGAACCTGCTCTACGCCGACGCCAAGGGCGCCGAGGGCAACATCGGCTACCAGGCCCCCGGCAAGATCCCGGTCCGCGCCGAGGGCCACGACGGCACGCTCCCGGCGCCCGGCTGGGACCCCGCGTACGACTGGAAGAAGACGTACGTCCCCTTCGACGAGCTGCCCCACGAGGAGAACCCCGAGCGCGGCTACATCGTCACCGCCAACCAGGCCGTCGTGGGCGAGGACTACCCGCACCACCTCACCGCCGACTGGGGCTACGGCTCCCGCAGCCAGCGCATCAACGACCTCATCGAGGCCAAGACCAAGGACGGCGGCAAGGTCTCGACCGACGACATGCGCACCATGCAGACGGACAACAGCAGCGAGATCGCCAAGCTGCTCACGCCGCTCCTGCTGAAGGTCGACGTCTCCGACCCGCACGTCCGGGAGGCGCAGCGGCTGCTGGAGGGCTGGGACTACACCCAGGAGGCCGACTCCCCGGCCGCCGCGTACTTCAACGCGGTCTGGCGCAACGTCCTGAAGCTGGCGTTCGGCGACAAGCTCCCCAAGGAGCTGCGCGTCAAGGGCGAGTGCCTCAACGTCCCGTCCGTCGACCCGACCGTCCCGGACGACCAGCGCGGCCGGCTCGTCCGCGAGTGCGGCCAGCGCACCGCGGACAAGGCCCAGCCGGACGGCGGCGACCGCTGGTACGAGGTGGTCCGCCCGCTCCTGGAGGACGAGGGCAACGCCTGGTGGCACACGCCCGGCAACCGCCTCGACGCCCCCACCAGGACCCGCGACCAGCTGCTGGCCCGCGCCATGGAGGACGCCCGCTGGGAACTGACCGCGCAGCTCGGCAAGGACGTCTCCACCTGGAGCTGGGGCCGTCTGCACCAGCTGAACCTGCGCAACCAGACGCTGGGCACGGGCGGCCCGGGCATCGTGAGGTACCTGCTCAACCGCGGCCCGTGGAACCTCGCCGGCGGCGAGGCGGCCGTCAACGCCACCGGCTGGAACGCGGCGGGCGGCTACGGCGTCGTCTGGGTGCCGTCCATGCGGATGGTCGTCAACGTCGGTGACTGGGACCGGTCCCGCTGGATCAACCTCACCGGCGCCTCCGGCCACGCCCACCACCCGCACTACACGGACCAGACCGAGAAGTGGGCCAGGGGCGAGCTGCTGGCCTGGCCGTTCAGCGACGAGGCGGTCGACGCGGCGAAGGCCGACCACCTCGTCCTGAAGCCCTGACCCGGTACCGGGCCGGGTCAGCCCGCACGGGGCGCGGTGAAGCGCCGCACCCCGTCGGGGGTCACCACCGCGTGCACGGGGTGGTCGTGCGGTTCCTCCGGGACCCGGGCGACCACCTCGTGCGCGTAGAGGAGCACCACGAGCGCCGGATCGGCCCCCGCGCGCGCGAGGCGGGCCAGCACCCGGTCGTACGAACCGCCGCCCCGGCCCAGCCGCATCCCCCGCGCGTCCACCGCCAGCCCGGGCAGCAGCACCGCGTCCGCCTCCGCGACCGCGTCCGGCCCGAGCCGGGGCCCGGACGGCTCCAGCAGGCCCAGCCGCGCCCCGGCGAGGCCCCCGGCGCCCTCGTAGACCGCCCAGTCCAGGTCGTTGTCGGCCATCAGGACCGGCAGCAGCACCCGTACGCCCCGGGCGCGCAGCGCGTCGATCAGCGTCCGGGTGCCGGGCTCCCGCCCCACGGAGACGTACGCGGCGACCGTGCCGGCCCCCGCCAGTTCGGGCAGCTCCAGCGCCGCGGCGGCGAGGGCCGCGCCGGCCCGCCGGACGTCCCCGGTGGTCAGCAGGGCGCGGGCGGCGAGCAGCCGGCTCCGCAGCCCCGCCTTGTCCGGCACCCGCTCGCCGCGGTCCGCGCCGCCGTGCCCCGCCCCGTCCTCCGCCACGACACACCCCGACCTCTCGTAATTCCTTTATAAGGACGAAGTTAACCAAAGGGTAATCTTCCGCCCATATCGAACGGATAGGGTGCGGCCATGACTCAGTCGCACCCCGGTATCACCAAGGCTGTCATCCCCGCCGCGGGGCTCGGCACCCGGTTCCTGCCCGCCACGAAGGCCACTCCGAAGGAGATGCTGCCGGTCGTCGACAAGCCCGCCATCCAGTACGTCGTCGAGGAGGCGGTGGGCGCCGGGCTGCACGACGTGCTGATGGTCACCGGCCGGAACAAGCGGCCCCTGGAGGACCACTTCGACCGGAACTACGAGCTGGAGGAGGCCCTCTACCGCAAGGGCGACCGCGAGCGGCTGGAGAGCGTCAGGGAGTCGAACGAACTGGCGACCATGCACTACGTCCGCCAGGGCGACCCGCGCGGCCTCGGCCACGCCGTCCTGTGCGCCGCCCCGCACGTCGGCGACCAGCCGTTCGCCGTCCTCCTCGGCGACGACCTGATCGACCCGCGCGACCCCCTGCTGTCCCGCATGGTGGAGGTCCGGGAGCGGCTGGGCGGCAGCGTCGTGGCCCTCATGGAGGTCGACCCGGCCCAGATCCACCTCTACGGCTGCGCCGCCGTCGAGCCCGCCGGCGAGGCCGACGTGGTCAGGGTCACCGACCTCGTGGAGAAGCCGGGACCCGCCGAGGCCCCCAGCAACTACGCGATCATCGGCCGGTACGTCCTGGACCCGGCCGTCTTCGGGATACTGCGCGAGACCGAGCCCGGCCGGGGCGGCGAGATCCAGCTGACCGACGCCCTCCACAAGCTCGCCACCGACGGCGGCGCCGGCGGCCCCGTCCACGGCGTCGTCTTCAAGGGCCGCCGCTACGACACCGGCGACCGCGGCGACTACCTGCGGGCGATTGTCAGGATCGCCTGCGAACGCGAGGATCTGGGACCGGAGTTCCGATCCTGGCTCCGCCGCTACGTCACCGAGGAGATGCAGGCGCTGTGAGCCCAGTGAGCGGGGAGAGGACCGTCTGGACGGTGGACGAGCACCTCGAGGACGTCCTCGCGGCCGTCCGACCGCTGGACCCCATCGAGCTGCGGCTGCCCGACGCCCAGGGCTGCGTGCTGGTCGAGGACGTCACGGTGCCCGTCGCCCTGCCGCCCTTCGACAACAGCTCCATGGACGGCTACGCGGTGCGCGTGGCCGACGTCGCCGGGGCGAGCGAGGAGTTCCCCGCCGTGCTCACCGTCGTCGGGGACGTGGCCGCCGGCGGCCAGGCCCCGCCCCGGGTGGGCCCCGGCCAGGCCGCGCGGATCATGACCGGCGCGCCCCTCCCGCCCGGCGCCGAGGCGGTCGTCCCCGTCGAGTGGACCGACGGCGGCACCGGCGGCGGCGCCGCCGCGGCCATGCGCGCGGCC
>JAAXOU010000147.1 GCA_012396115.1 Streptomyces somaliensis DSM 40738 | reverse complement strand
CGGGGCCGCCCCGCAGAGCCCGCGGACGCGGCCGGCGCCGGGGCGGCGGGCCGCGGCGGGCGTCCCGGTAGCCTTTCCGCCCGTGACCGAAGCGCTGATCTGGACCGCCGTCGCCCTGTGCGCGATCGGCCTGTACCTGAGCTGGACCGCGGGGCGGCTCGACCGGCTGCACGTCCGCATCGACGCCGCCCGGGCCGCGCTCGACGCGCAGCTGCTGCGGCGCGCGTCGGTCGCCCAGGAGCTGGCCACCTCGGGGATCCTCGACCCGGCGGCGTCGATCGTGCTCTACCAGGCCGCGCACGCCGCGCGGCAGGCCGAGGAGGAGCACCGGGAGGTCGCCGAGAGCGAGCTGAGCCAGGCGCTGCGCGCGGTGCTCGGCGAGCCGGAGCAGATGGAGGCCGTACGGGAGGCCCCCGGCGGGGAGGGGGCGGCCGACGAGCTGGCCGCCGCGGTGCGCAGGGTGCCGATGGCGCGGCGGTTCCACAACGACGCCGTGCGGGCGGCGCGGGCGCTGCGCCGGCACCGGAAG
This sequence comes from Streptomyces somaliensis DSM 40738, assembly GCA_012396115.1. Lineage (GTDB taxonomy): Bacteria > Actinomycetota > Actinomycetes > Streptomycetales > Streptomycetaceae > Streptomyces > Streptomyces somaliensis. The sequence continues at coordinate 9,500 of JAAXOU010000147.1, read as the reverse complement.
GTGCGCTGGTTCCGTCTGGCGGGGCACGCGCCGTTCCCGATGGCGTTCGAGATGGACGACGAACCACCGGCCGCGCTGGCGGACCGGCCCGCCTGAGCGGGCCCGCACGCAGGGTACGGACGGCGCGCGGAACGCGGCCCGTACGGACGGCACGGCCCGCGCGGCGCACCGGTGGCGCGGGGCGCGGGTGGCACCCGCGCCGGGCCGGCGGTCGGCAGGGGACCGCCGGCCGGCCCCGTGGAAGCGGGCCACCGGCTTCTCATTGGCCCTTGCTGTGGACTGGCCGACCATGTTTGCTCCCTGTGTTGTCCTCGGGCCCGCGTGCCCGCCCCGTACTCCCGAGTGAGGTCCGACGTGTCCACCACGCCCACCACCGCCCCCCAGGCCCCCCAGACCGGCACCGCGCGCGTCAAGCGCGGCATGGCCGAGCAGCTCAAGGGCGGCGTGATCATGGATGTCGTCACGCCGGAGCAGGCGAAGATCGCCGAGGACGCCGGCGCCGTCGCCGTCATGGCGCTGGAGCGCGTGCCCGCCGACATCCGCAAGGACGGCGGAGTGGCCCGGATGTCGGACCCGGACATGATCGAGGGCATCATCGACGCCGTCTCGATCCCCGTCATGGCCAAGTCCCGCATCGGCCACTTCGTCGAGGCGCAGGTCCTGCAGTCCCTCGGCGTCGACTACATCGACGAGTCCGAGGTCCTCACCCCCGCCGACGAGGTCAACCACTCCGACAAGTGGGCCTTCACCACCCCGTTCGTCTGCGGCGCCACCAACCTGGGCGAGGCCCTGCGCCGCATCGCCGAGGGCGCCGCGATGATCCGCTCCAAGGGCGAGGCCGGCACCGGCAACGTCGTCGAGGCCGTCCGCCACCTGCGCCAGATCAAGAACGAGATCGCCCGGCTGCGCGGCTACGACAACAACGAGCTGTACGCCGCCGCCAAGGAGCTGCGCGCCCCGTACGAGCTGGTCAAGGAGGTCGCCGAGCTCGGCAAGCTGCCGGTCGTGCTGTTCTCCGCCGGCGGTGTCGCCACCCCGGCCGACGCCGCGCTGATGCGCCAGCTGGGCGCCGAGGGTGTCTTCGTCGGCTCCGGCATCTTCAAGTCCGGCGACCCGGCCAAGCGCGCCGCCGCCATCGTGAAGGCCACCACCTTCTACGACGACCCGAAGGTCGTCGCGGACGCCTCCCGCAACCTGGGCGAGGCCATGGTCGGCATCAACTGCGACACCCTGCCCGAGACCGAGCGCTACGCGAACCGGGGCTGGTAACGGACATGGGCACCACCCCCGTCGTCGGCGTCCTGGCCCTCCAGGGCGACGTACGGGAGCACCTGACCGCCCTGGCCGCGGCGGACGCCGTGGCCAGGCCGGTCCGGCGCCCCGAGGAACTCGCCGAGGTCGACGGCCTGGTCGTCCCCGGCGGGGAGTCCACCACCATCTCCAAGCTGGCGGACCTGTTCGGGATGACGGGGCCGCTGCGCGAGCGCATCGCGGCCGGCACGCCCGTCTACGGGACCTGCGCCGGGCTCATCATGCTCGCCGACGAGATCCTCGACCCCCGGTCGGGCCAGGAACCCCTGGGCGGCATCGACATGGTCGTCCGCCGCAACGCCTTCGGCCGGCAGAACGAGTCCTTCGAGGCGGGCGTCGACGTCGCCGGGATCGAGGGCGGCCCCGTGGAGGGCGTCTTCATCCGCGCCCCGTGGGTCGAGTCCGTCGGCGCCGCGGTCGAGGTCCTCGCCGAGCACGACGGCCACGTCGTCGCCGTACGGCAGGGCAACGCGCTCGCCACGTCGTTCCACCCGGAACTGACCGGCGACCACCGCGTGCACGCCCTCTTCGTCGACATGGTGCGCGCCGCCGGCGGATGAGATCCCGGTAGGATCTCCCGGGTTCGTTCTGAGTTCGGTTACGCGAAGGAGACAGGCAGATGTCCGGCCACTCTAAATGGGCTACGACGAAGCACAAGAAGGCCGTGATCGACGCCAAGCGCGGCAAGCTCTTCGCGAAGCTGATCAAGAACATCGAGGTCGCGGCCCGCACGGGCGGCGGCGACCCCGACGGCAACCCCACGCTCTACGACGCCATCCAGAAGGCCAAGAAGCAGTCGGTCCCGAACAAGAACATCGACTCCGCGGTCAAGCGCGGATCCGGCCAGGAGGCCGGTGGCGCCGACTACGAGACGATCATGTACGAGGGCTACGGCCCGAACGGCGTCGCGGTGCTCGTCGAGTGCCTCACCGACAACCGCAACCGCGCCGCCTCCGACGTCCGCGTCGCCATGACCCGCAACGGCGGCTCGATGGCCGACCCGGGCTCCGTGTCGTACCTCTTCCACCGCAAGGGCGTCGTGATCGTCCCCAAGGGGGACCTGACCGAGGACGACGTGCTGGGCGCGGTCCTCGACGCGGGTGCGGAGGAGGTCAACGACCTCGGGGAGACCTTCGAGGTGATCAGCGAGGCGACCGACCTGGTCGCGGTCCGCACCGCCCTCCAGGAGGCCGGCGTCGACTACGAGTCGGCGGAGGCCAGCTTCGTCCCGACCATGCAGGTCGAGCTGGACGAGGAGGGCGCCCGCAGGATCTTCAAGCTGATCGACGCGCTGGAGGACAGCGACGACGTGCAGAACGTCTTCGCCAACTTCGACGTCTCCGACGACGTCATGGCGAAGGTCGACGCCTGAACCGCGGCGAGGCCGCCCGACGCGACGGGCCGACGGGGCCGCCCCGTCGGCCCGTCGCGTTGTCGGTGCCGGCCGATAGCCTGCGGGAACCGGGGGTACCACCCGGAGGTGGCCGGAAGAGAGCGAAGGAGGCCGCGTGCGCGTGCTCGGTGTGGACCCGGGCCTGACCCGCTGCGGGATCGGCGTCGTCGAGGGGGTCGCGGGACGTCCGCTGACCATGCTCGGCGTCGGCGTCGTCCGCACGCCGGCCGACGCCGACATCGGTCCCCGGCTCGTCGCCATCGAGCGCGGCGTGGAGGAGTGGCTCGACGAGCACCGGCCCGACCTGGTCGCCGTGGAGCGCGTGTTCAGCCAGCACAACGTCCGTACGGTGATGGGCACGGCCCAGGCCAGCGCGGTCGCCGTGCTCTGCGCCTCCCGCCGGGGACTCCCGGTCGCCCTGCACACCCCCAGCGAGGTCAAGGCCGCCGTGACCGGCAGCGGTCGCGCCGACAAGGCGCAGGTCGCCGCCATGGTGACCCGCCTCCTCCGGCTCGCCGCCCCGCCCAGGCCCGCCGACGCCGCCGACGCCCTCGCCCTCGCCATCTGCCACATCTGGCGCGCCCCCGCGCAGAACCGCCTCCAGCGGGCGGTCGCCGCACAGCACGCCTCGAAAGGCCGAACCGCATGATCGCCTACGTGACCGGCCCGGTCGCCGCCCTCGCCCCGACCACCGCCGTCGTCGAGGTCGGCGGCGTCGGCATGGCCGTCCAGTGCACGCCGCACACCCTCTCCGCGCTGAGGGTCGGGCAGCAGGCCCGGCTGCACACCTCGCTGGTCGTCCGCGAGGACTCCCTCACGCTGTACGGCTTCGCCGACGACGACGAGCGGCAGGTCTTCGAACTGCTCCAGACCGCCAGCGGCGTCGGCCCCCGCCTCGCCCAGGCCATGCTCGCCGTTCACACCCCCGACGCCCTGCGCGCCGCCGTCGCCTCCGGCGACGAGAAGGCCCTCACGGCGGTTCCCGGCATCGGCCGGAAGGGGGCCCAGAAGCTCCTGCTGGAGCTGAAGGACCGGCTCGGCTCCCCGGCCGGCCCGGCCCGGCCCGCCGCCTCCGGCCCGGCGGGCTGGCGCGACCAGCTCCACGCCGCGCTCGTCGGACTGGGCTACGCCGCCCGCGAGGCCGACGACGCGGTCGCCGCGGTCGCCCCGCAGGCCGAGGCCGCCGGCGGCGAGCCGCCGATCGGCCCGCTGCTGAAGGCGGCCCTGCAGACCCTCAACCGCGCCCGCTGACCGGGCCCGGCCACCCCCACCCCGCGAGGAGACGTTCGGTGAACTGGGACGAGACGACCGACGCGACCGCCCCCGGGCGGCCTGTCGGCCCCGCCGCGGAGCGGCTGGTGGGGTCCGTCGCCGACCGCGACGACCAGGCCGTCGAGGCCGCGCTGCGTCCCAAGGAGCTGGAGGAGTTCATCGGCCAGGAGAAGGTCCGCGAGCAGCTCGACCTCGTCCTCAGGGCCGCCCGGGCCCGCGGCGCCACCGCCGACCACGTCCTGCTCTCCGGCGCGCCCGGCCTCGGCAAGACCACGCTCTCCATGATCATCGCGGCGGAGATGGGCGCCCCCATCCGGATCACCTCCGGCCCCGCCATCCAGCACGCCGGCGACCTCGCCGCGATCCTCTCCTCCCTCCAGGAGGGCGAGGTCCTCTTCCTCGACGAGATCCACCGCATGTCCCGGCCCGCCGAGGAGATGCTGTACATGGCCATGGAGGACTTCCGCGTCGACGTGATCGTCGGCAAGGGCCCCGGAGCCACCGCGATCCCCCTCGAACTGCCGCCGTTCACCCTGGTCGGCGCCACCACGCGGGCGGGCCTCCTGCCGCCGCCGCTGCGCGACCGCTTCGGCTTCACCGCGCACATGGAGTTCTACGCCCCCGCCGAGCTGGAGCGCGTCGTCCACCGCTCCGCCCGCCTCCTCGACGTGGAGATCGACCCCGAGGGCGCCGCCGAGATCGCCGGCCGCTCCCGCGGCACGCCCCGCATCGCCAACCGGCTCCTGCGCCGCGTCCGCGACTACGCCCAGGTCAAGGCCGACGGGGTGGTCACGCGGGAGATCGCGGCGACCGCCCTCGCCGTCTACGAGGTCGACGCCCGGGGCCTGGACCGCCTCGACCGCGCCGTGCTGGAGGCCCTGCTGAAGCTGTTCGGCGGCGGGCCGGTCGGCCTGTCGACGCTCGCCGTGGCGGTGGGGGAGGAGCGCGAGACCGTCGAGGAGGTCGCGGAGCCCTTCCTCGTACGGGAGGGGCTGCTCGCCCGGACGCCGCGGGGCCGCGTCGCGACACCGGCCGCCTGGTCCCACCTCGGACTCGTACCGCCGCAGGCCACGGGGGCCGGGTCCGGACAGGGGGGCCTCTTCGACGCGTGACGGCGCGGGGGCTCGCCGGGGCAGGAACCACGGTGGGATGCTGGGCGTTGTTCCATCGATGCGGACTCGCTTAGACTCCGCCGATGCCGCCCCTTCGGGCGGCATGCCCACCCCCCGTAGATCAGGCCGCTCACCAGCGCGGTCGTGCGAAGGAATTCCGTCCCGTGGATATCGTGACCCTCCTCCCCTTCATTGTGCTGATCGGGGCCATGTTCCTGCTGACCCGTTCCGCGAAGAAGAAGCAGCAGCAGGCCGTGGAGATGCGCAACCAGATGCAGCCAGGCACCGGCGTGCGGACGATCGGGGGGATGTACGCCACCGTCAAGGAGGTCGCCGACGACACGGTCCTCCTGGAGGTCGCGCCGGGCGTCCACGCCGTCTACGCGAAGAACGCGATCGGCGCCGTCCTCGAGGACGAGGAGTACAACCGCATCGTCCACGGCGACACCGGCTCCGACGGCGACGCGACGCCCGGCGCCCCGGCCGTGCCGGACGACGCCTCCTCGCTCGTCGGGCCCACCGCCGGCTCCGCGGACACCGGGAAGCCGGACCTCACCAAGAAGGCCGACGCGGACGACGCCGCACCCAGGGCCGGCGACGCCGACGGCGAGGCCGACGCGAAGTAGCCGCACACGGGGACCTCCGGCGCCCGCGGCGTCCGCAGGCCCCGGGTCCGCGTCACATCTGCATCTGCGGGGGCAGGTCCCCACGCACACTTCGTGGCCGCCCGCGCACACCCGGCGCCGAGCGGTTGGACAGGGAGATACGACAAGGTGGCAGCACCGAAGAAGGGCAGGAGGCCGTCGGGGGGCCAGGGGAGGCCGGGGCGCGCCCTGGCACTCATCCTGATCGCGATGGCCGCGCTCACCGGGGGCATGTTCTGGTCCGGTCACACCACGCCGCGCCTCGGGATCGACCTCGCGGGCGGCACGACCATCACGCTCAAGGCGAAGGCGGAGCCCGGCAGGGAGGACGCCGTCAACGAGACCAACATGAACACGGCGATCGGCATCATCGAGCGCCGCGTCAACGGTCTCGGCGTCCAGGAGGCCGAGGTCCAGAAGCAGGGCACCGAGAACATCATCGTCAACATCCCCAAGGGGACCGACGAGGAGCAGGCGCGCCAGCAGGTGGGCACGACCGCCCAGCTGTACTTCCGCCCGGTGAGGTCCGTCGCGGTGAGCGAGCCCGCGAAGCCGGCGCCCTCCGCGAGCCCCTCCGCCGCCCCGTCGCCGAAGCCCTCGGCCTCCGCCACGAAGGGCCCCGAGGTCACCGGCCCCTCGGCGAGCCCCACCACGCAGGGCCGCGCCCTCACCGACGCGCTGAGGAAGGCCCCGAGCCCCGGCGCCTCCGGCGGCCCGTCCGCCGCGCCGAGCCCCGGCGGCTCCCGGCTGCCCGCCCCCGCGGTCCCCCCGAGCACCGACCCGGGCGCGGACGCCGGCCTCCAGGCCAGGTTCGCCGCGCTCGACTGCTCCGACCCCAAGCAGCGCGCCTCCGTCAAGGGCGCCAAGCCCACCGAGGCGACCGTCGCCTGCGGCCAGAACGGCGGCGTGTGGGAGAAGTACCTGCTGGGCCCCGCCGACGTGGACGGCAAGGACGTGGACGACGCCAGGGGCGCCCTCGACCCCGAGCGCGGCATCTGGAAGGTGCAGCTCGAGTTCAACGACAAGGGCGCCAAGAAGTTCGCCGAGATCACCGGCCGGCTCGCCGCGCAGGCCTCACCGCAGAACCAGTTCGCGATCGTCCTCGACGGCGAGGTCGTCTCCGCCCCGTCGGTGAGCTCCGCCATCCCCGGCGGGCAGGCGGAGATCACCGGCAGCTTCGACCAGAAGTCGGCGCAGGACCTCGGCAACATGCTCTCCTACGGCGCGCTGCCGCTCTCCTTCGAGGAGCAGTCCGTCACCACCGTCACCGCCGCCCTCGGCGACGAGCAGCTGCGCGCCGGCCTGATCGCCGGTGCGATCGGCCTCGCCCTGGTCGTGCTCTACCTGGTGGTCTACTACCGCGGCCTGTCGCTCATCGCGATCCTGTCGCTGGGCGTCTCCGCCCTCCTCACGTACACGATCATGTCGCTGCTCGGTCCGGCCATCGGCTTCGCGCTGAACCTGCCCGCCGTCTGCGGCGCGATCGTCGCGATCGGCATCACCGCCGACTCGTTCATCGTGTACTTCGAGCGCATCCGCGACGAGATCCGCGAGGGCCGCACCCTGCGCCCGGCCGTCGAGCGCGGCTGGCCGCGCGCCCGCCGCACGATCCTCGTCTCCGACTTCGTGTCGTTCCTGGCCGCCGCCGTGCTGTTCGTCGTCACCGTCGGCAAGGTGCAGGGCTTCGCGTTCACCCTCGGCCTGACCACGCTCCTCGACGTCGTCGTGGTGTTCTTCTTCACCAAGCCGCTGATGACGCTCCTGGCCCGCGGCCGGTTCTTCGGCAACCAGCACCCGTGGTCCGGCCTGGACCCCAAGCGGCTCGGCGCCCAGCCGCCCCTGCGCCGCACCCGCCGCGTCTCCGTCCCGACCGAACCGAAGGAGGCGTGAGATGTCGCGACTCGGAAATCTCGGCGCCCGTCTCTACCGCGGTGAGGTCGGCTACGACTTCGTCGCCAAGCGGATGCTCTGGTACGGCGTCTCGATCCTGATCACGATCACCGCCATCGTCGGCCTGGGCGTGCGCGGCCTCAACATGGGCATCGAGTTCAAGGGCGGCGCCGTCTACACGACGCCCGAGACCACCGTGTCCGCCTCCAGGGCGGAGGAGATCACCGAGGAGGCCGCCGGGCACGACGCGATCGTCCAGGAACTCGGCACGGGCGGCCTGCGCATCCAGGTCTCCGACCTGGACACCGAGGCGGCCAACTCCCTCAAGGACGAGGTCGCCGCCGGCATCGGCGTGCCGGTGAAGGACATCACCGCCGAGCTGGTCGGCCCCAGCTGGGGCGAGCAGATCGCCAACAAGGCGTGGACCGGCCTCGGCGTCTTCATGATCCTCGTCGTGATCTACCTGGCCATCGCCTTCGAGTGGCGCATGGCGGTCGCCGCGCTCATCGCCCTCGTCCACGACCTCACCATCACCGTCGGCGTGTACGCGCTCGTCGGCTTCGAGGTCACGCCGGGCACCGTGATCGGCCTGCTCACCATCCTCGGCTACTCCCTCTACGACACCGTCGTCGTCTTCGACGGCCTGAAGGAGAGCTCGAAGGACATCACCAAGCAGACCCGCTACACGTACAGCGAGATCGCCAACCGCAGCCTCAACGGCACGCTGGTCCGCTCGATCAACACCACCGTCGTGGCGCTCCTGCCGGTCGCGGGCCTGCTGTTCATCGGCGGCGGTTTCCTCGGCGCGGGCATGCTCAACGACATCTCGCTGTCGCTCTTCGTCGGCCTGGCCGCCGGCGCGTACTCCTCGATCTTCATCGCCACGCCGCTCGTCGCGGACCTCAAGGAGCGCGACCCGCAGATGAAGGCGCTGCGCCGGCGCGTCCTCGCCAAGCGGGCCGCCGCGTCCAAGGACGGCTCCGGCCGGGACGGCGACGCCTTCACCGAGGTGCCGCAGGGCGCCGCCGCGGCCGGAGTCGTCGGCCCGCGCGGCCGCCGCGGCCGTTCCGCGGGGAACCGGCGGTGACGCCGGCCGCCGTCCGCGAGCTGCTGCTCAGCCGCATCCGGGACGTCCCCGACCACCCCGAGCCCGGTGTGGTCTTCAAGGACATCACACCGCTGCTGGCGGATCCGGAGGCGTTCGGCGTCCTCACCGGCGTCCTCACCGAGCTGTGCGGACGCTCCGGCGCGACGAAGATCGTCGGCCTGGAGGCGCGCGGGTTCATCCTCGCCGCGCCCGTCGCGGTCCGCGCGGGGGTCGGGTTCGTCCCGATCCGCAAGGCCGGCAAACTGCCCGGCGCCACGCTCCGGCAGGCGTACGAGCTGGAGTACGGCGCGGCCGAGATAGAGGTCCACGCCGAGGACCTGGCGCCGGGCGACCGGGTCCTGGTCATCGACGACGTCCTGGCCACCGGAGGCACCGCCGAGGCGTCGCTGGAACTCATCCGCCGGGCGGGCGCCGAGGTCGCCGGTGTGGCCGTCCTCATGGAGCTGGGTTTCCTCGGCGGCCGCGCCCGCCTGGAGCCCGTGCTGAGGGGCGTCCCGCTGGAGGCGATCATCCGGTTGTGAGCGCAGCCACCCGCAGGTGAGGGGCGTCCGGCACGGTGCCGGGCGCCCCTCGTGCGCGTCTTGCGGACCAGGTTCCGAAGAGGCTCGGGCCCCTGTCCCTCCCGGCGTTGCCCCGGCCGGGCGCGACCCCCTCCACCCGGTCCGGGCCCCTCCCGCGGCGGGGCCGCGGGGAGCCGGGCCGCACGGGCGGACGCCGGGCGCCCTCCCCCGCCGGCGGCCCTCACGCCGGGGCGGGGGCGACGCCGAGGT
>JAAXOU010000146.1 GCA_012396115.1 Streptomyces somaliensis DSM 40738 | reverse complement strand
GGCCGCCGCGGCGGGCGTCGGCGGCTGGCTCGCGGTCGGCGGTGACGACGCCGAGGCGCCGCCCCGGGACTCCCGGCAGTCCGCCCCCGAGACCGCCCCGGACACGGCCCCGGACACGACCCGGGAAACCGCCCCCATCCGGCCCTGAGCAGGCGCGCGGCACCCCCGGGGAGCGGCCCGCCGCCCTCGGGGGAGGGGGCCGCCGCGGCCAGCCGTTAGGCTGGACCCGTGGCAGTCGTCGACGTATCCGAAGAGCTGAAGTCCCTCACCTCGACCATGGGGTCCATCGAGGCGGTCCTCGACCTCGACAAGATGAGGGCAGACATCGCCGTGCTCGAGGAGCAGGCGGCCGCGCCGTCCCTGTGGGACGACCCCGAGGCGGCACAGAAGATCACCAGCAGGTTGTCGCACCTCCAGGCCGAGGTGCGCAAGGCGGAGACCCTGCGCGGCCGGATCGACGACCTCGCGGTGCTGTTCGAGCTCGCCGAGGCCGAGGACGACCCGGACGCCCTCGCCGAGGCGGAGGCCGAGCTCGCCGAGGTCCGCAAGGCCCTCGACGAGATGGAGGTCCGCACGCTCCTGTCCGGGGAGTACGACGAGCGCGAGGCCCTCGTCACCATCCGCGCCGAGGCCGGCGGCGTCGACGCCTCCGACTTCGCCGAGCGCCTGCAGCGCATGTACCTCCGCTGGGCCGAGCGGCACGACTACAAGACGGAGATCTACGAGACGTCGTACGCGGAGGAGGCCGGCATCAAGTCGACCACGTTCGTGGTCCACGCCCCGTACGCGTACGGCACGCTCTCCGTCGAGCAGGGCACGCACCGCCTGGTCCGCATCTCCCCGTTCGACAACCAGGGTCGCCGCCAGACGTCCTTCGCGGGCGTCGAGGTGCTGCCGGTCGTCGAGCAGACCGACTCCATCGAGATCCCGGAGAACGAGCTCCGCATCGACGTGTACCGGTCGTCCGGCCCCGGCGGCCAGTCCGTCAACACGACGGACTCCGCGGTCCGCATCACGCACATCCCGACGGGCGTGGTCGTCTCCTGCCAGAACGAGAAGTCGCAGATCCAGAACAAGGCGTCCGCGATGCGCGTCCTGCAGGCCCGCCTCCTGGAGCGCCAACGCCAGGAGGAGCGCGCCAAGATGGACGCCCTCAAGGGTGACGGCGGCAGCTCCTGGGGCAACCAGATGCGCTCCTACGTCCTGCACCCGTACCAGATGGTGAAGGACCTCCGCACCGAGCACGAGGTCGGCAACCCGCAGGCCGTCCTCGACGGTGAGATCGACGCCTTCCTGGAGGCGGGCATCCGCTGGCGCAAGCAGCAGGAGCAGGGGAAGTAGCGGGTCCGCCCGCAGGGGGCGGCGCGCCCCTCGGAGCCGGCGCCGCCGCCGTGCTCCGGGCGAAGGCGCCGCGACCGCGCCCCGGGCGGGATCCGGCGGCGGCCGGGCGCCGCACCGGTGCCGGCGCTTTGTCGACAAGGTAATCTGGCTGGTCAGCGCGGTACTTCGCGTTTCTGTCACAGTTGCGTGCCCGCATAGCAGGCAAACCGCGGGTTTCCAATCCCTAAGCCGCAGAACGTCCTTGACGCTCCCCCGAAAAGCCGAAAGTGTGGGGCGCGGCATGCGCGGAATACCGGGGCGCGTGCGAACGGGGGCCGGCCCGACGACGTCACGGCCCTCCCGTCCTGGCTCCGGTGCGCTGCTCCACCTGACGAGAACGGCTACTGGGGGTAGCAGCTTTATGACCAAGAAGATGCGGGTCAGGGTCGCGCGTATAGCCGCCGGCGCGGTGATCGCCGCGGGCGCGTCCCTGACCGCGGCCGGCGCCGCTCAGGCGACCGGCATCGGACTCGGCTTCGACGGGGCGTGCTCCCCGCTCGACCCCACCTGCAACGGCGGCGGCGACTCCTCCAGCGGTGGCGCGTCCACCAGCGGCGGCACCGACTCCAGCGGCGGCACGTCCGTCAGCGGCGGCGTGTCCATCGGCGGCAGCGTGTCCATCGGCGGTGGTGACTCCTCGACCGGTGGTGACTCTTCGACCGGTGGGGCGTCCACGAGTGGCGGTGCGTCCGTGACCGGCGGTGGTTCCTCCACCGGCGGCGGCTCTTCGACCGGTGGTGACTCTTCGACCGGTGGGGCGTCCACGAGCGGTGGCGCGTCCGTGACCGGCGGTGGTTCCTCCACCGGCGGCGGCTCCTCCACCGGCGGTGCCTCCACGACCGGCGGTGCCTCCTCCACCGGTGGCGCGTCCACGACCGGCGGTTCGACCGGTACCCCGGGTGGTGAGGACCCCGCCTCCACCGGCGGCGGCACCGTCTCCACCGGCGGTTCCAGCACGACCGGCGGCGGCACCGACCCCTGCACCGTGACCCCCGACGGCGTCGAGTGCGCCGACACCAACAACCCCGACACCAACAACGTCGGCTCGCAGCCGGTGCAGCAGGGCGAGGCCAAGGAGGAGCTGGCGGAGACCGGCGCCGCCGAGACCTCGTTCCTCCTCCTCGGCGCCGCGACGATGATCGCCGGTGGCATCGGCTTCCGCCTGCTGCCGCGCCTGGTCGGCGGTCGTACCGCCGCCTGAGCGACCCCCGTGCCCGGGTGACCGGGTACGCGGAAGGGGCCCGGTCACCCAAGGTGACCGGGCCCTTCCGTACGTCCCGCGCCGTGCGCCCCACCGGTCGCTACGCGGGCTGGTGCGCCACCACCAGTGCCGCAGCCATCGCCGCCAGGAGCAGGAACAGCGCCAGCAGCGCCGACGGGCTCAGAGCGCTCCAGGAGTTCTGCTGCATGCGCTCGCGGTTCGCCCGGCAGACGGGGCAGCGGCCCTCGCTCACGGGCGCGGCGCAGCTGGCGCACACCAATCGGTCATAGGTCATGCGCTCTCCTCCTCCCGCGCGGCGGAGCCGCCGGACCGCGGTCGTCCAACCGGTTCTCTCCACACAACGCTCAGGGAAACGCGTCCGTTCCCCTCCCCACTGTGCCAGGTCTCACGACTTTGGGCGCGTCCCGCCGGACCCCGGCCGGGAAGGGCCGCTTACCACAGCCCCACAACACCGACAAACCGGACAAGCCCGTCCGGTGTCTGCACGGGACATCCCGGTTCGCGTATGGTCACGCTCACCTACTCCTCCCGGCCGACCGTGGGTGCACCCGTGATCCGATTCGACAACGTCTCCAAGTCCTACCCGAAGCAGAACCAGCCCGCGCTCAGGGACGTCTCCCTGGAGATCGAGAAGGGCGAGTTCGTCTTCCTGGTCGGGTCCTCCGGCTCGGGCAAGTCCACCTTCCTGCGGCTGCTCCTGCGCGAGGAGCGCGCCAGCACGGGCACGGTGCACGTCCTCGGCAAGGACCTCGCCCGGCTGTCCAACTGGAAGGTGCCCCACATGCGCCGCCAACTGGGCACGGTGTTCCAGGACTTCCGGCTGCTGCCGAACAAGACGGTCGCGCAGAACGTGGCCTTCGCGCAGGAGGTCATCGGCAAGTCCCGGGGGGAGATCCGCAAGTCCGTACCGCAGGTCCTGGGCCTGGTCGGCCTCGCGGGCAAGGAGGACCGGATGCCGGGCGAGCTGTCCGGCGGTGAGCAGCAGCGCGTGGCCATCGCGCGCGCGTTCGTCAACCGGCCGATGCTGCTGATCGCCGACGAGCCGACCGGAAACCTCGACCCGCAGACGTCGGTGGGCATCATGAAGCTCCTCGACAAGATCAACCGCACGGGTACCACCGTCGTCATGGCGACGCACGACCAGAACATCGTCGACCAGATGCGCAAGCGCGTCATCGAGCTGGAGAAGGGCCGCCTCGTCCGCGACCAGGCCCGCGGCGTCTACGGCTACCAGCACTGACCGGCCGGCGGGCAGTGGCAGCAGGCTTCAGGCACGGCAAGGAAAGGCTCTACGCACGCGATGCGCGCCCAGTTCGTACTCTCGGAGATCGGTGTCGGCCTCCGTCGCAATCTCACGATGACCTTCGCGGTCATCGTCTCCGTGGCCCTGTCGCTGGCGCTGTTCGGCGGCGCGGTGCTCATGGGCCAGCAGGTCAACGCGATGAAGGACTTCTGGTACGACAAGGTCAACGTCACCATCTACCTCTGCAACAAGAACGACGCGGAGACGGCCGAGACCTGCTCCAAGGGCGCCGTGACCGCCCAGCAGAAGGAGCAGATCGAGACGGACCTCAAGAAGCTCGACATCGTGGAGACCGTGCACCACGAGACGGCGGAGGAGGCGTACCGGCACTACCGGGAGCAGTACGGCGACACCGCCATCGCCAGCGTCATCACGCCCGACCAGATGCAGGAGTCCTTCCGGGTCAAGCTGAAGAACCCGGAGAAGTACGAGGTCGTCGCCACCGCCTTCTCGGGCCGGTCCGGTGTCCACTCGGTGCAGGACCAGCGCGGCATCCTGGAGAACCTCTTCAACATGATGCGCGGCATGAACGTCGCCGCCCTCGTCGTCATGGGCCTGATGCTGCTGATCGCGCTGATGCTGATCGTCAACACGGTGCGCGTCTCGGCGTTCAGCCGCCGCCGCGAGACCGGCATCATGAGGCTGGTCGGCGCGTCCAGCTTCTACATCCAGATGCCGTTCATCATGGAGGCCGCCTTCGCCGGCCTGCTCGGCGGGCTGGTCGCCTGCGTGCTGCTGCTGGTGGGCCGGTACTTCCTGATCGACGCGGGCCTGTCGCTGGCGGAGCAGATGCCGCTGGTGCAGTTCATCGGCTGGGACGCGGTGTTCTCGGTCCTTCCGCTGGTCCTCGTCATCGGCCTGCTGATGCCGTCCTTGGCGGCCGCCGTGGCGCTGCGCAAGTACCTGAAGGTGTGACAAGTACCCCTCTGTTGCCGTACGGCCAACCCCCGTGCGGCGCCTCCCGCTTGTCCTAGAGTGGGCGCCATGTCGCTGCCGGGTCCAGAGTCCTCGCTCCGGCCCCGCCGCATCGGACGCGGGGCCGCCCTGACCGTGCTGTTCGCGACCGTCCTCGCGACGGCCGCCGTCACCGACTGCCTGCCGCGCGACGCCACCCCGCCGAGGGCGGCCCGCAGCGGCCCCCCGGCCGCCCCCCTCTCCCGGGCGGGCGCGGTGCGGGACCAGGTGTTCCGCGCCGCCGTCGAGGCCGCCGCCGACGGCAAGCCCGTCGCGCAGGCCGCCGAGGAGGTCGTCAGCCGCAGCGGCGACCGGTGGGGCGTCGTCTACGACCGCGGCGAGTACGAGGACTTCCGGCGCGCCCTCGACGGCGCGTACACGGGTGTCGGCCTGTGGGCGCGCCGCACCGCCGACGGGCACGTCGAGGTGGCCCGCGTGCAGCGCGGCGGCCCCGCGGAGCGGGCCGGGCTCAGGCCCGGCGACCGGCTCCGCACGGTCGACGGCCGGTCCGTGCGGGGGTGCGCCGCCGCCGAGGTGGTCGCCCTGCTGCGCGGGGACGGCGCGGACGGGGGCGGCGGTGCGCGCGCCGAGGCCGGTTCCGCGGTCGTCCTCGGCGTCCAGCGGGGAGCGCGCGCCTGGACGCTGACGCTGCGCCGCGCCCGGCTCGCCGTCGAGGCGGTCACCGTGCGTCGGGTCGGCGACGCGGTGCTGATCCGGATCAGCGCCTTCACCCGGGGCAGCGGCGACCAGGTGCGCAGGGCCGTGGACCGCGCCCCCGACGGCGCCGGGGTGCTGCTGGACCTGCGGGGCAACGGCGGCGGGCTGGTCACCGAGGCGGTCGTCGCCGCGTCCGCCTTCCTCGACGGGGGACTGGTCGCCACCTACGACGTGCACGGCGAGGAGAGGGCCCTGTACGCCGAGCCGGGCGGCGACACCGAAAGACCCCTGGTCGCGCTGATCGACGGCGGCACCACGAGCGCCGCCGAACTGCTGACCGGGGCGCTCAAGGACCGGGGGCGGGCCGTCACCGTGGGGGCCCGCACCTTCGGCAAGGGCTCCGTGCAGATGCCCAGCAGCCTCCCCGGCGGTTCGGTCGCCGAGCTGACCGTCGGCCACTAC
Organism: Streptomyces somaliensis DSM 40738; assembly: GCA_012396115.1. Taxonomy (GTDB): domain Bacteria; phylum Actinomycetota; class Actinomycetes; order Streptomycetales; family Streptomycetaceae; genus Streptomyces; species Streptomyces somaliensis. The sequence continues at coordinate 4,163 of JAAXOU010000146.1, read as the reverse complement.
CGCACCCCGGCGGGCGCGCGGGTCGACGGGCGCGGCATCGTCCCGGACGTCCCGGCGCCGATCCGCGCCGAGGAGCGGGCCCGCACGGTATTAAGTGGCCTCGGGACGGGCGCGTAGTGCGAAAATGACGGCACTATGGCTAAGGAAAAAGGGCGCAAGCTGATCGCGCAGAACAAGAAGGCGCGGCACGACTACCACATCCTGGACACCTACGAGTGCGGTCTGGTGCTGACCGGCACCGAGGTGAAGTCGCTGCGCCAGGGGCGCGCCTCCCTGGTGGACGGATTCGTGCAGATCGACGGGCACGAGGCGTGGCTGCACAACGTCCACGTGCCGGAGTACAGCCAGGGCACCTGGACCAACCACAGCGCCCGGCGCAGGCGGAAGCTGCTGCTGCACCGCGCGGAGATCGACAAGCTGGAGTCGAAGTCGCAGGAGACGGGGCACACGATCGTGCCGCTCTCGCTGTACTTCAAGGACGGCCGGGCCAAGGTCGAGGTCGCGCTGGCGCGGGGCAAGAAGGAGTACGACAAGCGGCAGACGCTGCGGGAGAAGCAGGACCGGCGCGAGGCCGAGCGGACCATGTCGGCGATCCGCCGCCGCCAGCGGGCGTGAGGGAAGTGGGGCGGATCACGCGTCGGGGGAAATACGCTGGCACCGTCCCGCGTTGATCCCGTACGATGGCATCTGCCCCACACGAGGGGGCGCGCCCCCAGGGGCTTGAAAAATCAACATGGGGATGATCGGTTTCGACAGCGGCTGTCGAAGCAGGGGAAGCGTGTCGAGGAAGCGGCCATGATCTCGTAAACCACAGGCCGAAACCAATAATCGCCAACACCAAGCGCGATTCCTTCGCCCTCGCTGCCTGAGTAGCGACTCGCGAAGTGTCAGCCCGGGGCTGTTCCCGACCCGGATCCTGGCATCAGCTAGGGAACTCAACCTCTAGGCCCGGTCACGGGGCGTAGAGGGAAACCACACAGTGACTGAGCCCGTCGGAGACTTGTCCGCGTGATCTCCGGGGCCGAGAAAAGCGAAGCGGACTGCACACGGAGAAGCCCTGGTTCCGCACCGTTGGACGCGGGTTCGATTCCCGCCATCTCCACTTTCCCATGTGGGCGAGGGCCCGGCAGCCACCAAGGCGGCCGGGCCTTCGCCGTACCCGTACGGGCCGCGGCCCGGGCGCCGTCCCGCCGGCGCCCGCGCGAGGGGCCCCGGCCTCAGGGCAGGGCGCGGTGGTGGAGCAGGCCCGGCCGGCCGGTCCGGGTCGGCTGCTCGCCCACCAGCCTGAAGGCGTTGCGCTCCAGGACCCTGCGCGAGGCGGCGTTGTCCGGGGTCGTGACCGCCCACAGCTCCACCAGGCCGTACGCCTCGGCGGCCAGCCGGCACACCTCCGCGACCGCCGCCGTCGCCACGCCGCGGCCCGCCGTCCGTCGTGCGATCCGGTAGCCGAGCTCCGGGGCGTTCGGCCCGTCGCAGATCAGGTTGACGCGCCCGACCAGCCCGCCCTCCTCGTCCAGGACGACGTGGAGGTGGACGAGCCCCGCCTCCTGCTCGGCCAGCAGCGCGCGGTGCCGGTCGGCGAACTCCGCGAAGTACGCGTCCCCCCGGTCGGACACCGACCGGGCGAAGTAGGCGCGGTTCTCCCGCTCGAAGGCCAGCAGGGCGGGCGCGTGGTCGGCCCTCAGTCGCTCCACCGTCAGCATGCTGCGGAGCCTACGGGAGCCCCGCCCCGGACGCCCGCCGCCGCCAGGCCCAGCGCCGCGGCCCCCGCCGCCACCGGCAGGGCGTACGCGGTGCCCGCGCCCGCCCGCTCCACGAGCCAGCCGCCCGCCGCCGCGCCCGCCGAGATCCCGCCCAGCAGGGCCGTCACGGCCAGCGACATGCCCTCGTTCAGCTGCCCGGCGGGGGTCAGCCGCTGCACCAGCGACATGCCCGTCACCATCGTCGGCGCCGTCGCCGCCCCCGCCAGCAGCAGCGCCCCCGCCAGGGCGGGCGGCGAATCCGTGGCGGACACCGCCAGCAGCGGCAGCGACATCAGGGCCGCCATCGCCGCCAGGCACACCAGCAGCCGCCGCCGCACGTCCGCGGCGGGACGCGCCGACCCGTACGCGAGACCCGTCAGGAACGAGCCGAACGCCTGCAGCGCCACGAGCGGCCCGGCCTCCGGCCCGTCCACGAACGCCAGCGTCACGATCTCCATCGACCCGAAGACCGCGCCCGTCGCCAGGAACACCGCCAGCAGCGCGGGCACCCCCGGCGTGCGGAGCGGGGAGCGCGCCCGCCGTCCGGCCGCGCGCGGCGCGACCGGCGGCTCCGTCGCGCGCTGCGCCGTGAACAGCAGCGTCCCGGCGAGCAGCAGGACCGCGCCGACCAGGGTGCCCGCCTCCGGGAACAGCGCCGAGCACAGGAACGCGGCGAGCACCGGGCCGGTCATGAAGCACAGCTCGTCCACGGCCTGCTCGAAGGCGTTCGCGGTGTGTGCCGCGCGCGGGTCGCCGCGGTGCAGGCGGGCCCAGCGGGCACGGGACATGCCGCCGGTGTTGGGGGTCGTCGCGGTCGCGGCGTACGCGGCGAACAGCGTCCAGTCCGGCGCGTCGTGGCGGACGCACAGCAGCAGGGCGAGCCAACCGAGGGCCGCGAGCACCGTGGCGGGGACGGCGACGCGGGCCTGCCCGTACCGGTCGACCAGCCGCGCGGTGAACGGCGCCACGACCGCCGTCGCGGCGAGGCCGGTCGCGGTGACGGCGCCGGCCAGGGCGTACGAGCCGCGCGACCCGGCGATCATGAGGACCGCGCTGACGGTGAACATGCCCATCGGGACGCGCGCGATCACGCTGCCGGCGGTGAACGCGCGCGTGCCGGGTGCGGTGAAGAGCCGGGCGTACGGGGTGCGGGGACGGGGCGCCGGGACGGGGCCGCCGGCGGTCGGCACGGGTCCCGCGGCGGCGGGCTCGGGGACGGGTCCGGTGGGGACGGCGGGCGCGGAGGCGGGCACGGGCGCGGCGGAGGCCGCGGGCGGCCGGGAGGCCGGCTTCGTCGGGTGCGAGGGCATGCCCCACCCTCACCGCCCCGCCCGACGCCGGTCCAACACCTGTTCGGAACGGATTGACGCACCCGTGTTGTAGGTTCGGGTGTGGCCACCGACATCGAACTCCGGCTCCTGCGCGCGTTCACCGCCGTGGCCGAGGAACTGCACTTCACCCGCGCCGCCGCCCGCCTGTACGTCGCCCAGCAGGCCCTCAGCCGCGACATCCGGCGCCTGGAGCGGCGGCTCGGCACCGAGCTGTTCGCCCGCACCACCCGGCAGGTCGCCCTCACCGCCGACGGCGAGCGGCTCCGCCCCTACGCGCAGGCGGTCCTCGCCGCGTACGACGACCTGGTCGGCGCCTTCTCCGGCGCCGGGCCGCGCCCCCTCCTGGTGGACCTCAACTCGCCGGGCATGAGCGGCGGCCGCGTCCTGGACCGCGCCCGCGCACTGGCGCCCGACTGCGAACTGATGGCCCGCTTCGAAAGCGGACTGACCGGTGCCGCCGCCGAGATCCTCGCCGGCCGCCTCGACGCCTCCTTCGGCCGGGTCGCCGGCCTCGACCCGGCGGTCCGCGCCCGGCTCGCCTGGCAGCCCGTGCGGTACGAGCCGATGGCCGTGGTCCTGCCCGCCGGCCACCCGCTCGCCGACCGCGCCGAGGTGCCGCTGGCCGCGCTGGCCGGGCAGGCCCTGTACGCCGGGGCGGGGAACCCGCGCACCCGCGAGTGGACCGACCTGGCCGCGCTGCTCTTCGCCGGGCACGGGATCCGCGTCGCCCCGCCCGCGCCCCTCGCGGTCGGCGTGGAGGAGTTCCGCCGCGTCATGGCCAGGACCCGTACGCCGGTCCTGGCCGTGGTCGACTTCCCGCCCATGCCGGACACGGTCCTGCGCCCGCTGGTGGATCCCGTGCCCCTGTCGCCGTTGGCGCTGGTGTGGCGCAGGGGGCTGGAGCACCCGGGCCTGGACGCGTTGCGCCTCGCCGCCGCCCGCCTGGCCGCCGAGGAGGACTGGCTCGCCGTACCACCGGGGGCGTGGCTCCCGGAACCGGACGCCACCCTGATGCGCGCCCCGAGGCGGGGCGCGGCGCCGTAACCCGGCGGCCGCCCGCCCCCGCCGGCGCCCCGGTCCGTCCACCGGG
>JAAXOU010000145.1 GCA_012396115.1 Streptomyces somaliensis DSM 40738 | reverse complement strand
CGCCGGGCAGGCGACGGGGCCGGGACGCAGGGCAGGCGACGGGGCCGGGACGCCGGACGGACGCCGACCGCGAAGGCCGGCACGAGGGCCGCCGTGGAGCCATCCGGGAGCCCCGGCGCGAAGAGCGGCGCGAAACCGGCGCGGGGCCCGACGGGAGGGGCGCCGTGAGGCTCGACGGCGGTCCCGCGCGACGGCGGCCGGAACGCCCGGCGGCGGGCGGCCGAAGGGCACGGGACACGGGGGCGCAGTCCGCCCGGGGCACGGGGACGGAATCCGGCCGGATCCAGTCAGGCGGGGCCGGGTGCGGGCAACGCGCGTCCTCCGGTCCGGGGCACAATGCCCCCATGCCTCTCACCGTCGGGTTCGACCTCGATATGACCCTGATCGACTCCCGTCCCGGTATCCACGCGACGTACCGGGAGTTCTCGGCGCGCACGGGGGTGTGGATCGACGCCGATCTGGTGGTCTCCCGTCTCGGCCCGCCGCTCGAGCACGAACTCGCCAACTGGTTCCCCGAGGAGCGCGTGGTGGAGATGGCCGCCGCGTACCGGGAGATCTACCCCGCGCACGCCATCGAGCCGACCCTCGCGCTGCCCGGCGCGAGGGAGGCGATCCAAGCCGTCCGCGAGGCCGGCGGACGGACCGTCGTCGTCACGGCGAAGAACGAGCCGCACGCCGAACTGCACCTGCGGCACCTCGGCATGGAGCCCGATGCGGTGATCGGGTGGCTCTGGGCCGAGGCGAAGGCGGAGGCGCTGCGGGAGCACGGCGCCAGCGTGTACGTCGGGGACCACCTGGGCGACATACGCGGCGCCCGCGCGGCCGGCGCGCTGGCCGTGTCGGTGGCGACGGGGCCGTACGACGAGGAGGCCCTGCGGGAGGCCGGCGCGGACGTCGTCCTGGCCGACCTGACGGCGTTCCCGGCGTGGTGGGCGACCTACGCGGGGGGCGCGCTCTCCCGGGCCTGACGCCGCTGGGCCGCGATGGAGCGGAGGACTCCGGCGGCGGCGACGAGGAAGCCGACACCCATCAGCATCGCCACGAGGTACACGATCGTGGGAAACGGCTCCGTCCCCAGGAAGAGCGGGGCGACGGTGACGAGCGTGGCGATCGCCCCGATGACGAAGAGGACCCCCCCGACGCGGATGAGGCCGTCCCCCGGCAGGGTGTCGCTCGCGTTGGTTTCACTGCGCATCCGGCCAGGGTAGTTCCCCGCCGGGGGAACCGCCCGGTGACGTCTTGCCACGGGGACCGGGACCATTAGCCTTAACGCCCTGAGCCGCTCATCGCGGACCCATCGAGTACGAGGACGAGGACGAGGACGTGCCTACCGGCAAGGTCAAGTGGTTCAACAACGAGAAGGGCTTCGGCTTCCTCTCCCGCGACGACGGCGGTGACGTCTTCGTGCACTCGTCGGTGCTCCCTGCCGGGGTCGACGGCCTGAAGCCGGGCCAGCGCGTGGAGTTCGGCGTGGTCGCCGGGCAGCGGGGCGACCAGGCGCTGTCGGTGACGATCCTCGAACCGGCCCCCTCGGTGGCGGCGGCGCAGCGGCGGAAGCCGGACGAGCTGGCGTCGATCGTGCAGGACCTGACGACCCTGCTGGAGAACATCACGCCGATGCTGGAGCGGGGGCGCTACCCCGACAAGGCGCACGGCGGGAAGATCGCCGGGCTGCTGCGCGCGGTGGCCGACCAGCTCGACGTCTGACGTCCACAGGAGCGTCCCCCGCGGCCCGCGCCGCCCGCAGAATCCCACCGGCCCCGCAGGACGCACCGTCCTGCGGGGCCAGCCCTACGGGAAGGCCAGGGCCTCCGCGGGGACCTCGGGCACCAGGCCGTGGGCGGCCGCGCGGGCCAGCAGCGCGCGGACCGCCTCGTACCCGCCGGGCCCCAGGTCCTCGGTGTACGCGTTCACGTACAGCCCGATGTGGCGCTCCACCACCTCGGGGTCCATCTCCTGCGCGTGCGCCCGCACGTACGGCAGCGGCGCCGACGGCGACGCCCACGCCCGCCGCACCGACTCCCGCGCCGCGTCCGCCAGCCCCCGCAGCGCCTCCCCGCCCAGCGACCGCTTCGCGATGATCGCGCCCAACGGGATCGGGTGCCCGGTCGCGGCCTCCCAGTGCTCGCCCATGTCCGCGAGGCGGTGCAGTCCGTAGTCCCGGTAGGTGAACCGCGCCTCGTGGATGACGAGCCCCGCGTCGACCTTCCCGTCCCGCACCGCGGGCATGATCTCGTGGAAGGGCATCACCACGACCTCCCCGACCCCGCCGGGCACGGCCCGCGCCGCCCAGAGCCGGAACAGCAGGTACGCCGTGGACCGCTCGCCCGGTACGGCGACGGTCCGGCCCGACAGGTCGGCCCCGGGCTCGCGGGCGAGGACCAGCGGCCCGCAGCCCCGCCCGAGCGCCCCGCCGCACGGCAGCAGGGCGTACTCGTGCAGGACCCACGGCAGCACGGCGTACGACACCTTCAGGACGTCCAGCTCGCCGCGTTCGGCCATGCCGTTGGTGACGTCGACGTCGGCGAAGGTGACGTCCAGCGCGGGCGCGCCGGGCACCAGCCCGTGCGCCCACGCGTGGAAGACGAACGTGTCGTTCGGGCAGGGGGAGTACGCGATGCGCGTCACCACTGGCCCTCACTCCTCCCTGAAGACGTGGGTGCTGAGCGGCCCGAACGCCGACCGCAGGGCGTCCAGTGCCTCGCCGATCCGCCAGGCGGCGCGGTCGCGGGGGCCGACGGTGTTGGAGACGGCGCGGATCTCGACGGCCGGCACGCCGTGCGCGGCGGCCGCCTCGGCGACGCCGAAGCCCTCCATGGCCTCCGCCCCGGCCCCCGGGTGCCGGGCGGCCAGCTCGGCGGTGCGGGCGGCGGTGCCGGTGGCGGTGGAGACCGTCAGGACGGGCGCGAGCAGGCAGGGCAGGCCGGTGTCGCGCACGGCCCTGGCGATGCGGGCGGTCAGCGCGGCCGGCGGGGTGTGGACGGAGCGGCCGAAGCCCAGCTCCTCCAGCGGCAGGTAGCCGTCGGGGGTGCCGGCGCCCAGGTCGGCGGCGACGATGCGGTCGGAGACGACGAGGGACCCCAGCGGGGCGCGCGGCGGGAACCCCCCGCCGATCCCGGCGCTGATCACCAGGTCGTACGGGTAGGGGGCGGTGGCCAGCGCGGTCGCGGTGCCGGCCGCCGCGGCGGCGGGTCCGACCCCGGCCGCGAGGACGTCCACGGCGGACGCGGCGGGCCCGGTCAACCGGGCCAGGGTGTGGCCGGTGAGCAGGTGGCTCGTCACGGTGTGGCCGCTCGGCAGCGGCCGGGAGGAGCGGGCGGCGCAGCCGACGAGTCCGCCGGCGGCGGAGTGCGCCTCCGCCGCCACGGCGGTCACGACCAGGACGCGCGGGGTCACACCTTTTCGAGGAGGAAGCGGTAGACGCCGATCTTCTTCTTCGTCTTCGGGTCCGTCTCCACGAGCGACACGCGGATGCTGCTGGGGGCCTGGCCGCCCATCGGCGGGCCGGCGAAGAAGGAGCTCGCGCCGATCGTCCGGTACGTCTTCGTGTACGGCTCCTGCTCGGCGGGCTCGCCGTCCAGGTAGATCATCCAGCCGTTCTCGGCGATCTCCGGGTCGACGCCGAAGCGGACCCGGTCGTCCACGGAGACCTTGACGGCCTTGCCGCCCTTGGCGCTGATGCACTCCTGGAAGCGGGACTCCTTCAGGCCGTCCTCCGCGTAGCAGTTTTCGGCCGCCTCGGTGTTGTAGGAGTCGGAGCCGACCGTCACGGTCGCGATCGGCGTCGGCTTGGACCAGCCGCAGGCGGAGAGGACGATCAGGCCGGCGGAGGCGGCACCCAGGGCGACGCCCGCCCGGCGGGCCTTTCCGGAGAAGAACGCAACGGTCATGGGCCGAAGGTTATCGGTCCCGGCCGCCGCGGGCGCATGGGGGGCTCGCGCGGCGCGCGCACGCTCACCCCGCGCGCCCGGGATTCCGTACCGCGCGCGGCTCCCGGGACGCCCCCTCGCCGTGCCGCACCGCGCGCAGGAGGCCTCGGCCGGCGACGGCGGAACCGGCGGCGAGGACGGCCGCCGCCGCGGCCGTGCCGAGCCCGCCGTCCAGCGGCAGGACGATGCCGGCGGCACCGCCGGCCACCCACGCCGTCTGCAGCAGCGTCTCGGAGCGGGCGAACGCGGAGGTGCGGACGGACTCGGGCACGTCCCGCTGGATCAGGGCGTCGAGGGACAGCTTGGACAGGGCCTGCGCCAGCCCCGCGACGGCGCCCAGCAGGACGACGAGCGGCCCGCCGAAGAGGACCGCCGTCAGGACCGTCACGGCCAGCGCCAGCGCCAGCATCGTGGCGATGATCGCCTCGGGGGCGCGGTCCCGGAGCCAGGCGCCGACCGCCGTGCCGCAGGCGTTGCCCGCGCCGGCCGCCACGCCGACGGCGGCGAGGGAGACGGCGGCGCTCTGCCCGCCGATCGGGTGGACCCGCAGCAGGAACGCCAGGAAGAAGACGAGGAACCCGGAGAGCGCGCGCAGGGCCGCGTTGGCCTGGAGGGCGTGCAGGACGGCCGGGCCGACGGTGCGCAGGCCGGGTCTGCGCTCGCCGTGGGCGAGGATGCGCGCCTCGCGCTCGCCCCTCGCGGAGTCCACCGCGTGCGGCAGCGTGAACGCGAGGAACGTGCCGGCCGCGAACAGCGCGCACGCCCCGTACAGCGGCCACTGCGGCCCGATCCGGTGCAGCCCGACCGCGGCGGGCGCGGCCGCGCCGGTGGCGAGGAGCCCCGCGAGGGTGACCCGGGAGTTCGCCCTCACCAGGGAGAAGCGGGGCGGCAGCAGCCGCGGGACGACGGCGGAGCGGACCACGCCGTACGCCCTGGAGGCGACGAGCACGCCGAGCGCCGCCGGGTACAGCTCCGGGTCGCCCGCGGCGACCGCGCCCGACAGGACGAGCGCGAGGAGCGCGCGGGCGAGCATGGCGCCCGCCATCGCCGCGCGCCGGCCGTGCGGCAGGCGGTCGAGGAGGGGTCCGACGACGGGGGCGAGGAGCGTGAACGGGGCGAGCGTGACCGCGAGGTACAGGGCGACGCGGCCGCGCGCCTCGTCGGTCGGCACGGAGAAGAACACCGTCGAGGCGAGCGCCACGGTGATCATCACGTCGCCCGCGCCGTTCACGGCGTGCAGTTCGACCAGTTCGCCCAGCCCGGACTCCCCGGCGCCCTGGGCGCGGGTGGCGCGGCGGACGCCCCGGGCGGTGGCGGCGAACGGCAGGCGGGCGGCGCGGCCGAGGTGCCGGGCCGCCGCGCGGAGCCGTCCAGCGCGCCCGTGCCGGCCGGCGCGCTGCGACGGTTCCCGGGACCACCGCGCGGATGCCACCCCGTCATCGTGCCCCACCGCTCCCGTTCGCGGCGGGTCACTTGGGGCGGCCGTGTGGGCGGCGGGCTGCGGAAGGGGTAGCGTGCGTAACGCGCCACCGACGGAAAAGGTCTCGGCCGCGTACTTCTTCGGCATCCCGCAGAATGGGTGACGTGAGGTGTGCCCGAGCACGTCGGGCGCGGACGTCGATGCGGTCCCCCGGTCCGCTCCGTCCGCCGCCCGTGCAGTCGCGCGTCGGCCGGTGCACCGTCAAGACGGCGTAGGAGAGAAGCGAACCTGTGAGTGCTGCGACGACGCGAAGCCGTGCCCGGCGTGCCCCCGCCCTGGACCGCCTGTGCGCCGAGGCGGTGGACCTCGCACGGGAGGCCGCCGAAGAGGCGGCGGCGCCCGGCGTCGTCGGCGCGTACGTGGAGGCGGTGGCCGAGGGGGACCGGGTCGTCACGCACTTCTTCGAGTGCGCCGAGCCCGGGTACCGGGGCTGGCGCTGGGCGGTGACGGTCGCCCGGGCCTCGCGCGCGAAGAACGTCACGCTCGACGAGACGGTTCTGCTGCCCGGCCCGGACGCGCTGCTCGCGCCCGAGTGGGTGCCGTGGAGCGAGCGGCTGCGCCCCGGCGACCTGGGGCCGGGCGACCTGCTGCCGACCGAGGCGGACGACCCGAGGCTGGAGCCGGGGTACACCGGCGAGGACGAGCCGCTGCCGGACTCCGCGGTGTCGGAGGAGCTGACGGACCGGGTCGAGGCGGAGGACGTCGAGTTCGTCCCGCGCACGCCGTCGCGGGGCACGATCGCGGCCGTCGCGGAGGAGCTCGGGATGCGGCGCGCCCGGGTGCTGTCCCGGTACGGGCTGCGCGTGGCGGCGGACCGCTGGGCGGAGGCGTACGGGGCGAGGACGCCGATGGCCCAGGCGGCTCCGGCGTCCTGCGTGTCCTGCGGTTTCCTGGTGGCGGTCGGCGGGTCGCTGGGGCAGGCGTTCGGGGTGTGCGCGAACGAGTTCTCGCCCGCGGACGGGCGGGTCGTGTCGCTGGACTACGGGTGCGGCGGGCACTCGGAGGCGGCGGTCATGCCGAAGCCCCCGCGCCCCGCGGAGCCCGTGCTGGACTCGGTGGCGACGGACGCCTTCCCCCTCCACCCGGCGCCGTCCCCCGGTTCGGTCCCGGTGGCCCCGGACCCGGAGTCGGAGGACCTGGGCCACTCGTAGCGCGCCCGGCCGGTCCGGCCGGCACCGCCGCTCGCGTACGCGTCGGGGCCGCGCCGTGGTGTCAGGGCGCGGCCCCTCGGCGTGCGCGGCGGGCGGGGGCCCTCCGGTCCGAGCCCCCGGCGCCGGACGGGCCGGGGGCCTCCCGGCCGCCTTCCTCCGGCCCCCGGGGCCCCGCGCCCGCGTGACGGGGTCCCCCGCGGCGGGGTCCCCCCGGGACGGAGCCCCCGGGAAGACGGCCCCGGCGGGTGCCCCGGCCCCGCCCGCCCCCGTCGGCCGTACCGCCGCCGCCCCACGGGCGCGCGGCCCCGGGGCGCGGGGTGGTCCCGAAGGCTTGCGCGAACCTCGCGGGAAGCCCGTACACCCCTCCCGAGCCGCCCGTTCAGGGCGGCGGGGGAGGGCGCGGTACCTTCGGCCGCAGACCGGTTCGTACGTCGAGAGAGCGGAGCACATCGTGAGCGTGAGGGCGACGGCGGCGGGCGAGGGCGCCGATCCGTTCGGGACCGCGCGGCTGCGGCGCGGGGTGCTCGACGCGTGGGGCGCCGGGCCCGCGCGGTTCCGGGAGGACGCCAACGCCGAGGAGGAGCTGAGCCTCGGCGGCTACCGCGACCGGCTGGTGGTGGAGCTGGCGCAGAACGCCGCCGACGCCGCCGCCCGCGCCGGCGCGCCGGGCCGCCTCCGGCTCACCCTGCACCCGGCCGGCGGTGAGGGACCGGCCGTGCTCGCCGCGGCCAACACGGGCGCGCCGCTGGACGCGACGGGCGTCGAGTCGCTGTCCACGCTCCGCGCCTCGGCGAAGCGGGAGGGCCACGAGGGGGCGGTCGGCCGGTTCGGCGTCGGTTTCGCCGCGGTCCTCGCGGTGAGCGACGAGCCGGCGGTCATCGGCCGGTACGGCGGCGTGCGCTGGTCCCTCGCGGAGGCCCGCGACATGGCCGCCGAGGCGGCGAGGGTCAGCCCCGGCCTCGGCGACGAGCTGCGCCGCCGCGACGGCCACGTGCCGCTGCTGCGCCTGCCGCTGCCCGCCGAGGGCGCCCCGCCCGCCGGGTACGACACGGTGGTCGTCCTCCCGCTGCGCGACGCGGCCGCCGTGGACCTGGTGGAGCGGCTCCTCGCGGGGGTCGGCGACACGCTCCTGCTCACCCTGCCGGGGCTCGCGGAGATCGTCGTGGAGACCCCCTCCGGCACGCGCACCCTCACCCGCGGCCGGGACGGGGAGTACACGGTCGTCGAGGACTCCGTGCGCGGCACCACCCGCTGGCGGACCGTCACCCGCACCGGGACGACCCCGCCCGAGCTGCTGGAGGACCGCCCCGTCGAGGAGCGGCTGCGCCCGCACTGGTCGGTCACCTGGGCCGTCCCGGTCGACGCGGAGGGCGCTCCCGCGCGTCCGGACACGGCGCCCGTCGTGCACGCGCCGACGCCGACCGACGAGCCGCTGACCGTGCCCGCGCTGCTCATCGCGTCGTTCCCGCTGGACTCCACCCGCCGCCACCCCGCCCCCGGGCCGCTCACCGACTTCACGGTGGCCCGCGCCGCCGAGGCGTACGCCGAGCTGCTCGCGGCGTGGCGGCCCGTGTCCACCGGCACGATCGACCTGGTGCCCGGCCCGCTCGGCAAGGGCGTCCTGGACGGCGCGATCCGCGGGGCGGTCCTGGAGCTGCTCCCCCGCGTCCCCTTCCTCGCCCCGGCGGCACCGTCCGAGGAGCTGCCCGCGCTGCGCCCGTTCGAGGCGGAGGTCGTCGAGGGCGCCGGCGCGGACACCGTGCGGGTGCTGGCGGAGGTGCTGCCGACGCTGCTGCCCGCCGGTCTGGAGCGCCGCTCCGAGCTGCGGGCGCTGGGCGTGGCGCGGCTGTCGCTGGGCGACGCGATCGACCGGCTGGCGGGCGTGGAGCGGGCCCCGGGGTGGTGGCACCGGCTGTACGACTCGCTGGCGGGCGTCGCCCCGGACCGGCTGACCGGCCTGCCCGTGCCGCTGGTGGACGGCCGCACGGCGACCGGCCCCCGGCAGGTCCTGCTGCCGCTGCCGGACACCCGGGCGGACCTGGCCCGGCTCGGGCTGAAGATCGCCCACCCGGACGCGGCGCACCCGGTCCTGGAGAAGCTGGGCGCCCTCCCGGCGACCCCCCGCGCGGTGCTGACGACCCCGCAGGTGCGGGCGGCGGTCGCGGCGTCGCTGGACGCGGACGAGGTGTGGGACGAGGACGGCGTGGACGCCGAGGAGCTGGCGGAGACCGTCCTCGCGCTGGTGCGGGACGCGGGCCTGGAGCCGGGCGACGAGCCCTGGCTGGGCGCGCTGGCGCTACCGGACGAGGACGGGGAACTCGCCCCGGCCGGTGAACTGGTCCTGCCGGGCAGCCCGTTCGCGTCGGTGATGCGGGAGGGCGAGCTGGCGTTGTGCGACGGGGAGCTGGCGGCCCGCTGGGGTGGGCAGCCGCTCACGGCGTGCGGGGTGCTGGCCGACTTCGCGCTGGTACGGGCGTCGGACGTGGTCCTCGACCCGGACGAGCTGGAGCCGCGCGACTCCGACTACGCCGAGCCGGACGACGTGGGCCTGCTGGACGCCGTCGACGTGTGGTGCGAGGACGTGCTGGACCGGCTGGAGTCGACGCCGGGCGGCGGTGACGGGGGGTGGGGGCGGACCGCCCTGCCGCCGGTCGCCACGGAGGTCGTCGCCGTACGGGACCTGGACCTGGTCGACGACGGCGCCTGGCCGCGCGCGCTGGCGATGCTGTCCCGGCCGCCGCTGCGGGACGCGCTGACGCAGCCGGTGCGGGTGCTGCTGCCGGACGGGACGACGGAGACGGTCCGCCCCTACACGGCGTGGTGGCTGCGCGACCACCCGGTGCTGGACGGCCGCCGCCCGGCGGGCCTGCGCGCGGCGGGCGCGGACCCGCTGCTGGAGGGCCTGTACGAGTCGGTGGACACGACGGGCTTCGACGACGCGCAGGTGCTGCGCGCGCTGGGCGTCCGCACGTCGGTGGCGGCCCTGCTGGACGAGCCGGGCGGGGCGGCGGAGCTGCTGGGGCGGCTCGCGGACCCGGACCGGGAGGTGACGGCCGCGCAGCTGCACGGGCTGTACTCGGCGCTGGCGGAGCTGGACCCGGAGCAGGTGACGCTCCCCGACGAGCTGCGGGCCGTGGTGGACGGCGCGGTGCGGGTGGTGGACGCCGCGGACGCGGTGGTCGCGGACGCGCCGGACCTGCTGCCGCTGGCGGGCGGGCTGCCGCTGCTGCCGGTGGCGCCGGGGCGGGCGGCGGACCTGGCGGAGCTGCTGCAGGTGCGGCGGCTGGGCGAGGTCGTGGCGGCGGAGGTGACGACGGGGGGCGAGGAGCACGAGGTCCCGGCGCCGGTGCACGCGCTGCTGGGTCCGGCGGCCCCGGCGACGTACGTGGAGCACGGGGAGCTGGTGGTCGGCGGGGTGGAGCTGGACTGGCGGATCACGCCGGACGGGACGCTGCACGCGGCGACGCTGGAGGGCGTGGCGGCGGGGCTGGCCTGGGCGGCGGGGCAGTGGCCGCGCCGGTTCGAGGTGGCGGCGCTGCTGGAGGACCCGTCCCGGACGGAGGAGCTGGCGCGGGACCGCTGGTTCGACTGACGCGCGGGCCCCGGGGCCGGCGGGCGGCACGCCGACCGACCGGCGGCGCCGGGCCGTCGTGCGGGCGGGCACCGGG
>JAAXOU010000144.1 GCA_012396115.1 Streptomyces somaliensis DSM 40738 | reverse complement strand
CCCGCGCACACCCGCGCCCCCGCGCGGCGGACGCCCCCCGGGCCGCTCCCCGGTGCCCGCGCGCCCGGGCGGTGCCCGGGCCGGCCGGATCGAAGAGCTTCGCGGCACGGCCGCCTGACGGGAAGACGGATATGTACGCACACGTAGCAGAAGCGATCAAGGAACCGGACCTCATATCCCTGCAGCCGGACCTGGTCTGCCTGCGGTTCGAGACGATGAAGGTCTACTCGGCCCTGGGAGCGGTGCGCCACCTCCTGGAGACCGGGGCCATCGAACCCGGTGACACGCTCGTCGACAGCTCCAGCGGGATCTACGCGCACGCCCTGGCGCTCGCCTGCCACCGCTACGGGATGAAGTGCCACATCGTGGGGTCCACGACCGTGGACCGGACCCTGCGCGCGCAACTGGAGATCCTCGGCGTCACGCTGGAGCAGGTCCGGCCCTCGAAGGACCTGCGTCTCGACCAGGAGCTCCGGGTGCGGCGCATCGCCGAGATCCTGGAGGAGAACCCCTCCTACCACTGGATGCGGCAGTACCACGACAGCATCCACTACCACGGCTACCGCGACGTGGCCGCGACGATCGACCGGGAGGTCCCCGAAGGGCCCCTGACCCTGGTGGGCGGAGTGGGCACGGGCGCCTCGACCGGCGCCCTCACCACCTACCTGCGGGAGATGGGCAGGGACGTCTCGCTCGTCGGCGTGCAGCCCTTCGGCAGCGTCACCTTCGGCGCCGAGCACGTGTCGGACCCGGACATGATCATCGCCGGGATCGGCAGCGCCATCGAGTTCCGCAACGTCCGGCACGAGCTCTACGACCGGATCCACTGGGTCAACTTCGACCACGCGCTCTCCGGCGCCGTCGAACTCCTGCGCGCCAGCGGCGTCTTCGCCGGCCTGTCGGCCGGCGCCGCCTACCTCGCCGCCCACTGGGAACGCCGCAGGGACACCTCCCGCACCCATGTGTTCATCGCCGCCGACACGGGCCACCGCTACGTCGACAACGCCTACTCCAAGCACGCCGAGGCCCGGGACGTCGACACCCTGAAGCCGCACGAGGTCACCTCCCTCGAAGAGGTCAGGCACCCCTGGTCGACCGCGTCCTGGTCCGACCTGCACACCGCCCCCGGGCGCTGAGCGCCTCCGGCCGGCCCCGCCACCACCGGGACCCGCCGGCCCGAACCCCAGGGCACCGCCCACCACCCCGAAGAAAGAACCCGAGATGCCACACCCCACGCCGCGGACCGTCGCGGAACTGACCGACGCCGTGCTGTCGGGCGCCCACGGCCCCGACCCGAAGGACCTCTCCGTCACCAGCGCGTTCTGGCTCTACCACACCACCCGGCTGGCCGGGAGCCAGGTCACGTACCACAACCACTACCTCGTCCTCAGGGTCGGGCGGTCCTTCGGCGCCTGTTCCTTCGAAGCCGGCGAACTCGCCCCCGACTTCTGCGAGAACGCCTCCGGCCACGCCCTGGACACCCTGCTGCGCCACGACTCCACCCCGGTCCGCGTCGCCGCCCTCGACGCGTACCTCTCGCAGACGCGGCCGCACCGGGAGGCGGACGAGGCGGAGCCGGTCGCACTGCCGACCGGGACGCCCGAGGTCCGCGCCCGGGCCCGCGACGCCTCCATCGCCGGCCTCCTCGACATCGAGCCGGGCGCGAAGGTGGCGCTCATCGGGGTGGTCAACCCCCTGGTCGCGGCGATACGCGACCGGGGCGGCGTCTGCCTCCCCTGCGACCTGAACCTGCGCACCACCCAGTGGGGCGAGCAGGTCAGCGACGACATGACCGAGGTCCTCAAGGAGGCCGACGCCGTCGTCGCCACCGGCATGACCCTGAGCAACGGCACCTTCGACCTCATCCTGGAGCACTGCCGGGAGCAGGGCGTCCCCCTGGTCGTCTACGCGCAGACCGGCAGCGCCGTCGCCCGCGCCTTCCTGGGCGGCGGGGTCACCGCCCTGAACGCCGAGCCCTTCCCCTTCTCGCAGTTCAGCGCCGACCCGACGCACATGTACCGCTACCGCGCCGACGGGCCGGCCCGTACGAACGGAAACGGCTCGTGAGCGCCGGCACCGAGAGCCCGGCGACGGACCGGGGGGCCCCGCAGGCGGAGGAACCGCTGCCGGGCGACCTGAGGATGGCCCGCGCCCTGTGGCCGGTCCTCCTCGCCTCGGCGGTCGGCCTGCTGCCGTTCACCATCTTCAGCACCTACCTCGTGCCGATCGCGGAGGAGGCCGGCAGCAGCGTCGCCGCCATGGGCGGCCTGCGCGGACTCGGCGGCCTGGCCGCCCTGCTGGTCGGCACGGCGCTCGCCCCCTTCGTCGACCGGGTGCGCAAGGAGTGGGCGGCCGCGGGCGGGCTCGCCGCCCTCGGCGCCTCGGCGGCGCTGGGCGCGAGCGGGGACTTCGTCCTGCTGGCGGTGTTCTGCCTGCTGGTCGGCGCGAGCACGGCCGTGCTGAACCCGGCCCTCACCGCGGCGGCCGCCGACCGCTTCGGCACCGGCAAGGCGGCCGGCCGGGCGGCGACCCTGGTCACCGCCACCCAGTCGATGACCGCGATGCTCGCCGCGCCGGTCGTGGCCCTGCCCGCCCTCCTGTGGGGGTGGGAGGGGGACCTCGTCGCCGTGGGCGCGGTCTCGGTCCTCCTGGCCGCGGTCTTCCTCGCGCGGAGCGGCAGGAAGGGACCCGAGGCCGCCGGGAGCGGGCGGCGCCTGAGCTACACCGCGTCGTTCAAGGCCCTGGGGGCGGTGCCCGGGGCGGTCCCGCTGCTGCTGGTCTCCCTGCTCCGCACCGCCGTGTTCATGGGCTACCTGGCCTATCTGGCGGCCTACTACGACGACCGGTTCCAGCTCGACCCCGGGCTCTTCGCGCTCGTCTGGACGCTGAGCGGCGCGTCGTTCTTCGTGAGCAACCTCCTGACCGGGCGGCTCACCAACTCCGACGGGACCCGGATCAGCACCGAGCGGCTGCTCGCGCTCGGCCTGGTCGCGGCCCTGGTGTCGGTCGTGGGCTTCTACTTCACCCACTGGCTCCCGCTCGCCCTCGCGATGACCTCGCTCCACGCGGCGAGCCACGCGCTGGTGGCCGCCTGCGCCGTGAGCCTGCTGGTGCGGCGCTGCGGTCCGCTGCGCGGTTCCGCCCTGAGCCTCAACTCCGCCGGCCAGAGCCTCGGGGTCTTCGTGGGCGCGGCCCTGGGCGGCGCGGGCCTCGGCCTGGCCGGATACCCGGGCATCGCCGCCGTCTTCGGCGCCCTCGTCGTCGTGGCGCTCGGCGCCGCCCTCCTGGTGTCCCGAGGGGGCGCGGGGGATCGCGATACGGCGCGCGCCGGGTAACCGGCGGCGCGCGTGCCGCCCGTCCGCCGTGGCGGGCGGCACGGGGCAGCATGTTGGATCGCTGTTTGAACATGATTCTCGTTGTTGGAAACGAAAGGCCGGCCCCCATGCCCCCGCCCGCGATCTCCCCACCCCCGGTCGACGCCTCCGCGGCCGACGACCCGGGGGCCGGCGCCCCGGCCCCCGGCCCCGCCGCGGGCGTGCGGGACCGGCTCGCCTCCCGCACGGGCCTGGCGGCGGTCTGCGCCCTCCTCCTCGTGGTCCTCCTCGTCTCCGTCGTCGTCGCCATCGGCCTGGGCTCCGCCGTGATCGCGCCCGGCCGGACCGCCCACTACCTGTGGGCGGCCCTCAGCGGCGGGGGCATCACGGCGGACGAGGTGACCACGTACCAGATCGTCTGGCAGATCCGCACGCCGCGGGTGCTGCTGGCGGCGCTGGTGGGGGCCGGCCTGAGCGCGATCGGCGTCGCCATCCAGGCGATGGTGCGCAACGCGCTCGCCGACCCGTTCGTCCTCGGCGTCTCCTCGGGGGCGTCCGTCGGCGCCGTCGGCGTCACCGTCACCGGCGGCCTGGCGGCACTGGGCGTCTACGCGGTGTCGGCCGGCGCCTTCCTCGGCGCGCTGGTGGCGTCGCTGTTGGTGTACGCGGCCTCCTCCAGCCGCGGCACCCTCTCGCCGCTGCGCCTGGTCCTGACGGGGGTGGCGATGTCGCTCGGGTTCCAGGCGGTGATGAGCGTGATCATCTACTTCGCGCCCAACAGCGAGGCGACGAGCATGGTCCTGTACTGGACGATGGGCGGCTTCGGCGCCGCGACCTGGGGCGCCCTGCCCGTCGTGTCGGCCGTCGTCCTGTTCGGGCTGGTCGTGCTCCACCGGTACGGCCGGGCCCTCGACGTCCTGGCGCTCGGGGACGAGACCGCCGCCAGCCTGGGCGTCGACCCCGACCGGCACCGCAAGGGCCTGCTCGTCCTCGTCTCGCTGGTGACGGGCGTGATGGTCGCCGTCAGCGGCGCCATCGCCTTCGTCGGCCTGGTCATGCCGCACGTGGTGCGCATGGTCGTCGGGGCCGTCCACGCCCGGGTGCTCGTGGTCGCCCCGCTGGCCGGCGCGATCTTCATGGTCTGGGTCGACCTGGTGTCCCGGACCCTGGTGGCCCCGCGCGAACTGCCGCTGGGCGTCATCACCGCACTCGTCGGCGTACCGGTGTTCATCGTCCTGATGCGCCGCAGGGGCTACATGTTCGGAGGCCGCTGAGATGGATCTCGTACTCGACGGGCTGTCGGTGGTGACCGACGGCAGGAGCCTGGTGCGCGACCTGTCCCTGGAGGTGGGCAGCGGCCGCGTCGTGGGCCTGGTCGGACCCAACGGAAGCGGCAAGTCCACCGCCCTGCGGTGCGTCTACCGGGCGCTGCGCCCCAGCTCCGGCACCGTCCGGGTGGGCGGGGAGGACCTCTCCCGCCTGACGATGCGCCACAGCGCGCGGACCGTCGCCGCCATGACCCAGGACGGCGCCGTCGACCTGGACTTCACGGTCGAGGAGGTCGTCGCGCTCGGACGCACCCCCCACCTCCAGGGCAACCGGGCGCTCAGCCGGCGCGAACGGGAGCTGTGCGAGCGGACGATGGAACGGCTCGACATCGGCCACCTCGCCCGGCGCGGCGTCCTCACCCTGTCGGGCGGGGAACGCCAGCGCGTCCTGCTGGCCCGGGCCCTGGTCCAGGAACCGAAGATCCTGGTGCTGGACGAGCCGACCAACCACCTCGACGTGCGCCACCAGATCGAACTGCTCTCCCTGCTGCGCGGCTGCGGACTCACCGTCCTCGTCGTCCTCCACGACCTCAACCTCGCCGCGGCCGCCTGCGACCGCATCGGAGTGCTCCGCCGGGGCCGCCTGGTGGCGGCCGGCCCGCCCGCCGACGTCCTCACCCCCGAACTGGTCGACGAGGTCTTCGGCGTCAGGGCCAGCATCGTCCCGCACCCGCTCACCGGCGACCCCCAACTGCTGTATTCGCTCGACCCCTCCCTGTGAAAGGCGACACCACCCCATGAGCACGACCAGACTTCCCCGCCCGGCGCGCCGCCGCGCCGCCCTCGGATCCGCGGTCGCGACCGCCCTGCTGCTCGGCGGCTGCGGCGCCGAGGTCGCACCGGACGCCAAGGCGCCCGAGAAGGTCACCGTCAAGCGCTGCGGCGAGCCGGTCGAGTACACCCTCCCCAAGCGCGCCGTGGCGTACGAGGGGGGGAGCGCCGACAAGCTCTTCAGCCTCGGCCTCACCGAGCACGTGCACGGGTACGTCATGCCGCCCGCGAACCCGCCGGTGAGCGAGTCCCCGTGGGCGTCGGAGTACGCCAAGGTGAAGATGCTCAGCGACGACCTCCTCAACAAGGAACTCGTCGTGGAGGCCAAGGCCGACCTCGTCGTCGCCGGCTGGAACTCCGGCTTCAAGGACGAGCGGGGCATCACCCCCGAGATCCTCGACAAGCTCGACATCCAGAGCTTCATGCACACCGAGAGCTGCTTCAACTACCCGAAGTACCCGGAGAAGGTCACCCCCTTCGAGGCCCTCTACACCGACCTCGACCGGCTCGGCAGGATCTTCAGGGTCGAGAAGAAGGCGGCCGAGGTCGTCGGCGGCCTGAAGAAGCGCGTGGAGGCCGTCAGGGCCCAGGCGCCCAAGGGCGGCGACCCGGTGCCGGTCTTCCTCTACGACTCCGGCACCGACCAGCCCTTCACCGCGGGCAACCAGGTGCCGCCGAACGACATCATCAAGACCGCCGGCGGCCGGAACGTCTTCGACGGCCTCGACCAGCGGTGGACCCAGGTCAACTGGGAGGCCGTCGCCGAGGCCGAGCCCGAGGTCGTCATGATCCTCGACTACGGCGACCAGCCCGCCGAGAAGAAGATCGAGTTCCTGAAGAAGTCCCCCCACACCCGCGAACTCCCCGCCGTGAAGAAGAACAACTTCTTCGTCCTCGACTACAACGAGGGCATCAGCGGGCCGCGCAACATCGACGGCCTGGAGAAGTTCGCGAAGTACCTGCGCTCGCTCGAGAACTGACCGCGTCGAACCCGAGGGGGCCGCCGCGCGGGAGGGCCGCCTTTGCCGGCGCACTCCGTCCGCGACAGCCTTTTCAGAGGCGCGGGGAAGGAGTTTCCGGGCCGCCCCGCCCGGCAGGGCTGCGGCGGCGCACACCCGCGGAGATGATCGGCATGACGGCGGCAGCGGAGCACCGGCCACACACCTGACACGACCACGCCCACGGTGACGGGTGCGGTCACGTGGCAATTCCCCACGAGGACCACGTCGACTACGCCCATGACGGCCACCTGCACCGGGACCACCAGGACCACGTGGACGAGTGCGAGCCGGACGGGCGCCGGGAGCACCCGGGACACGACCACGCCCACGGCGAGGCGTGCGGCCACGCGGCGGTTCCCCACCAGGACCACGTGGACTACGTGCACGACGGGCACGACGGGCACTGGGACGACCACTGAGCCTCGCCGCCCCGACGGCGGAGACGTTCCGGACGCCCCTCCCCACGGCCCGGGCCCCGTCCCGGGCGGGGCCCGGGCGCACCGGCGCGGCGGCCGGGGAGCGGACACCGCGCCGGCGGCGGCCCGCCCGGGGCCGTGCGCACGGACGCCCCGGCCGTGGTGGCCGGGGCGTGAGGGACGACGGTGCGCGGGCGTGGCCCGCGACCTCCGCGCGGGTGCCGGGGGAGCCCGCGGGCCCCGCGGCGGGCGGTCGGGTCCGGCGGGTGCCGGCCGGTGGTGGGCGGCGCGGGACGCGCCGGTTCCGGTGGGGACCCGGACGGAGCGCGCGACGCGGTGAACGTGCGCACCGGATCGGACGGGTGTACCGGATCGGACGGGTGTACCGGGTCGCAGGGTCGGGCGTGCGTACCGGGTCGGGCGGTGCCGTGGCTGCGACCACCGCCCGACCCGGGGTCCTCACCCCCGCGGTACGGGCCCGGGGTGCTCGTGCTCGCAGGCGTCGTCGGTGCCGGAGGTGCCCCAGGCGGGGAAGGGATCGGTGGCCGGAAGGGCCTCTCCCTCCACGACCAGGCAGTCGGCGAGCGCCGCCCGCAGCGCCTCGGCCCGCAGGCCGATGCCGATGAAGACCAGCTCCTGGCCGTGCGCGTCGTGGGCCTCCCGGGCACCGGAGGGTTCGAAGCGGGCGACGGAACCGGCCTGCGACCACAGGCCCGTGACGTTCGTGCGGCCGGCCAGCAGGAAGAAGCCCTTGGACCGCAGGACCCGGCCGAAGGCGCCGCTGTCGAGCCCCTCCGTGACGAACGCCCACAGGCGGCCCGGGTGGAACGGCCGGTCGGAGCGGAAGACGGTCGAGGAGATGCCGTACTCCTCGGTCTCCGGTACGTGGTCGCCGTTGAGCTCCATGACCCAGCCCGGGGCCTGTCGTGCGCGCTCCAGGTCGAACAGGCCCGTGCCGAGCACCTCGCCGGGATCCACCCGCCCGTGGACGGCGGGCACGATCCGGGCCGCGGGGTTGAGCCGGGTCAGGGCGGCCCGCAGGCGGTCGGCGCCGCGCGCGTCGACGAGGTCGAGTTTGTTGAGCACGATGACGTCGGCGAACTCGACCTGGTCCACCAGCAGGTCGCTGACGGTGCGCTCGTCGTCCTCGTACTGGTCGAGTCCGCGCTCGGCGAGTCCGTCCCCGCCCTCCAGCTCCGGTAGGAAGTCGGCGGCGTCGACGACCGTGACCATGGTGTCCAGCCGGGCGAGGCCGCCGAGGGTGGCGCCGTCGTCGCGGGGGAAGGCGAAGGTGGCGGCCACCGGCATGGGCTCGGAGATGCCGCTGGACTCGATGAGCAGGTGGTCGAAGCGGCCCTCGCGGGCCAGCCGTTCCACTTCCTCCAGCAGGTCGTCGCGGAGGGTGCAGCAGATGCACCCGTTGGTCATCTCGACCAGGCGCTCCTCGGTCCGCGAGAGGGCGGCCCCGCCGCCGCGCACGAGCGCGGCGTCGATGTTGACCTCGCTCATGTCGTTGACGATGACCGCGACCCGCAGGCCCTCGCGGTTGCCCAGCACGTGGTTGAGCAGGGTGGTCTTGCCGGCGCCGAGGAAACCGGACAGGACGGTGACGGGCAGTCGCCGGGCCACGCCGGTCAGCCCTCGGGGCGCAGCAGGCCGCGCTCGTACGCCCTGACCAGGCGTTGCGGCACCAGGTGGACGACGCCGTCGACGGTGATCGGCACCAGCCGGGGCGCGGCCGCCTTCCACTGGGCGCGGCGGTGGCGGGTGTTGCTGCGGGACATCTTCCGCTTGGGAACGGCCATGGCGAACTCTCCGGGTCGGGGACGGCACCACGCTACATGAAAATGGATACCATTACCGAATCGGTGTCCCGTCCCGTGCGGACGACCGGGGCGGAGCCCGCGGCCCCCTCGTTCGGTCCGTCCCGTTCCGCTCGGTGCGTCCTGCCGGGGAAGCCCCCGGCCCGGTCCCCGTCCGAACCTCCTCCGCCCCGCCCGCCTGCCGGAACCCGGCGGCACGCCCGTGGTACCGGCGGGAAAGCGGTTGCGGCGACCGGTGGCGCCCTACCTACCATGAGCGCCGACAACCTCGTCCCGGGGATCGCTTCAGAAGGGGTCACGTTGAAGTCGGCGTCACGTGCCACGGGTGGCGGGCGGGCGGGCCGCAGGCCGCGCAACGCCCGGGCCGCCTGGTGGCCGCTGATCCGAAGACTCACCACGCACCGCTGAGCCCTGCCGGGAGCGCTGCCGCTCCGGCACGGCGCGGTACAACGTGCCCACTTCACCTCATCCGGCCGGTCTCCGGCGTACCCCCCGTTCGTCGCGTCCCCGCGCGGACGTGTGGCCGCCCCCCCGCCCGGCCCTTCCCTCACGAGGCCATGAACAAGAAAAGATTCCTGCCCGCGCTGCTGGTCGTGGCGCTGATCGGCACCATCATCGAGCTGGACATGTCCGTGCCCAGCTTCCCCGACATCGCCCGGGCGCTGGACGCGTCCGAGTCGGCGGTCCAGCTGACCGTCACCTACAACTTCCTCGGCTACTGCCTGGGCGCCCTCGCCCACGGACCGCTGTCCGACCGGTTCGGCCGGCGCGGCGTCATGCTGGCAGGCAACGCCGTCATGCTGGCCGGCGCCCTGGGCTGCGCGGTGGCACCCACCATCGAGTTCCTGCTGGCATCCCGGTTCGTGCAGGGCGCCGGCGCCAGCACCTCCGTCGTACTCGTCTTCGTGATCATCGCGGACGTCTACGAGGGCGACCGGATGCTGAGGATGTTCGGCCTGACCAACGCCGCCATGTCCACCTTCATGACGGCGGCCCCGGCCCTCGGCGGGCTGGTCAACCGCACCCTCGGCTGGCGCGGCAACTACGCGGTGGTCTTCGCCGTCACCCTGGTGTCGCTGCTGCTCATGGCGCTGTTCCTGCCCGAGACCAAGACCGAGCGGGCCGGGGCGAGCGCCCGGCGGGTGGCCGGCGACTACCGACGGCTGCTGGGCAGCGGGGAGTTCCTCGCCGCGTCGCTCGTCCCCAGCCTGCTGTTCGCCGCCTACATGGTCTTCATCGCCGCCAGCTCCTTCCTCTACACCGACACCTACGGCCTGTCCACCCTGGCGTTCGCGGGCCACCTCCTGGTCATCGTCGCGTCCTTCGCGGTCACCAGCCTCTTCGCCGTGAGGATCACCGCACTCCTCGGCGGTCCCGGGCGCACCGTGGCGTGCGGCCTCGCCGCCGCGGTGACCGGTGTCGCCCTGTTCCTCGTCCTCGGCGACGGCCCGGTGCCCACCACCGTGTCGCTGGCCGTCTTCTGCGTCGGCTTCGCCGCCCTCTACCCGGTCGTCTTCGGCCGGTCCCTGCAGGTGCTCCCCGAACTCCAGGGAGCGGCGTCCTCGCTGAACATGAGCGGCCGGGCACTGCTGGTGACCCTGTTCACCGGCGTGGCCAGCGGCCTGTTCACCGGTGACGCCGCGGTCACCGCCGGGGTGATGGCCGCGGCCACCGCGGCGGCCGTGCCGCTGGCCCTCGTCGGGCCGCGCGCCGCGGCCGGCGGGCGCCCGG
>JAAXOU010000143.1 GCA_012396115.1 Streptomyces somaliensis DSM 40738 | reverse complement strand
CCACCCGGTGTCGCCGAAGTCGGTGGTCCGCGACATGTACGAACGCGCCCTGTCCTTCACCGAGTTCACCTCCTTCTACGAGCTGGCCCGCACCGAGGGCATCGTGCTGCGGTACCTGGCGGGCGCGGGCGGCGGTGGCCTCGACGATGCGGCCGAGGAGGTCGACGGAGCCGGCGGTGAAGTCGCGTTCGGCGGTGAGTTCGGCGCGGTGGCCGAGCTTGTCGCCGAAGCCGGCGACGAGGTCGGCCAGGCCGTCGGTGTCGCGGGTGTCGGTGACGGCGCGCAGGAGGAGGTCGGTGAAGTCGGAGTCCTTCTTGACCGCGAAGAGGCCGGCGGCCTCGCCCTCGTCGGCGTTCATCTCGCGCTGGTAGCGGAAGAGCTCCGGGTCGAGGCCGAGGTCGCCGAGGTGCTCGTTCCAGCGGTCGTGGACCTCCTCCCAGTACACCTCCAGGTGCGGGTAGGCCCGGCCGGCCTCGGTGAGGGCGTCGCGGAACCCCTTCATGGTGCGGCGGCGGCCCCGGGCGCCGGAGGTGCCCTCGCCCGTCCGGCGGACCGCGGTGGTCTCGGCGACGGGGAGGTTGTCGAGGCCGAGGCCGGGGCCGGGGCGGAAGGAGTACCAGGCCTCGGCGAACTTGCGGGGGTCGTTGGAGACCTGGCGGCCGCGCCACTCGCTGACCTTGCCGACGACGACGAGTTCGCCGGTGAGGGTGTGCTGCCACTCCAGGGCGACGTGCCCGCAGTCGTCGGCGAGGAGGAACTTGCGGAGCACGCCGGAGCTGGCGCCGCCGAGGGTGTTGCGGTGGCCGGGGAGCATCACCGAGAAGATCAGTTTGAGGAGGACGGACTTGCCGCCGCCGTTCTCCAGGAACAGCACGCCCGCGGGGGCGGGCCGGCGGGGCGGGCCGGCCGGCTCGTCCTCGAAGAACTCCGCCTGGGCGGGGGCGGGGTGGGGCACGGGGCGCCCACTCCGCGCAGGTCCAGGACGGTGTCGGCGTAGCGCGCGCCGGCGGGCCCGATGGAGTAGAGGCGGACCCGGGACAGCTCGTACATGGCGGCGGACTCTCGTCGGTGGCGGTTCGGGGGCGGTGGTCGGGGGCGGTGGCGGGCGGCGCGGTCAGCCGTGGAACGGGAGGCCCGCGTCGGCGGCCAGTTCCAGGTCGTCGCCGTCCGGCGGGGGCAGGAGCGTGGCGGAGCCGTCCGTGACGGGGACGACGCCCAGGTCGAGGAGTTCGGCCATGGCGGCGCCGCCGGCCATGTCGCGGACCTGGAGCTGGTAGCGGGCGGTCGTGCGGTACGTGCCCCCCGCGTCGTCGCCGGTGCGCTGGAGGAAGCCGGAGTCGGTGAGGAACGCGACGGCCTTGCCGATGACGCCGGTGGTGGAGCCGGCGAGGCGGCGGGCGTCCTTGGTGGCGCCGGTGGCGCTGCGGCGCGCGTAGACGCGCCAGGCGGCTTCGAGCCCCGGGGCGCCGGAGGCCGGGTCGGTGTTCTCGCCCTCCTTCTCGGCGCGCTCCTCCAGGCGCCGGCAGGCGTGTCGTACGAAGGCGTCGACGCCGTTGACCGTGACGCGGCCGATGTAGCCGTCGTCGGCGAGGTCCTCGGGGCGGGGGAAGGCCAGGGCGGCGACCGCCAGGTGGGCGAGGCCGTGCAGGAAGCGGTCGGCGGAGTCGGCGGAGGCGCGGCGCGCGTAGTCGCCCATGCGGACGGCGAAGACGGAGTCCTCGCCCGCGGTGACGGCCATGCCCGCGCGGGGGGAGACCTCCAGGACGACGAGGCCGAGGCCGGCGGCGACGGCGTCGGCGAGCCGCGCGAAGGCCGGGTCGTCGCGGTGGCGGCGGAGCAGCTCGGCGTACTCGGCGTCGCGGGCCGGGAGCAGCTTGGGCTGCAGGCCGAAGGAGACGAGCCGGGCGGCGTCGGCCGCGTCCGCGGGGGTGACGCCCCCGGACGGGGCGGGCTCGGGGGTCCGCTCGGCTTCGGGCCCGCCCCACGCGCCGGCGTGCTCGGCGTGGTGGTCGCTCACGGCTGGTGCTCCTCGGTGCTGCTGGTGGTCGCGGTCATGTCGGGTCCGTGCGGTCGGCGGCCATGCCCGCCGCGTCGAGCAGGGCCGTGCCGACGATCAGGTCGGCGCCGCCGAACTCCGGGTCGTCCAGTTCCGTGCCGTCGTCGACGGCGAACAGGAGGCGTTCCTCGCGCTGCCGGTAGGCCGTGCCGACCGGGGGGCTCGCGGCGTGGACGGCGAGCAGGGCGACGAGGTAGGGGAGGTCGGGGTCACGCAGGCGGGCGTCGGCGAGCAGGCCGGAGAGGCGGCGGGGCGCGTCGTGCTCCAGGTCGAGCAGTTCCATGGCCGCGGCGAGCTGCTCCTCGCTGAAGCGGCTGTCGTCGGGCGTGGCGATCAGGTCCGGCTCGGGCATCTCCGCGCCGAGGTGCTCGCGCTCCGCGGGCGGGGTGAGGAGCAGGTCGACGAGGTCGCCGACGCGGACGGCACCGGGCGCGCGCAGGCCCGTGCCGTGCGCGAAGTACGCGTCGGTGACGCGGACGGCCCGCTGGAGGGGGAGCGGCAGCAGGGGGGCGACGAGCTGGCCGTACAGGTCGAGGCCGGCGCGGGCGGCGGGCCGCGCGAAGGCCTGGCGGTCCTGTTCGGCGCGGAACAGGGGGCCGGCCTCCAGGAGGCGGGACTGGAGCTGGGTGTGGCGGCGGATGCAGTCCTTGACGATGTCGACGAGTTCGGCGGCGCGCCGCTTGTGCTCGGAGCCCTCGGCCTCGTCGCGGGCCTTGCGGATGTTGGTGAGGATCGCGTTCTCGTGGCGGTAGCGGTCCGCCACGTGTGCGAGGGCCTCGTCGATCATGTCGGGGACGGTGTCGAGCCAGTCGACGGCGCGGACGTCGCGCCGGGTCGCCTCCAGGGTCCTGCGGAGGGCCTCGGCGTACTGGACCGTGCGGTAGCGGGCCTGTTCCGCGGCGAGCTGGGCGTCGGCGAGGCGGCCGCGGCTGACCAGCACCTCCAGCTTGACCTCGGCGGCGATCTGGGCGCTGGTGACGTCCGTGTCGAGGGCGCCCACCAGGACGTTGACGGCTTCGTCGGTGGTGCGGAGGTAGACGCCGCCGCCGTGGCCGGGGACCTCCTCGACGAGCTTGAAGTCGTAGTCCCTGCGGACGTACGCGCCGTCGGGGCCGAAGGTGCCGTAGACGGCGCGGAAACCGCGGTCGACGCTGCCGACGTTGATGAGGTTCTCCAGGACCCAGCGGGCCACGCGCTCATGTTCGGCGGCGGGGCGCCCGGGGGCCTGGGCGGCGACGCGGGGCAGCAGGCGGGCGACGATCTGCTCGTGGTCGGCGCCCGTGTCGAAGTCCATGTGGAGCGTGACGAGGTCGATCGCGGCGAGGGCGACCTCCGCCATGGCGTAGACCGAGTACTCCCCCGCCAGGTTCGCCTTGCGGACGTCCAGGTCGTGCAGGGGCGCGGTGCAGGCGAGCGCGCGCAGCCGCCGCGCCAGCCCCTCGTCGGCGGCCGGGCCCTGAGCGGGCCGCGGCCCCGTGCCGAGCTGGGGCGGAGCGGCTTCCGTCGGTTCCGTCGGGGCGGGCGAAGTCACGCTGCACAGCGTAGGTCCTCGCGGTGACAGCGGGCGAAACGGCACGGGACGGGCCGGGCGGGACACGGGGCGGGACACGGGGTCCGGGGCCTAGCGGGGGCGGGGCGGGCCTCGCGGTCGGGGCCGGGGCGCGCACCGGGGGCGCTCCGGTCAGGACGGGGGCGCGGAGCCGTCCGCCACGCTGCGGGCGTACGCCTCGACGAGCCGGGTGCGCGAGTCGGCGAGGTAGTCGGCGAGGAGGCGTTCGGCGGCGGTGCGCTCCCCGGCCCGCAGCGCGTCCAGGATCTCCCGGTTCCGTGCGAGGTACGGCTCGTGCAGGGCGTGCGGGTCGTCCACCACGTGGAAGGCGAGCCGGAGTTCGGCGAGGACGCCGCGCATCAGCTCGTCGGTGCGCTCGCTCCCGGCGAGGGCGACGAGTTCGCGGTGGAAGTGGATGTTGGCGGTCGCGACGCCCCTCCAGTCGCCGTCGCGGGCGCGGCGCTCGCCCTCCGCGACGGCGGCGGCCAGGCCGTCGAGGGGGAAGGGCGGGTCGCCCAGGTCGTGCACGACGGCGCACTCGACGAGCTGGCGGGTGCGGTAGATGTCGACGACGTCGTCGACGGCGAGGACCCGCACGAACACTCCGCGGTTGAGTTCGTGGACGAGCAGCCGTTCGTGCGTGAGAAGGCGGAACGCCTCGCGAAGCGTGTTCCGGGAGACGCCGAGCGCGCCGCCGATGCCGTCCTCGGACAGGCGGGTGCCCGGCGGGAAGTACCCCTCGGCGATCCGGGTGCGCAGTATGTCCGCGACCCGCTCGGCCGTGCTCGTGCGTCCCAGCAGGGCCCGGTCGTCCGCCAGTCCGCCGCTCGTCGTCGCCGCCACGTCTCCCCCTGTCCGCTCCGGCCGTGTGCCGGGGCCCGCCGCACCCCCGGCGCCGGCCGCCGTGCCCATCGTAGGGAACGGATCGTCCACAAGTCTTGTGGGATCGTT
This sequence comes from Streptomyces somaliensis DSM 40738, assembly GCA_012396115.1. GTDB lineage: Bacteria > Actinomycetota > Actinomycetes > Streptomycetales > Streptomycetaceae > Streptomyces > Streptomyces somaliensis. The sequence goes on along the minus strand of JAAXOU010000143.1, from coordinate 5,873 downwards.
CAACGATCCCCTACCTTCGTCACCTCGGGGCTCCGCCCAGGCGCGCCCCTCACCCCTTGCGAGGTGCAGATGAGTACGACCCGGACCGAACCGACCACGCCGTCCCCGGGGGCGGACGACGAGCGGCCGTTCGCCTGGCTGCGCGCCCTCGGGCCGCGCGGCCGGCGGGCCTTCGCCGGCGCCTTCGGCGGCTACGCCCTGGACTCCTACGACTTCTTCACGCTGCCGCTGAGCATGGTGGCCGTCGCCGCCTACTTCGGCCTGGACAGCGGCCGGACCGGTCTGCTCACCACCGTCACCCTGGTGGTCTCGGCGGTCGGCGGCGCGCTCGCCGGGGTCCTCGCCGACCGGATCGGCCGGGTGCGCGCGCTGATGGTCACGGTCGTCACGTACGCGGTGTTCACCGTCGCGTGCGGCTTCGCGCCGAACTACGAGACGCTGCTGGTCTTCCGCGCCCTGCAGGGCCTGGGCTTCGGCGGCGAGTGGGCGGTCGGGGCGATCCTGGTCGCGGAGTACGCCTCGGCGCGGCACCGGGGGCGCACGCTGGGCGGCGTCCAGAGCGCGTGGGCGGCGGGCTGGGCGCTCGCCGTGGTCGCCTACACGCTGGTCTTCCACCTCTTCGACCCCGACACCGCGTGGCGGGTGATGTTCTGGACGGGCGCGCTGCCGGCCCTCCTGGTGGTGTACGTGAGGCGGAACGTCAGCGACGCCCCCGAGGCGGCCCGGGTCCGGCGGGAGAGCGCCGAGCGCGGCTCGTTCACCGGGGTGTTCCGGTCCGGGCTGGCGCGGACGACGCTGTTCGCGGTGCTGCTGTCGACCGGTGTGCAGGGCGGCTACTACACCCTGGCGACGTGGATACCCGCGTACCTGAAGACGGAGCGCGGCCTGACGGTCGTCGGCACCGGCGGCTACCTCGCGTTCCTGATATCGGGGGCGTTCCTCGGCTACCTGACCGGGGGGTACCTCACGGACCGGTTGGGCCGGAAGCGCAACATCGTGCTGTTCGCCGTCCTGTCGGCGGTGTGCACCGTGGCGTACGCGAACATCCCCGCCGGGGCGAACGGACTGGTGCTCGTCCTCGGGTTCCCGCTCGGCTTCTGCATGTCGGCCATCTTCAGCGGCTTCGGCTCCTTCCTGGCCGAGCTCTACCCGACGGCGCTGCGCGGCACGGGGCAGGGGCTCACGTACAACACGGGCCGCGCCGTGGGCGCGGTCTTCCCGGCGCTCGTGGGGTTCCTGGCGGACGGCTGGGGAGTGGGCGGCGCCCTGGTGTTCGGGGCGGTCGGGTACGGCATCGCCGTGGTGGCGCTGCTCGGACTGCCCGAGACGCGGGGGCGGGAACTGTGGTGACGGGCGGCGGGGCGCGTTCCGATCCGCCCGGCGGGACAGTGGTCCTCAGCGGGGACAGCGGCTTGTCGGAGGAGTCCACGGACGTGACCGGAGCATCGATCGATCTCAACGCCGACCTCGGCGAGGGCTTCGGCCGCTGGCGACTGACCGACGACGAGCGGCTGCTGTCCGTCGTCACCAGCGCCAACGTGGCGTGCGGCTTCCACGCCGGGGACGCGGCCACCATGCGCCGCGTGTGCGACCTCGCCGCCGAGCGGGGGGTCCGGATCGGCGCCCAGGTCTCCTACCGCGACCTGGCCGGGTTCGGACGGCGCGCCATGGACGTGCCGGCGGACGAGCTGGCGGCCGAGGTCGCCTACCAGATCGGCGCGCTGGAGGTGTTCGCGCGGGCCGCCGGAGCGCGGGTGTCGTACGTCAAGCCGCACGGCGCGCTGTACAACCGGGTCGTGCACGACGGGGAGCAGGCGCGGGCCGTGGTCGAGGGGGTGCTGCTGGCCGGCGGGCGGCTGCCGCTGCTGGGACTGCCGGGCTCGCGGCTCCACGGGTGCGCGCGGGAGGCGGGCCTGCCGGTGGTCGCGGAGGCCTTCGCGGACCGGGCGTACGAGGCGGACGGGACGCTCGTGCCGCGGGGCCGGGAGGGCGCGGTCGTCCACGACCCGGACACCGTCGTCGAACGGTCGGTCTCCATCGCCCGGTTCGCCACGGTGACCTCGCACTGCGGGCGGGCCGTGTCCGTGCGGGCCCGGTCGCTGTGCCTGCACGGCGACACTCCCGGCGCGGTGGAACTGGCGCGGCGGGTGCGGGCCCGGCTGGAGGAGGCCGGGGTGCGCGTGGAGGCGTTCGCGTGAAGGTCCTGGAGGTGGGCGGGCACGCCCTGCTGCTGGAGTTCGACGACGGCGAGGAGACCCGGGCGTTCCACGCCGAACTGCTGCGGAGGCGGGCGGCGGGCAGGCTGCCCGCGGTGCGGGAGATCGTTCCCGCCGCGAGGACGGTGCTCCTCGACGGGGTGGACGATCCCGGGCGGCTGGCCGCGGAGACCGCCGGGTGGGAGGTACCGCCGCTGGACGCGGGCGAGGCCCCCCTGGTGGAGGTCCCGGTCCGGTACGACGGGCCGGACCTGGAGGAGGTCGCCGCGGTGTGGGGGGTGGCGCCCGAGGAGGTGGGCCGGATCCACTCGGCGATCGGGTACCGGGTGGCGTTCTGCGGGTTCGCGCCGGGCTTCGGGTACCTGACGGGGCTGCCGGAGCGGTACGCGGTCCCGCGCCGGGCCACACCGCGCACGGCCGTCCCGGCGGGCTCGGTCGCCCTGGCCGGCTCGTACACGGGGGTCTATCCGCGCGCGTCGCCCGGCGGGTGGCGGCTCGTCGGGACGACCGACGCCGTGCTGTGGGACCCGGCCAGGGAACCGGCGGCACTGCTGTCGCCGGGGCTGCGGGTGCGGTTCGTCGAGGAGGGGGCGTGACGGGCCGGACCCTCACCGTCGTGCGGGCCGGCGCGCTGACCACCGTGCAGGACCGCGGTCGGCCCGGGCACGCGCATCTGGGCGTGCCGCGCTCGGGTGCGCTCGACCCGTACGCGGCCGCGCTGGTCAACCGGCTGGTCGGCAACGACGACGGGGCCGCCGTGCTGGAGACGACGCTCACCGGCTGCGCGGTGCGGCCCGGATGCCCGGTGACCGCGGCGGTGGGCGGCGCGCCCTGCCCGGTCACCGTCGACGGGCGGTCGGCGGCGTGGGGCGCGGCGGTGCGCGTCGGGGCGGGCGCCGTGCTGGAGGTGGGGGCGGCCGTGCGGGGCGCCCGGTCGTACGTGGCGTTCGCGGGGGGCGTGGCGGTCCCGCCCGTGCTGGGGAGCCGGTCGACGGACCTGCTGTCGGGGCTCGGGCCCGCGCCGCTGGTGGACGGCGCGGTCCTGCCGCTGGGCGCCGGCCCGCCGCCGGGGGCGGCCCGCTACGAGGGGGCGCCGTGGCCGGGCGTGCCGGAGGAGCTGGTGCTGAGGGTGCGGTTCGGGCCGCGGGACGACTGGTTCGTCCCGGATGCCCTGCGGACGCTCACCACGCGCGCGTACCGGGTGTCGGCGGCCTCCAACCGGGTCGGGCTGCGCACCGAGGGGCCGCCGCTGGAACGGGCGCGCCGGGGGGAGCTGCCCAGTGAGGGCATGGTGCTGGGCGCCGTGCAGGTGCCGCCGGACGGCAGGCCGGTGGTGTTCCTGGCGGACCACCCGACGACCGGCGGGTATCCGGTCGTGGCGGTGGTCCGGGAGGCGGACCTGGCGGCGGCCGCGCAGGCCGTGCCGGGGACGCGGGTGCGGTTCGTCCGCGGGCGGTGACGCCCACCGCCCGCGTGTCCCCGCGTGGCGCCCCGGCCGGTACCCGCTCCCGTACCGTGCCTTCGCGGGGGGGCCGGGGGGCGGGACCGGCCCCCGGCCGGTGGGTGCGGCGTCCGCCGTCTCCCGGGCCCGCACCGTCGGGGCACCGCCGGGGCACCCGGTGGCGCCCGCCCCGTCGCCGCGTGGCGCCGGCCGTCCCGTACGGGGGCCGCGGCAGGTCGTCACACGGGCGGGGAAGGCCGGAGGCCCGCCACCGCGTGCCGGGCCCGCGGCCGGCCGCCACACCCCTCCCGGGACCCGCGGCCGGACGGTCCCCGGTTCAGACGGCCGACGCGTCGGGCCCGATGCGGCTGCGCACGGCGGTCTGCACCTCGTCCTCCTCCACCGGGTCGGCGGCGAGCCTGCGCAGCCGGTCGGCGACGCGTACGTCCCCGGTCTCGGCGTGCAGGGCGGCGACCTCCCGCGTGGTCTCCTCGCAGTCCCACAGGCATTCGACGGCGAAGCCGGTCGGGAAGGTCGGGTCGGTGGCGGCCAGGGCGCGGGCCGCGCGGCCGCGCAGTGCGGAGGAGGCGGTCTCGCGGTAGACGTGTCTCAGTACGGGGGCGGCGCAGGCGATGCCGAGGCGGCCGGCGCCGTCGACGAGCGGGTACAGCGACGGCGCGTCGGGGCCGTCCGTGCGCACGGCCCGGCGCAGCGCGCCGAGGACGAGCGGGGCGTCCCGTTCGCCGCCGCGCGAGGCCAGGACCCCGCCGGCGGACGAGCCGAGCGCGTCGGGCCGGTGCACCCAGCCGCGCGCGCGGTCGACGGCCGCCTCGCCGCACATGCGCTCGAAGGCGGCGACGGCCGCTTCGGCGACGGTGCGGGACGGGCTGCTCGCGGCGGCTTCGATCAGGTCGAGCACGGCCGGGTCGCGGCCCTCGGCCAGGTGGTGCAGGGCGGCGCAGCGAGCGCCGTCGGGGCCGCCGCGGGCGGCCTCCAGGATCAGCCGCCGGTCGTCGGGGCCCGCCACGGCGGTGAGACAGCGGGCGGCCGGCACGTGCAGGGCGCTGCCGCGCTCCAGTCCTTGCTGGGCCCAGTCGAAGACGGCCTGGACGCTCCAGCCGGGGCGGGGGCCGGTCGGCCGCATCTGGCGCTGCCAGCGGTCGAAGGAGCCCTGTTCCCGGGCGGCGCGCACCCGGCCGCCCACGGCGTCGCGGGGGTCCTCGCCCCACAGCCGCCACGGCCGGGGCTCGTAGGCGTCGCGGACGGCGGCGGCCAGTGCGGCGCCGCCCTCGGGAGTCGCCGGGAAGCGGGCGAGGACGGCGTCGGCGAGGCCTCGCAGCGCGGTGTCGTCGTCGCGGAGGGCCAGCTCGTCCAGGGCCCAGGACCAGTTGCTGCCGGTCGCGGCGTAGCGGCGCAGCAGCAGGAGTGCGTCGCGGCGGCCGTAGGAGGCGAGGCGGCCGAGCACGGAGAGCGCGAGGCCGGTCCGGGACTCCTCGGTGTCGATGTGGTCGTCGGCGCCGAAGAGGTGCTCCTCGACCGCTTCGAGTCCGCCGTGCAGGTCGAGGTAGAGGCGCGCGTAGTAGAGGGAGCGGTTCTCGACCTGCCAGTCCCGGCGGGGATCGTTCAGGACGCAGTGGTCGAGGGCGGCGAGCGCCTCGGCGCGCGGCGCGGCCAGCGCGTGCAGCGTGCCGTCGCCGCGACCTCTCTGCAGCAGGCCGAGCAGGGTGCCGCTCGGCGCTATGACGGGTTCGAACATGGAAAACGCCTCACATCAAGCTGTCGACGCAACGGGGGCGGCCGGACGTCCCGAAGCAACCGGGTGGGTTGATTGCCGGTGATCGGCTAGGCCACGCGGCGCCATGGGGTACCACCCGTCGTCTTCTGCCTGGTGTCGACCATCTTCCTCTGCCTTCTCATCGGTGGCCCCCTGCGGGCCCGTCGTCATGATGACCCAGCGGTTTCGCCGCCGCGACCACATTTACGGCGCCGTGTCCGTCCGGCCTCCGCCTTCCGTTTTCCGCCCGTTCACCGGATGCCGGGCGGCTCCGGAAGGTCCGCCCTCCCGGGCACCCGGACGGCGCCGGCGACGGACGGAGCGCCCGCCTCCGGACCGGCGCCGCCGGCTGGCGGGGAGCGGACGGCGGCCCCCCTTCGGGTACGGCGCCGGCGAGGGGGTCCGGTCGCGGCCGGCGGCTTCGCGGTCGCGGCTATCGGCG
>JAAXOU010000142.1 GCA_012396115.1 Streptomyces somaliensis DSM 40738 | reverse complement strand
ACGTGCCGACGACGGTGCCGCAGGAGGTGACAACCGGGCCGAGGAACGTGGCGATCTCCCGGAAGACCTTCAGGACGTGGTCGAAGACCTGCTTCACGATCTTCTGGCCGGTCTCGGTGCTCAGGGCGTAGGCGGTGATCGCCGTGACGACGGGGACGACCAGCCCGGCCAGGAAGCCGAGCGGGTTGGCGCGCATGGCGACGTTGACGGCGGTCATGGCCGCTGCGGCGGTCCCGAGGCCGATGCCGAGGACGGTCATGGCCCGGGACATCGGGCCGGTGAACTGACCAAGGAGCCCCGCCACGGAGACGAATCCGCCCGCCGCGCCCGCGAGGGAGGCGAGCGTCGACGACGTTCCCCGCGACCTCGTGGCCCCGGAGCGCAGCTCGGCCGCCGCCTTCGTCGCGGAGCCCGCGAGGCGGGTGACGGAACGTCCGGCACCCTCGGCGTTCACCCGGAGCGTGCGCAGGAGGGGCACCGCCGGGGTGGTGCCTCCCCCGAGGCGGTCCACGGCCGCCGCTGCCTGCCGGACCCGCCGGACGGCCGACTGCACGGACCCCGCGGCGTCGGTGAGCCGGGCACGGAAGGCACCCAGCGGTCCGGCGACACCGGCCAGGGGATGGGGGACGCCCGCCGGACCCGTGGCTGCGGCACTCATCCGCGCGCCTTGGACAGGAACAGCAGGGCGGAGGCGGTCTCGCGCAGATCACTGGAGGACGCCTCGTAGTAGTTCTCGATGCGGAAGCCGTGCGCCGCACCGGCGTCCCGACCGGCCGACCGGGCGCGGGCGGCCCGCGCGGTGTGGCGCAGCAGCCGGTCCAGCTTGGACAGCGGCAGGACGGCCTCGGCCTCACCGGCCTCGGCGACGATCGCGTGGATGCCGCCGCGGCGGGGCTGGACCACTCCGCCCTGGGCGAGCAGGGGGATCCTCGGCAGGCTGACGCCGAACGTCTTGCCGCCGACGAGGGGCACCCAGCCCGGGATCGAGACCTTGATGCCGTTGAGTTTGCCGATCGCGCCGTTGATCAGGCCGATGACGGCGTTGATCGGGCCCTTCACCGCGCCCTTGATCTTGTCGAAGGCCCGGCCCGCGATGTCCTTCAGGCCGCCCCAGATGCTGGAGAGCTTGTCCTTGACGGCGGTGAAGGCCCTCGGGACGACGTCCCTGATCCAGTTCACGACCGGCAGGATGATGCTCTTGATGCCGTTCCAGACGCTGGAGACGACGGCCTTCACGCCGTTCATCACCGTGGTGATGACCTTCTTGATGGCGTTGAACGTGGTCGAGACGACCCGGGAGACGGCGTTCACGACGACCGTGACGGCCTTCCTGATGCCGTCCCAGACCGTTCTGATCAGCTTGCCGGCCGCCGTCATGATCGGGCCGACGGCCTTCATGACGACGGTGATGACCTTCTTGACGGCGCCGAAGGCGACCTGGAGGACCTTCTGCATGGTCTTCGACCGGGTGGCCATGTCGACCACCTTCTCGATGAGCGGCATGAACAGTTCCACGAGCCGGGCGATGAAGTTGCCCTTCATGGACTTGTTGAGGCCGTTCATCCCTTTCGAGGCGTTGTCCGCGCCCTTCTTGAACTGGCTGATCTGGTCACCGCTGGTCGTGCCGGTCCTGCCGGCCTTGGCCAGTGACCGTTCGGCCTTGTCGGCCGAACGCTGGAGACCTTGCAGCTCGCGGGCCGACCCCTGGACCGACCCTTTGATCCTCTTTAGCTCGGAGTCGCTGCTCCTCGCCCTCCCCTGCAGCTCACCCGTGGCCCTCCCGACCGCCTGTGCTTGATCTTTGAATCTCTTGAGGGAACTCTCCGCGTTTCCGAGGGAACGCACCAGGGACATTTATCTACCTATTCCTTCGCGATGGACCGGACTCGCCTCTCAACCGATGGCCGAAACGAGTTCGTTGATGCGCCTGTGCAGGAAGTTCAGCTCATTTGCGGTGCTGTGTGTCGACGGAATGTTCCCCGGTGACCCGGACACCGCCCCCACCCGTTCCCTGGCCTGGTTCCGTGACCGTTCGATGAGCGCGGTTCGCCGTTCCAGGGCTCCAAGGCGCGTGTTCGCGTTCCGCGTCCTGCGGGCCAGGCGGTGTTCGATGTCCGCGAATCGCTTGTGCAGCTTCCGCTCGGCTTTCTGTTGTTCGGTCAGGAACTGGCGGTCGTGTTCGGTCCGCTTGGTGAGGTGATTGATCAGCTTCAGGCCAAATCGATTCACCCGCTCCGTCATGTCCAATATGGTCATGTCGTACTTCACGATGGTGAGACCGATCGACATCAGGGTGCCACCCACGGCGCCCAGCGTGAGGGCGGTGACCAGACCCATGAACTCGGGTGTCTTGAATTCTCTGGTATCCGGTTTCCAGGTGGACTTGCTTGCCTTCTCCACGATTTTTTCGATGTACTTCTGGAGGGAGGCCTCGTATGTCCCCTGTTTCTTCTCCTCCTCCTTCTTCTCGGCTTCCTTCTTGGTCTTGTCCTCCGTCTCGAGGAAGCTCAGCTTGTCTTTGTCGAGTTTCTTCTGGATCTCAATTCGAAGTCTGGAGTCCGCCTCCTCGAAGTCTTTTCTTAGCTGATTTATCTGGTTTTCGGGTGTGGCCACGGATTTCGCCCTTCTGGTATCGTCCGCAGCATGAGTGGACCAGTCGGTGCATGCGTGAAGCAGGAGCCCCCGGGCATGCGTCTGGCGGCACGGCATGCCGTGTCCGTAATTGGACTTTTTCTCCTGTATTGGGGTGCCACCGTGCTTGCCGAGCTCTTCGCTCGCATCGGTGAACGCGGGAACTGCGGTTACCGCTTCGGGCCGGCGTGTGAGGAGGGCCGTGCGTTTCTCGCCCTGGGTGCGCCAGCTTTTCTGCTGGGGATCGTCATCGTGGGCCTGATTTTTCAGCGCCCAGGCTGGACGGGTCCAGTCACCACTTTCGGCGGTCTCGCATTCGTCTATGGATCGGCGACTTCCTGCGTGGCGTTCGCAGGAAACGTGCTCGATTCGGCCACCGTGTTGTGGTCCGTGGTGTCCGGAGCATTCGCCATCTTCACCGCAATCATCTTCCTGATTCTCCTCAAGGGGTTCTTGAAAGGTTTTCAGGAGCTGGGCCCGAGAGGTTTCCTGAGGAGTTCCTTCTTCTTCTTGGAGGTGCTCCCCGCGTCGAAGAAGAAGAGGCGGCGCGTTCTGCGAGAAAGGGGAGTGAGTGCCCGTGGGGTCCGTGACGGGCGAATCCTCCCGGAGACCCGCCGCGAGAGGGCGCACTGGCTGGTCTTCACGCTGGAGTCGTGCTTCTCGGTGATCACCGGAGTGGCTCTGGGGCACCTCTTCATCACGCTCGTGTCGTGAACCGGTGCGAGGCCCGGAGCGGACCCGTGGCGCGGTCAGCTGAAGAAGCGGGCCGGTTGCGTCGGGTTCGGCGGCTCGGGGGCCGGGGCGGGCCCGGCCGGTCGCGGGGATCCCGCCGTCCCGGACGTCCCGTCGCCCGGTCTCCCGGCCGTAGGTGTTCAGGACGGCGGCGATGTCCTGCATGGTGACGTCGTGCTTCTCGAAGCGGGTGAACTGCTCCTCGCCGAGCAGCAGCCTCGGCAGGCCGTCCACGCCGCCGTCGAGCTGGCGCAACGCCTTGGCCGTCGTGGAGGAGGATGCCGAGGGCATCGGAACCCTTGAAAAAGCTCCCGGAAATCGATCCCGGCCCTCAGCCGGGCGTCCGTCTTCTCTGTCGTCACTCCTCCTGGCGGGGCTGGTAGCCTCCGCGCATGAACGCAGTGTTAGTGCCTGCCATCGCGGCGATGGGAATCGGGGCTTTGTTCCTGGTCTACAGTGCTTATTTCGCGATCAGTTCCATGCGCGAATACCGGCGACGTGTGACGGTGGCGGTGGAAATGCTCGGCGCCCTGAAACTGGACGCCGGACCGTCCTGGCGGTTCCGGGTCGTCGGGGAGGGCGTGCCGCCGCGGCCGGAGGGAAAGCCGGAGTGGATCGCCAGCACGCCCAGGAAGTTCGGCGACCGGACGTTCACACCCGGTGAGATCGTGCGCGTGGATCTCGACCCCGGCTATCCCGGCTTCATCTATCCGCCGGGCGGTTATCCGCCGTGCCGGATGTGGCCGGCGGTCGCCGTCACCGCGGTGGCCGGTCTCGGCTCCGTCCTGGCGGGTCTCCTGCTGCTGGACTGAGCGTCAGCTGAAGAACCGGGCCAGTTCCACCGGGCTCGGCGGTTCGGGCTCCCGGGCCGGGACGGGTTCGGCCGGCCGTGGGGCCGCCACCGCCTCGACGGTCCCGTCGCCCGGCCTCGGGACCGGTACCGGGCGCTCCGGCGGTTCGGCGTCCTCGTCGGAGTGGACGGACGCGAACATCCAGTTCGCCGCGGCCAGGTGGTCGACGACCGCCGCCAGCAGGTAGTCGGTGGTCGACCAATCGGCCCCCTCGCCGTCCGTCTCGGTCAGCAGGGCGCTGTCGCGTGGCATGTGCTTGATCAGCACCGCGAGCCGGCGCGCCGTGAGCCGGCCGCGGTGCCAGTCCAGCAGGTCCACGCCGTAGTGCCTCAGGAGATCGGCTTCGAGAGCCTCGGCGTGTTCGGTGACGAACTCGTCGAGGCTCAGTCTTCCCCCAGGCCGAGCCCGGTCTCCTTGCCGTAGGCGTTCAGGATCGCGGCGATGTCCTGCATCGTGACCTCGTGCTTCTCGAAGCGCGCGAACTGCTCCTCGCCGAGCAGCAGCCTCAGCAGGCCGTCCACGTCGTCGTCGTCGAGCCGGCGCAGCCCCTTGGCCGTGGCGCGCGAGAGCTCGGTGGGCAGTTCGAAGGTGTCGCCGTCCAGTTCGAAGGACCAGCCGCGGCCGAGGGCTTCCAGGCGCTGGGCGCGGGCGGCGTTGACGTTGAACGAGGCCATGTGTGTCTCCGTATCTCTGGGACCGGTCCGTGGCGGAGGGGTGGAGGGGTGGAGGGGGGGAGCGTGCGCCGGGCGGGAGCGGAGGGCTCCCGCCCGGCGCGGGGGCGGTGGTCAGGCGGTGGCGGTGGCGGGGGCCGTGCCGTACGCCGGGTCCTTCATGACGAAGGTGGCCAGAGGTTCCCCGTCACCGGCCGACAGCGCGGTGAAGGTGACGCCGAGCGAGGCGGCCGCCTTGCGGGCGAGCTTGATGTCGTCGGTGGCGGTGACCTGGCCGCGCGGGATGACGAAGCGGTAGGTCACGTTCTTGCCGTCGGTGAACTCCAGGCCGAGGGCCCGCTCGTCGAAGGTCGGGCCGTCCGGGACGTCGAAGGTGAAGACGCCCGGGTTGGTGGTGCCGCCGGAGACGATGTCGGTCTTGCTGCCGCCCATGAAGAACGGCAGCGTGTCCTCGTTGAACTGGAGCATGGAGAACTTCAGCGTCAGGTCGCGGTCCGAGTAGACGAACCGGGCCGGGCTGATGGACTGCCACGTTTCGACCGGGTCGAGCTTGTCCTTCTTGGAGAAGGTCACCCCGTCGGTCGTCGTGTACCCGAGGTCCACCCAGACGCTGCCCCAGTCGGTGGACGGGTTGGCGGAGAAGGTGGTCGGGAGGGCGGCGCCCAGGGGGGCGACCAGGACCCGTCCGGTACCGGCGACGCGGATCTCGGAAGCGGAGTTGCCTGCCATGGTGTGCTCCTTGGAGAGGATCGGGTGGTGCGGTGGGGTTGCCGTGGGTACGGCGAAGGCCCCGCCGGGAGTGACGGGGCCTGGTCTGTGGGGTACGGGCGGCGGTGCGCCGGCCGGTACGGATGCGGGGCGTGGCCGGTCCGCACGGATACGGGGTGCGGGCGCTGCGGTCGGCCGGTCCGGACCGGGGGCGGGCGCCGGCGCGGTCGGCCCGCACGACCGCGGGTGCGGGCGGAGTCCGGTCCGTACGACCGTCGATACGGGCGGGGAGGTCAGCTCGTACGGACGGAGAGCCGGATCACGCAGAGGTAGCGGTTCGCGGCGGTGTAGACGTAGTCGGGCAGCCAGCGGGGTCCGTCGGCCTCGGCGACGTCGGTGATGACCGAGGTGCCGAGGACGGCGCCGGCGCTCCGGAGCAGCACCGCGCGGGCCGCGTTGGCCAGGACGTGCGCGGTCGTCTTGTCGGGGCCGTACACCTCCAGCTCGATCATCGGCCGGTCGAGGTGGAGGTCGTCGATCCAGGCGCCGCCGCGGCGGGAGACGATCACCGCCCGCTGGGTGCCGTCGAAGCCGGGCGGCGGCGTCTCGTCGACGATCGCCCCCGCCAGCTCCGGCCGGTCGGAGAGGAGGTCCACGACGATGGCCTCCACATCGGGGAAGGTGCTCGGGGCTGAGCTCATGACGGGGGATCACTCCTTCTCGTACGGGGTTGACGACGTCCGGGCGGCGGGCCGGGGCGCGCACGGCGCTCCAACGGCGGCCGGGGCGCCTGCCGTCCGGTGCGCGGGGCCCGCGGGCGCGCCGCCCGGACGCGAGAGCGGCGGAGCGGTGCCATGGAGGGATGCGGGCACAGCTCCGCCGCTGCACCCATAGTGATTGAGATCGCGCGAGAGCGCAACTTGTTCGTGCGTGACCGTTCACAGGAGGCGTGTTTCGAGTGGTCCGCGGCGCCATGGCGGGCGTACTCTCTGAAACCAAACGCATATTCGAACAGTGCTGGTGAAGGCAGATGGCAGCTCGTCGCGCGAACGGGGAAGGGCAGGTGCGTGTGGCCAGCAGTGCCGGCAGTGCTCAGGGACGGCTGACGGAAGTGGTCGCGGCAGCCGTGGAGGTGGCCGCCGAGGCGGGGGAGTCCGGGACCTACACGGCCGAGACGGCGAGGGCCCTCACCGCGATGGTCGGGAAGATCGGTGCGCGGATCTCCGACGAGGCCGAGACGCACGGGTTCGCCAGCGGCTGGCAGGAGGCCGTCGCCCACTTAGGCAGGGCGCATCCCGAACCCGACGACGCGCGGACGCTCCCCGCGTGCCGTGACGGGAACGACGAGCCCTGATCCGGGACCGGCACGACGGACGGGAGCGGCGGTCACCCCATGAGGTGACCGCCGCTCCCGTCCGCCGTGCCGCCTCGCGCACCGCCGCCGTCAGCGGGCTGGGCCCTTTCGCCGTGCCGCGCGCTCGGCCGCGAACACGTCCTCCAGCCGGTAGAGGAGCGCCCGGCCCCGGCGCCCGGCCGGCACCAGGTGCCCGAGCTGCACCCACTTGCGGATGGTGGCCGGTACGACACCGGCCTCCGCCGCGGCGAGGTCGCTGTTGATCAACGTGCCGGCGGCGATGGTCATGTGCGGTCTCCTTCGGTCGTCGGTCATGCGGGGGGTTATACGGGGACTTCTCGACGGGAGCGGACCGGCCGGTGCGTCGGACAGGGCGTGCGGGGGCGGCGCCGTCACCGGGCCCGGGGACCGGCCCACGCCTCCGCCGACTCGTCCATGGACGAGTCGATCTCGGCCCGGTCCGCCCCGTCGGCGCGCGCCAGGGCCTCCCACCCGTCCTCGTGCCAGACGTGCCGGTACGCCGGGTCCGTACGGCAGTCGCACTCCGGGGCGTCGCACCGGCACGCCGGGTTCACGCAGAGCACCGCCCGGCGGGCGGGGAAGGCGCGCAGCGACACCGAGTCGCACCAGGGGCAGCGGCCCCGTACCCGGACCATCGACTCCGAGTCGCCCAGCACGCGTGCGCAACGGCGTGCCATCCGGCGGGACTCGTCCCGCACGTGGGCGGCGAGCGGGGGGTGGTCGGCGATCCGTCCGAGCAGCCCGGCGATCCGGACCAGCCGCTGCGGCACCCGCGCGCGGCGGGGACGGCCGAGCCCCAGCTTGTCGTGGACGGCCTCGTCCAGTTCGACGACTCCGTCGGTGATGTCGCGCACGGCGTCGGAGACGTGGAGGCGCAGGGGCGCGGCGGAGTACCCGGGGACGGCCAGCCCGTGCCGCTTCTCCACCAGCAGGGCGTCCAGCCGCTCCTCGCGGACGCGCCGCGCGGCCTCGGGCGAGGGGGTCCGCCGCTCGGGGGCGGCACCGGGGGAAGGGCGACCGGGAGCCAGTTCGCCCAGCAGTTCGGGGAACTGCTTCAGCAGCGCCTCGATCCAGAGGGCGGCGTCCCGGACGGTGCGCGCGGTGGATGTCGGTTCGGCCATGGAGTGCCTCCCAGAGGTGACGTGGTGCGATGCGGTGCGGGGCGTCGGGCGGGCGGAGGCCGGCGGCTTCCACCGGGGAGGGCCGCCGCCCGGCGGAGCGGTACGGGGAGGGGTGCAGACGGGCCGGGAGGGCGAGCGACCCGGGAGGTCCGGGCGGTCCGGTGACGGGACGGGCGCCTAGGAGGCTCCCGGTGCGGCGGTGCGGCGGTGCGGCGGTGCGGCCGGGCGGTCCGGTGCGGCCGGGCGGTTCGTGTGGTGGTGCAGCCGGGATCGGCCGCCGCGGCCGGGCGGTACCGGGGTGTCTGGAGCGGTCGTACGCCCTTCGGGCTCGGTGCCCCGATGGGCCGGCGTAGACGCCGTACGTCCGGTGCATCCGGCCGATCGGGTGAGCCGCCCTGCGTAAGCGACGAGATCGACGTGCGAACCCGCAACATCGCTCAGGTGATGTCGACGGCACCGCCGACGCGGTGGCGGAGCGGAACCGGCCGCCCGTTGCGCCACAGGCGCCCCCCGCTGACGCCGTCGAACCAGTTCTCCGCGGGTGCCACGACTTCCAGGCAGCGGCGTACCACCGGGCACCGCTCGCACGCCGTCAGCGCAGGTCGTGCCTCGGTTTCCCGACGGGCGAACACGGTCTGCGGAGGGAGCCCGGAGCAGGCGGCCGCAGCGCGCCAGCCGAAGAACTCGAGGACCTCTGGGAGGGACGGGGGAGGTGCAGAGGGCATGCGGACTCCTGGTCGCGGCGGGGCGGGGACCCGACGGGGATGTTGCGAGTACGCACGATTACATGTTGCGTGCTCGATCGCAACTCATGTTGAGCGAGGCCTTCCGGAATCGGTGCGGTGCGCGCGTAGGAGCACGTAATTCCTTGCGCGCAAGCGCGGTACCCTGAGCGTCGCTTCGGAGGGAGGCGACCCCACGCCATGACCGCCAGTGACCTGGAACAGTTCGCCGCCTGGGTCGAGGAACTGATCCGCCGCCGCGGCTTCGATATCGACAGCCCCCGCGGTGGCGGGAAGTCCCGCCTCGCGGACGAGGCCGGCGTCCACCGCGCGGCCATCACCCGGCTGCTGCAGCGCCAGAGCATGCCGGACCTGGAGACGACCCGCCGTCTCGCGCACGTCCTGGACGTGCCGGTGCGCGACATGCTGATCAGATCCGGTCGGCTCACGGAGGACGACCTCCCGCTGCCGCAGGCCGCCGGAGCGCCCTCGCGGGACGCCGGGGAGGGCCGCCGCCTGACGCTGGAGGAGGCCGCCGCAGGGCTGGGCGTACCGCCGGAGCAGCGCGAGATGTTCATGAAGGTGGCCGGCCAGTTCCTGCCGGCCGCCCCGGAGCGGCGGGCCCCGCTCGCCAAGGAGTGAACCCGCCGGGCGGTCCGCCGCCCGGCTTCCGGGGGGCGCGGCTCACACTCCGCGACGGCCGTCCGCCCGGGCGCCGCCCGCACGGCGGGATCCGGTCGCGGGCCCCCGTGCCGGGAACGGCCGCCCCGCACCGCCCCCGGTAGGCTGATCACGGCCTGCCCCCGTGTTCACGCAGGCCGGAGGCCGTCCGGGGACCGCACCTCGCACCACCGGCACCCCGGGCGCACCGTTCGGGAACGCCTGCGACCCTGGATGGGACTGGCGGCGACGGGACACGGGGAGACGCGTTGGAGGTCGAGGGCGAAGAGTGCTCCCCGCCCGCGGGTGACGGCGCGGACGAGGACCGTGCCCGTCGGGAGGGGGAGCCGGACGCGCGGCGCTCCCGTGCCGGTGGGCCGTCCTCTCCGCCCGACGACCTGCCGGGCCTGCTGGGGTTACTCGGAAGGCTGCTGGAGACCCACTCGCCGGAGGAGGTCGTCGTCCTGCTCCGCGAGGAGGTCGTACGCCGCGAGTACGCGGCGTACGCCAGCGGCTGGCGCGACGCCGCCGACCACTTCGCCCCACTGCTGGAGGAGACCCGCGACCTGCGGGGCCGCCCGCTGCGCCTCGTCGACCGGGCGCCCGGCCGGGCCGCCGTCCTCCCCTTCCCGCGCGACCGCCGCCTGCCCTACGCCGCGGACCCGGACCCCGCACTGGAGACCGGGGCGGACGGGCGGGCGCGCGTGGACGCGGGAGCAGAGGGAGGGGCGGCGACGGCGGAACGCCCGCCGGGCCGCTCCGCCGGGCTACCCCCCGCCGCGCCGGACGGGTCCCGCGGGTCCACCGCGCCCCCCGCGTCGGTCGAGCCGGCGGGGCCCACCGCACCCTCCGTACCCGCCACACCCACCGGACCGGCGGGGCCCGGCACGTCCGCCGAATCTCCGGGCGACCCTCTGCCGAAACCTTTCTCCGCGCCCGCCGGCCCTCCCGCGGCGCCCGCGGCCGGAC
>JAAXOU010000141.1 GCA_012396115.1 Streptomyces somaliensis DSM 40738 | reverse complement strand
GGGCCGGGGCGGGGGCCGGGGCGGGGGCCGGGTCCCGGAGGAACGGCTTCCCCCGGCGCGCGTCCCGGTCACCGCGCGTCCCGGCCGGCACGGGGTCCGGCCGGTATGCGCCCCTGTCGGCGGGGCCCGGCCCTACGGCGCGGCACGCGACAGCCCCAGGCCCGCCCCGATCACCCGGCGCAGCGCCACCACGGCGGCGGCGGCCAGGATGCCGCTCCACGAGGGTTCCCCGGTCAGCCGCATCAGCCCGGCCGCGGTCAGGAAGTCCAGCAGGACGGCCAGGGCGCGGCGGGCGTCGCCGGTCAGCCGGTAGGCGACCGCCGCGGAGACCAGTCCCGTGCCGGTGACCAGCACGGCCGCCGCCTGCAGCCAGGTGTTCACGACGGCGTCTCCCGGACGGGCCCCTCCAGCGGGCCCTTGCCGCCGTCCATCTCCGCCCGCTCCTGGGCGATCTCGCGCCCGAGGAAGTAGTTGAGCGCGGTGCGGATGGCCGCGATCGCCGCCAGCTGCCCGATCTCGGTGAAGCTCGGCGCGACCGCCGTGCGCAGCACGTCCCCCGCGAGCTGGAACTCCAGGCCCAGCACGAGGAAGCGTCCGAGGCCGAGCCGGATCCGGTTGAACCCGGCCACCCGGTCGGGCCTGCGCACACCGGCCCTGACGAACTGCGCGAACGCCCAGACGGCACCGACGAAGATGATCAACGCACCGGCGGACTCGACGAGCCGCACCAGCAGGCCGATGACCTCGCGCAGGGTCGATTCGGGCAGGAGCTCCATCGACATGATCATGGCAGGCGGGTACCCCCGGCCCTCCTCGCCGATGCCCCGCCCGTACCGCCCGTACCGCCCGCCCTGCTGGGGGTCCTCGCTCCGCCCGTACCACCGGATTCCGCCGCCCCGCCGGGGCGCCTCGGTTCGCCCCTACCGCCGGACTCCGCCCCGTCTGCCTCGTTCGGCCCGCCCGACGCCTCCCTCGGCCGCCCGTCCCACGCCGCTCCCGGCCGCCCGCCCAGCACCGCCGGCGCCCGCCCGGCCCGCGCGCCGCGGCCGTACGGCCCCGAACCGGCCGCGCGCCTCACGGGGCGGCCCTCACCGCGGCGAGCGCCAGCGCGGTCGTCTCCTCGGGCGTGCCCTCCACGGACACCACCGCGCCGCGCTCGCCGGGGGCCGGCGGCTCCAGCGCGTCGTACTGCGAACGCAGCAGGCTCGGGGGCATGAAGTGGCCGCGCCGGGCGCCGAGGCGGGCGGCGATCAGCTCGGCCGGACCGTGCAGGTGGACGAAGAACACGCGCGGGTCCACGGAGGCGAGCCTGTCCCGGTAGCCCCGCCTGAGGGCGGAGCAGGCGATGACGCCACCGCTGTCGAGGTGGTCGCGCAGCCATTCGGCGACCCGGTCCAGCCAGGGTGCCCGGTCCTCGTCGTCCAGGGGCACGCCCGCCCGCATCTTCTCGATGTTCCCCGGGGGGTGGAGGTCGTCCCCCTCCCCGTACGGGACGCCCAGGCGCTGGGCCAGGGCCCGGCCGATCGTCGACTTGCCGGATCCCGAGACCCCCGCGACGACGACCAGCGGAGAAACGTGGTCAGGCATGTCCGTCCCCGTTCGCCACCCGTCTTCCGGGCGGACCGGGTACCCGGGCGAGCGCCCCGCACGCCGGGGGATTGAGTCCGGCCGTCCGGGTGACCCGGCGGGGGTACGGCACACGAGGTGAGGAGCGGTCATGACCGGATCGGAAGGCCACGAGAGCCCGCTGGAGCAGGTCACCGGCGAGAAGGACGTCACCCCGGAGGAGGAGCGCGGCGGCGGCCGGGCACAGGAGCACGACACGCGGCGGGAGGAACGGGACGGCACCCCCGAAAGCACGTCCGGTGACACCGCCGGCGACGCCTCCGGGGACGCTTCCGGCGACGGGGAACCGGATGCCGGATCGTAGCGGGGACCGGCGGCGATCGACCGGATTCGCACGCTGGTGACCGGGCAGTGAGTCGACGTGGTCATTCCCGTTCATGACGCGAACCCGGCGCGGCGGCTCCCCTGGGTGACGTACGCGCTGATCGCCGTCAACGTCGTCGTCTTCCTGCGGACCCCGGGCATGGCGGGTTCGCTGGTCGGCGAGAGCAGTCTGGCCCAGGCGTGCCGGCTGGAGTCCTTCCTCGGCCAGTGGGCCGCCGTGCCGCGCGAACTGGTCCACGGCCGGATGCCGGAGCTGGTGCCCACGGGGCGGACCGCCGTGGGGCCCTCCGGCCCCGGCTGCCTCCTGGGACCGCCGGGCTACGACAAGTCGCCGCCGCTGTCCGTCCTGACGGCGATGTTCCTGCACGGCGGCTGGCTGCACCTGATCGGCAACATGCTGTTCCTCTGGGTGTTCGGCGACAACGTCGAGGACCGCCTGGGCAAGGTGCGCTACCTGCTGTTCTACGGCCTCTGCGGCTACGCCGCCACGTACGGCTTCGCCCTGGTCGACGCCGGTTCGGGCCGGCCGATGATCGGCGCCTCGGGCGCCGTCGCCGGAGTGCTGGGCGCCTACCTGGTGCTGTACCCCAGGGTGCGGGTGTGGGCCCTCGTGCCGTTCCTGCTCCTGCTGCCGCTGCGCCTGCCGGCCTGGACGGTGCTCGGGCTGTGGTTCGTCCTCCAGGCCGTGTACTCGTACGGGGCGGGCGTCTCGCAGGCCGGGACGGTGGCGTACCTGGCGCACGTCGTCGGCTTCGTGGTGGGGATGCTGTGCGCCTGGCCGCTGCGCCGGGGCACCCCCCAGCCCCCGCAACCGCCGCGCCCCCAGTGGGGGAGGCGGGCACGCCCCGGCCCCACCTGGCCGCCGCGCCCCCACCCGGGCTGGTGACGGCCGGGGGCGAACCCCGGCCCGGGCCGGAGCGCCCGTCCCGCGTACCGCCCGTCCCGCGTACCGTCCGTCCCGCGTACCGCCCCGTCCCCCATGCGGCGCGGCCCGGGGAGGAGCCCCGCCACCCCGTACGGCCTCCAGCACCCGCAGCGCGGCACAAAGGCGGCAACCTCTCCGGGGCGCGGAGTCAGGGGCCAGTCCGCCCACCGCGAACTGGTCGATCCGGCTGATCGAGAGGCTCCAGCGCGGAGAGGACGAAGGCGCTGAACGCGTCCCGGTCGGGACCGGGTCCGCGGGTGCCGGCTCTCGCGAAGCGGGTGGCGTCGACCAGGAGCACGTCCTGGCCGGGCGGCCCCGCGTCCGGGCCGTCCGGAGCGGTTCTGAGGACCCACAGAACGAGTCTGCCGCACCGCGTCAAGGGGCGCGGCAGGCCCGCTGTTCCGCTCGGGGCTTGGTCGGCGTCACCTCGCCGTGAGGGCGACGAACGCTGCCCACTCGTCCCGGCCGACCCGCAGCATCGGCCCGGCGCCTGCGGCCTTGGAGTCCCGTACGTACACGGTCTCCGGACCGGCGGCCACCTCCACGCAGTCGCCGCCGTCCGATCCGCTGTAGCTGCTCTTGAACCAGCGCAGCTCGCCCGTGCGCTCGGGTACCTGCTCCACGCTCATGCTTCTCCCACCAGTCGTTCGATGAGCCGTGCGGACTCGACGGCGTTCAAAGCCTGCGAGCGCAACTTGCCATAGCGCAACCCGAAGGCGCTGACCTCCGCCGGATCACGAACGACGCACCCGACCTCTTGGGACTCGACGTACCCGAGGTGCTGGTGCCCGCTCGTCTCCAGCACCACGAACGGACCGTTCAGACCGGTGTGGAACCTCGGCGAGGCAGGCATGACCTGCACCTCCACGTTGCACAACGAGCCTGCCGCGCCGTATCAAGGGGGTGCAGCAGGCTCGTTGTCCCGTTCGGTGGCTTGGTCGGTGTTACCTCGCCGTGAGGGCGACGAACGCCGCCCACTCGTCCCGGCCGACCCGCAGCACCGGCCCGGCGCCTGCGGCCTTGGAGTCCCGTACGTACACGGCGTCGAGACCGGCGGCCACCTCCACGCAGTTGCCACCGTCCGACCCGCTGTGGCTGCTCTTGAACCAGCGCAGCCCGTTCACGTCCTTGGTCATCCGCTCCACGCTCATGTCTCTCCCACCATCCGCTCGATGAGTCGCGCAGACTCCTCGACGTTCAAGGCCTGTGATCGCAGCTTGCCATACCGCAAGGCGAAGGGACTGGCCTCGGCGGGCTCTGAGATGACGCACCCGACACCTTGGGATTCGAAGTACCCGAGGTGCTTGTGCTCGTGCGTCTCCACCACCACGAATGCACCGTTTTTGCCAGGGTGGAAGCCCCGCCGGGCGGGCATTACTTGGATCTCCACGTTCTGCAGCGCACCTACCTCCAAAAGTCGGTGCCACTGTGCACGCATCACTTCCGGGCTGCCCACCGGGTCGCGAAGCGCCTCCTCGCTGAGAATGAAGGACAACTCTGCGAGCGGCACTCGCGTCAGCAGCTTCTGTCGACTCAGCCGCGCCTCGGTGCGCTGGTCGATGATCTCCTCGCTCAGAGGCGGACAGTGCCCAGCGAACACCGCCCGTGCATACTCCTCCGTCTGCAACAACCCCGGCACAAGCAGCGGTTCAAAGTCGAACCGACTCACCGCATCCGCCTCGATGACCGCGAAGTTGCGGAAGAAGCGCGGGAGTTTCGCCCGGTCCACCTCGTCCTGGAGCACATCCAGTACTCCACCCGCTTCCAGCACCCGCTCCGCCGCCTTGGTGAACGCCACCTTCGCCGGCCGCCGCCCCTGCTCGACCGAGGCGACCTGCTCCACCGAGTAGCCGATGGCCTCCGCCAGTGCCTGCTGGTTCAGCCCGGCGCGCTTGCGCAGGTGCTGGAGCAGCCTGCCGTACGCCGACCACGCCCCCGGCAGGTCGCCGCCGCTCTCCTTCATCCCTGTCGCGCGACTGGTCCGCTTCTCCCGCGTCTCCTGCACCACTCTGACACCCTTCCGTCCCGGAGCACTCCGCCCCCGCGCCCCACCGCCGGGGCCATGTCCAACGCGGACCGCGAAGTCCGGGGCACGTTCCCCGACCCGTACAAAGGCCGTACGGAATCCCGTACGGGCACGGGTGGCGGGGCCGCGCCCCCGTACCGCCGGGCTTCGAGGACACGCCCTCCGGGACGGCGTACGGGCGGCGCACGGGCGGCACCGCCGCCGCGCGGCTCCCGCCCCCGCACCGGAGCGCTTCCGCGCCCGGCGGGCCGCCGGTACCGGAGCCGTCACGGCCCACCGGCCGATCGGCCGATCGACGCGCCACCGCGGTCCCGCGGCACGGGTCCGTACAACCGCCGTGTGGATCCGCGCCACGGCCGTACCGCGCGGACGAGTACGGAGGTCCGACCTCGGCAGGGCCCGCGCGTCACGCGACGGTTGCCCCATGACACATCCCCACGCCGCCGAACGACCGGTTCGACCCCCGCAGTTCACCATCCTCCTCAGCAGCACCAGACGCGGGGCGCGCCTCGCCCGCCGCCTCGCCGTCCAGCAGCTCGCGGCCTGGGGGATCCCCCACGACACCGACACCTCGCGGATCGTCGCCCTCGTCACGGCCGAGCTGGCGGCCAACGCGGTCACCCACGGCCGGGTACCCGGACGGGGCTTCCGCCTGATGCTGCGCCTGGTGCCCGAACGCGACGCCGTCCGCGTCGAGGTGACGGACGCCCGGCCGGAACGCCCACCGCTCGACCCGGGAGCCGGTCCGGCCGCGCACGACGCTCCGTCGGGGCGCGGCCTGTTCCTCGTCGCGGCCTGTGCCCGGCGGTGGGACTGGGAGACCCGGGACGCGTGCACGAAGACCGTCTGGGCGGAGGTGGCGCACCCCGCCTGACCCGCTCGGTACGTCCCGTTCCGGCGACGTCGTGACCGCCCCGCCGCAGTGTGCTCCCGGGCCGAACGGTACGCCCCGCCCGCCCGGCCCCGTGGAAGCCGCCTTCCCCAGAACGTCAACTCACCTGATCAGGAAGTCCCTCGTAGAGTTAACTGCGGGAAGGCACCGGAGTCACCGCGGCGGGGGGAGCACGTGACCTATGGCATGGGACGAAGGGGAGAGGCTGAAGAGCCGGGCCGCCGAAGCGCAGGCCGGGTCGACGCGGGTGAACCACCACTCGGGTGAGGGCGGTGGCGCGCGGGGCGAGGACCTCGTCGTCAACCAGGACGACCTCGGGAGCGTCGGCCACGAGGCGTTCCTCCCGCACTCCCGTCTTCACGACCAGGTCGATGCCGCGGGCGCCGGGACCGGACGGCAGGCCCTGTGTCAGTCTCGACTACCAGGTCGACGTCCGGGACCGGTACAACTGGGACCCCGGGAAGGCAACCCCGATCGGGCCGACGACCGTCACCGACGCGGACATGGCCCGACTGCACGTGACGGACTGGCCAGGGAGTTCGACATGAGGGGCAGCGGGACGGTGCGGCATCACGACCTGGAAACCGGCTCCGGTCCGCTTCCCGAGCCGGCCGGCCCGGGCCGGGACGGCACGCGCACGGACCTCGGACGCAACGGAGACGCCCGATGACGCACGGGTCCACCAGGACGGCGAGGTTCCCGCGCACGGTCGTGTCGCTGCTCGGAGCCCTGTGCGCCGGCGGGCTGATCGTTTCGGTGTCCGCCTGCTCACCCTCCCCGGCCCCGCCCTCACGGGAGGCGCCGGCCAGTGGCGGGGCCGACGGCGGGCAGCGGGTCCCGTACTGGGTGGAGGGGGTGACACCCGAGGTGGTCGCCGGGAAGCTGCACGTCACCATCCCTCCCGGAGCGACTGATCGCAGGGCCGCCCACCAGAGGGGTTTCCAGGACGACGGGCTGCTCCTCGCGTTCACCCTGCCGAAAGCGGACACCGGGAGGTTCGTCGGGGAACTGGCCCCCGAGACCCCCCTGTCACACCGCCGGGAACCCCTCCCGTCGGCCGGGGACGCCGTGCCGACGACGCCTTTCGCCCACCTCGGGCTGGAGGAGCCGGAAGCCCTGGCCGACGTGACGGAGGGGCCGGTGTGCGGGCCCTGCCGAGGGGATCTGAACTCGCTGTCCGTCGCCGTACACCCCCTCGACGCACAGCGCGACCGGGTGTACTTGCGGGGCGTGGACTGAACGCTGCTGGATCGGCCGGGGGTGACGTGCGCGGCCCTCGGCCCACGCGTTCCACGCCCTGAGGTAGTGGAGCAGGTGCCCGCGTGAGTCGTCGCGGCGCCGGTGGGCCTTGTCCGTGGCGAGGCCGGGCACCGTGTCGTGGAGGGCCGCCCGCCCGTCGGGTTCGGCTGACGCCCCTACGACCGGACGGGGCGTCCCGCCGGAGCGGCGGCGCGCCCGCCGTCACCGTGTGCCCGCGACCGGGGTGGGGAGGCGGACCGTCACGCGGGGCAGGAAGTAGCCGACGAGGGGGCCCGTGCACACGGCGACGAGTACGGTTCCGGCCCCGACGGTTCCGCCCAGAAGCCAGCCGGTGCCCGCGACGGTGACCTCGATGCCGGTGCGCACGACCCCGACGGGCAGGCGGGTGAGCCGGACCAGTCCGGTCATGACGCCGTCGCGCGGGCCCGCCCCGAACCAGGCGCCGAGGTAGAGCGCGTCGAAGAACGCCAGCGCGACGAGGCCGATCACGAGGTAGCCGATCGCGGCGGGCGTCCCGTGCGGACGGGGGAGCAGGGCCGCGGTGGCGTCCGCGGCGAAGCCGACGACGGCGACGTTGAGGAGCGTGCCGAGACCCGGCGCTTCCCGCATCGGAATCCACGCGAGGAGCACCAGGAGGGAGATCAGGTTCGTCGCCCAGCCGAACGAGACGCCGAGGGTCCTGGCGGTGCCGTCCGCGAGCACGTTCCAGCCGGCGGGACCCAGCCCGGCTTGGACGAGCGTCGCCACGGCGGCTCCGTACCCCGCCAGGCCGACCAGCAGTTGGGGGACACGACGCCCCTTCCGGCCCGCCCGGATCTGGGCGAAGGCTTCCGGGCGGGCCGTCGGGGACCGGTCGTGGGGAGCTGCGGTGGACCTGTGCGCGAGGGAGCGGGGGAGTGCCATGGGGCAAGCCTCCCGGGCATCTGGACCCCGTTTCCATGGCCAGATCGACTAGGCTGGCCGAGTGAAGATCGCTTCGCACGCGGTGGCGCGCATGGTCGGGGCCTGGCGGGAGGGGCCCGGACCGGCGCACCGGCGGCTCTCCGACAGGCTGCGGTTGCTGGTCCTGGACGGACGCCTCCCCCTCGGCTCGACCCTGCCGAGCGAGCGCGACCTGGCCGCCGCGCTCGGCACCAGCAGGACCACCGTCGGCGCCGCGTACCGCACCCTGGCCGATCACGGGTACCTCGCCACGCGCGAGCGCACCAGGGCGACCGTGCGGCTTCCCCGCGACACGCCGTCCGGATGCCCGGCGGGTACGACGGACCCGGCGACCATCGACCTGTCCCTCGCCGCGCCGCCCGCCCCCGTCGAGATCCTCCACGCGGCGTTCGCGGCCGCCCTCGAACAGCTGCCGCGTCACTTCGAGCGGCACGGCTACGACCGCAACGGCACCGCGGAACTGCGCGAAGCGGTCGCCGGCTGGTACCGGCGGCGCGGGCTGCCCACGCCGCCCGACCACATCCTGGTCACCAACGGCGCGCAGCACGCGCTCGCCCTCCTGGCGCGGACGCTCCTGTCACCGCGCGACAAGGTCCTGATCGACCATCCGACCTACCCGCACGCGATCAGCACGTTCACCGAGGTACGGGCCCGTCTCCTGCCCGTCGCCGTGACGTCCTCGGGCTGGGACGCCCCGCAGCTCCGGGCAGCCGCCCGGGAGGCGCGCCTGGCCTACCTCGTACCCGACTTCCACAACCCGACGGGGTTGTGCATGTCCGCGGGCGACCGCCGGAGCCTCAGGCTCGCGTGCCCCACGGTCGTCGACGAGACCATGACCGACCTGGCCCTGGACGGAGCGGGCCCGGAACCCTTCGCGACGCACGCGCCGACCGCCGTCAGCATCGGCTCGGTCTCCAAGAGCATCTGGGGCGGCCTGCGCATAGGCTGGATCCGCGCGGCGCCCTCCCTGCTGGAACGCGTCCAGCAGACCCGCCACGCCACGGACCTCGGAACCCCCGTCGTCGAACAGCTCGCCACGGCGGTCCTCCTGGACGAACACCGCAACCGGCGTCCCGACGCACTTCGGCGGCTGCGAACGCAACGCGACGCACTGCGGCGGGCGGTCGCCGAGCACCTGCCCGGCGTCCACGTCCCGCGACCACCCGGCGGCATGACCCTGTGGGCGACCTTCCCCGAACCCGTCGGCTCGCGGCTGGCGGCGATCGCCCCTGACCACGGAGTGACGATCGCGGCCGGACCGCGGTTCGGGATCGGAGGCGCCTTCGAACGCAACGTCCGGCTGCCGTACACGCTCCCCCCGGACCAACTGGTCCAAGCGGTCCGCAGACTCGCGCGGGCGGAACGGGCCCTCGCCCGGGGCGCCACCGGAACCCACGGCCCGGCGCCCGTCGTGTGAGCGTCCCGGGCGGGGCCGCCGCCCCGCGCACCGGCCCGCCCCGTACGCGACGGGCCGGACCCGTCCGCCCGGCGGGACGGCGCTCCCGACGCGGCGGCCCCACCGGTGGGTCCCGCCTCCCGCGCACGGCCGGGCGACGGTGTCCACGGCGCCCTCGGGGGCAGGAGGGAGACCGTGCCGACGGGAGCGGGAGGTCCGGGTCTTGTTCGAGGGCTTCGAAACCAGGCGGATCCAGGTCGACGGAGCGTCGATCCTCGTCCGCCACGGCGGGGAGGGGCCGCCGGTGGTGCTGCTGCACGGCCACCCCCGGACGTCCGCCACCTGGCACCGGGTCGCCCCGCTCCTCGTGCGGCGCGGGTTCACCGTGGTCTGCCCGGACCTCCGGGGGTACGGCCGGTCCACCGGCCCGGCACCCACGGCGGACCACACCGGGCACTCCAAGCGGGCCGTCGCCGGTGACGTGGTCGAGGTGATGCGCGCCCTCGGCCACACCCGGTTCGCGCTCGCCGGGCACGACCGCGGGGGCGCCGTCGCGCTGCGCCTCGCGCTCGACCACCCCGACACGGTCTCGCGCGTGGCGCTGATCGACTGCCTGCCCCTCTCCGAGCACCTGTCCCGCATCACACCCGAGTTCGCCACGCAGTGGTGGCACTGGTTCTTCTTCGCCCAGCCGGACGTCCCCGAACGGGTCATCAACGCCGACCCGGACGGCTGGTACCACGGCGACCCGCGGAGCATGGGGCAGGAGAACCACGACGAGTGGCGCGCGGCCGTGAGGAACCCCGACGTGGTGCGGGCGATGCTGGAGGACTACCGGGCCGGCCTCACCGTCGACCGGCGGCACGAGGAGGACGACCGCGCCGCCGGGAGGCGGATCCGGTGCCCGGCACTGGTCCTGTGGTCGCTCCGGGACGACCTCGGGGACCTGTACGGGGACCCGGTGGAGATCTGGCGCCGGTGGGCACCGGACGTACGGGGCCACGGCATCGACTCCGGACACCACGTGGCCGAAGAGGCGCCGGAGGCGCTCGCCTCCTCCCTCGCGGGCTTCCTCGCCGGACGACCCGCGTAACGGAACCTCCGGGCCGTCCCCGCCGAGGGCTCCCCGGGCCGCCGCCCCCCGCCTGTCTCCCACCCGGCCGGGAGCAGCACCCGGCCGGGCGGGACCGGCCCGCGCCACACCCTGGCGCACGCACGTCATGACGCGCGCCAGGCGGTACCCCCCCGCCCTCC
>JAAXOU010000140.1 GCA_012396115.1 Streptomyces somaliensis DSM 40738 | reverse complement strand
CGCGGGCCGCTCGGCCCCGGACCGGCCCGGACGGGGCGCCGCGCCGCGGGAGGCGCGGGTCGTACCGGCGCGGCGCGCTCCGTACGTCCGGACCGGCCCGCGCCGACGGCGGCCGTCAATCCGGTTCGGGGAGCCACCACGGGCGCGATAGGCTCGGAGGACGACCTTCAGGTGCCGAAGACCGAGGGCTTCGACGAGCAGGAAGCGGTGCTGCAGTGACCGGTGGAGAGGTTGCCGGGATCCTGGTGGCCGTCTTCTGGGCGATCCTGGTTTCCTTCCTGGCCGTGGTGCTGGCGAGGCTGGCCCAGACGCTCAGGGCGACCACCCGGCTCGTGGCGGAGGTGACCGAGCGGGCGGTGCCCCTGCTGACCGACGCCTCCGCGACCGTGCGCTCCGCGCAGACCCAGCTCGACCGGGTCGACGCCATCGCCTCGGACGTCCAGGAGGTCACCTCCAACGCCTCCGCCCTCTCCACGACCGTCGCCTCCGCCTTCGGCGGCCCCCTGGTCAAGGTCGCGGCGTTCGGCTACGGCGTACGCCGGGCACTGGGCCGCGACAAGGGCGACCGGCCCGCCGAGCAGCGGCGGTCGCGGCGCACCGTCATCGTCGGCCGCGCGGTGCCCGGGGCACGCGCCGGCCGGAACCGGAAAGGCTGACGCGACACATGTTCCGCCGGGCATTCTGGTTCACCGCCGGCGCGGCAGCCGGCGTGTGGGCCACCACCAAGGTCAACCGCAAGCTCAAGCGGCTCACCCCCGAGAGCCTCGCGGCCCAGGCCGCCGACAAGGCGATCGAGACGGGCCAACGGCTCAGGGACTTCGCCCTCGACGTCCGCGCGGGAATGCTCCAGCGCGAGGCGGAGCTGGAAGAGGCACTGGGGCTGGACGCCCCGGTCGACCCGGCGGCCCTCCCGGCCCCCCGCCGCGCGGCGCTCGAACCGGGCGGTCCCGCGGCCGTCCCCGCCCGCCCGCACCCCACCCACCCGTACGACCGGAATGAGGACCACTGATGGAGTCGGCTGAAATCCGCCGCCGCTGGCTGAGCTTCTTCGAGGAGCGCGGGCACACCGTCGTGCCTTCGGCGTCGCTCATCGCGGACGACCCGACTCTGCTGCTCGTCCCCGCCGGCATGGTGCCCTTCAAGCCCTACTTCCTGGGTGAGGCCAGGCCGCCGTACACGCGCGCCGCCAGCGTCCAGAAGTGCGTGCGCACCCCCGACATCGAAGAGGTCGGCAAGACCACCCGCCACGGCACGTTCTTCCAGATGTGCGGGAACTTCTCCTTCGGCGACTACTTCAAGGAAGGCGCCATCAAGCTCGCCTGGGAGCTGCTGACCACCCCGGTCGAGCACGGCGGCTACGGTCTTGAGCCGGAGCGGCTCTGGATCACCGTCTACCAGGACGACGACGAGGCCGAGCAGATCTGGCGCGACGTCGTGGGCGTCCCCGCCGAGCGCATCCAGCGCCTGGGCAAGAAGGACAACTTCTGGTCCATGGGCGTGCCCGGCCCCTGCGGCCCCTGCTCGGAGATCAACTACGACCGCGGTCCCGAGTTCGGCGCCGAGGGCGGCCCGGCCGTCAACGACGAGCGGTACGTGGAGATCTGGAACCTCGTCTTCATGCAGTACGAGCGAGGCGAGGGCGGCGGCAAGGAGGACTTCCCGATCCTCGGCGACCTCCCGAGCAAGAACATCGACACCGGTCTCGGCCTGGAGCGCCTGGCGATGATCCTCCAGGGCGTGCGGAACATGTACGAGACCGACACCCTGAAGGTCGTCATCGACCAGGCCACCGAACTGACCGGCGTCGCCTACGGCCGGGCCCGGGACAGCGACGTCTCCCTGCGCGTGGTCGCCGACCACATGCGCACCTCCGTCATGCTCATCGGCGACGGCGTCACCCCCGGCAACGAGGGCCGCGGCTACGTGCTGCGCCGCATCATGCGCCGCGCCATCCGCAACATGCGCCTCCTGGGCGCCGACGGCCCGGTCGTCGGCCGGCTCGTCGACACGGTCGTCCGCACCATGGGCGAGCAGTACCCGGAGCTGGAGACCGACCGCAAGCGCATCGAGACGGTCGCCCTGGCCGAGGAGGCCGCCTTCCTCAAGACGCTGAAGGCCGGCACCAACATCCTCGACACGGCCGTCACCGAGGCCAAGGCCTCCGGCGGCAGGGTCCTCCCCGGCGACAAGGCGTTCCTCCTCCACGACACCTGGGGCTTCCCCATCGACCTCACCCTGGAGATGGCCGCCGAGCAGGGCCTGACCGTGGACGAGGAGGGCTT
Organism: Streptomyces somaliensis DSM 40738; assembly: GCA_012396115.1. GTDB lineage: Bacteria > Actinomycetota > Actinomycetes > Streptomycetales > Streptomycetaceae > Streptomyces > Streptomyces somaliensis. The sequence goes on along the minus strand of JAAXOU010000140.1, from coordinate 8,364 downwards.
CCGCCGCCTGATGAGGGAGCAGCGGGAGCGGGCCAAGGCCGACGCCCGGGCCAAGAAGACCGGCCACGCCGACGTCACCGCGTACCGGGAGATCGCCGACACCGCCGGCGCCACCGAGTTCACCGGCTACACCAGCACCGAGGGCGAGAGCACGATCGTCGGCCTCCTCGTCAACGGCGTCCCGTCGCCGGCCGCCTCCGAGGGCGACGACGTCGAGGTCGTCCTCGACCGCACGCCGTTCTACGCCGAGGGCGGCGGCCAGATCGCCGACACCGGCCGCATCCGCCTGCACGGCGGCGCCGTGGTCGAGGTGCGCGACGTGCAGCAGCCGGTGCCCGGCGTGTCCGTGCACAAGGGCTCGGTCCAGGTCGGCGAGGTGACCGTGGGCGCCACCGCCTACGCCGCCATCGACGTGCGCCGCCGCCGCGCCATCGCCCGCGCCCACAGCGCCACCCACCTCACCCACCAGGCGCTGCGCGACGCCCTCGGCCCGACGGCCGCCCAGGCCGGTTCGGAGAACCAGCCCGGCCGCTTCCGCTTCGACTTCGGCTCCCCGTCCGCCGTGCCGCAGGCGGTCATGACGGACGTCGAGCAGAAGATCAACGAGGTGCTGTCCCGCGAGCTCGACGTGCACGCCGAGGTCATGGCGATCGACGAGGCCAAGCGCCAGGGCGCCATCGCCGAGTTCGGCGAGAAGTACGGCGAGCGCGTCCGCGTCGTCACCATCGGCGACTTCTCCAAGGAGCTGTGCGGCGGTACGCACGTCCGCAACACCGCCCAGCTCGGCCTGGTGAAGCTGCTCGGCGAGTCGTCGATCGGCTCCGGCGTGCGCCGCATCGAGGCCCTCGTCGGCGTCGACGCGTACAACTTCCTCGCCCGTGAGCACACGGTCGTCGCCCAGCTCCAGGAACTGGTCAAGGGCCGTCCCGAGGAGCTTCCCGAGAAGATCTCCGGCATGCTGGCCAAGCTCAAGGACGCCGAGAAGGAGATCGAGAGGTTCCGCGCGGAGAAGGTCCTCCAGGCCGCCGCCGGGCTCGCCGAGTCCGCCCGGGACGTCCGCGGCGTCGCCCTGGTCACCGGGCGGGTCCCGGACGGCACGGGCGCCGACGACCTGCGCAGGCTCGTCCTGGACGTGCGCGGCCGCATCCCCGGCGACCGCCCCGCCGTGGTCGCCCTGTTCACCACGGCGGGCGGCCGCCCGCTGACGGTGATCGCCACCAACGAGGCCGCCCGCGAGCGCGGACTCAAGGCCGGCGACCTGGTCCGCACCGCCGCCAAGACCCTCGGCGGCGGTGGCGGCGGCAAGCCGGACGTCGCCCAGGGCGGCGGCCAGGACCCGGCCGCCGTCGGCGAGGCCATCGACGCCGTCGAGCGCCTGGTCGCCGAGACCGCCTGATGAGCGGTGTGCGGCGCGGGCGGCGGCTGGCGGTCGACGTCGGGGACGCCCGGATCGGGGTCGCCTCGTGCGACCCCGACGGGGTCCTCGCCACGCCGGTGGAGACCGTGCCGGGACGCGACGTCCCGGCCGCCCACCGGCGGCTGCGGCGGTTGGTCGAGGAGTACGAGCCGATCGAGGTCGTCGTGGGACTGCCCCGCTCCCTCAACGGGCGGGAGGGCCCGGCCGCCGCGAAGGTCCGCGACTTCGCCCGGGAGATGGCCCGGGGCATCGCCCCGGTGCCGGTCCGGCTGGTCGACGAGCGGATGACCACCGTCTCCGCCGCGCAGGGGCTGCGCGCCTCGGGGGTGAAGGCGAGGAAGGGCCGGTCCGTCATCGACCAGGCGGCCGCCGTGATCATCCTCCAGAACGCCCTCGAGTCCGAACGGGTATCGGGTAATCCGCCCGGCGAAGGCGTCGAAGTGGTCCCCTGATCGCGGTACGGTAACGTTCCGCGCGACGCGGTGGTGTTCGAACAGCCGCCGCACGACGTAGAGGCGGACCTCCCGGAAGCCTCCCGGCTGTTTGGGGATCGATGACTGAGTACGGCCGGAGCCCCGGCTCCCAGCCCTGGCACCCCGAGGACCCCCTGTACGGGGACCAGGGCTGGGGAGGCGAGCAGTCCGGAGGCGCCTACCAGCAACAGCCGCAGTACGGCGGAGGCCACGGGGATCCGTACCGGCAGGGTCACGACGGCCGGCAGTACGGCGCGGACGGCCAGGAGTACGACACCGGGGCGCCGCCCCCGGCGTACGGCGCGGGGCCGCCCGGCGACCACGGCCACGGCGGCGGTTGGGACACCGGCACCGGCCAGCACACCGCCATGCCGTACGGGACCCCCCCGCCGGCCGACCCCTACGGGGCGGGTGTCCCCGACCCGTACAGCACCCCCGAGGCGTACCCGCCCCCCCGGCCCCCGGGCCGGCGCGGCCCCGACCCGCACGGCGCCGATCCGCACCAGGCCCACGCCCGGCATGACCACGGACAGGACGGGCGGTGGCAGGAGGGGGCCGCGGGGGACGGCACCCGGCCCTACCCCGAAGGCCCCGCCGCCGGCGGGTACCCCGGTGCCCCGCACCCCGCCCACGGCCCCGCGCAGGACGACCGCGCACCGCGCGGCGGCCCCCGGCGGCCCGGTGGCGACGGGTACGACGGCGCCGGTGAACGCGACGGCGAGTACGGCGAGTACGACGGCGAGTACGACGACCACGACGAGCAGGACGAGCAGGACGAGGACCCGGCCGGCGCCCGCCGTGGCGCGGGCCGCGGCCGCGGCAAGAAGCGCAAGAGCCGCAACGGAGTGGCCTGCCTCTTCGTCGCCCTGGTCCTCGCCGGCGGCGCCGGCGGCATCGGCTACGTCGGCTACCAGTTCTGGCAGGGCCGTTTCGGCCCCGCACCCGACTTCTCCGGTTCCGGCACCGGCGAGGCCGTCACCGTCGAGGTGCCCAAGGACGCGGTCGGCGCCGAGATCGGCAACATCCTCGTCGAGCACGGGGTCGTCAAGAGCGTCGACGCGTTCGTCACCGCCCAGGAGAAGAACCCCGAGGGCCTCTCCATCCAGCCCGGCTTCTACACCCTGCAGAAGGGCATGTCGGCGGCCTCCGCCGTCGAGGCGATGCTCAGCCCCAAGAGCCGCAACGTCCTCATCATCCCCGAGGGCCGGCGCAACGCCTGGGTGTACGAGCAGATCGACAAGCGCCTGGAGCTGGCGTCCGGCACCACGAGGAAGGTCGCCCTGGAGAAGGCCGACAGCCTCGGCCTGCCCGCCTGGGCGACCGGCCACCCGAACGTCAAGGACCCCCTGGAGGGCTTCCTCTTCCCGGCCGACTACCCGGTCGCCAAGGGCAACAGGCCCGAGGACGTCCTGAGGAAGATGGTCGCCCGCGCCAACTCCGAGTACGGCAAGCTCGACCTGGAGGCGAAGGCCGGCTCCCTCGGCCTGAAGGGTCCCTGGGAATTGGTCACCGTCGCCAGCCTCGTCCAGGCGGAGGGCAAGACCGAGGACGACTTCCGCAAGATGAGCGAGGTCGTCTACAACCGGCTCAAGCCCACCAACACGGAGACCAACCAGCTGCTCCAGTTCGACTCGGCCTTCAACTACCTGAAGGGCCAGAGCGAGATCGAGATCAGCGAGTCCGAGATCAACAGCAACCGGGACCCGTACAACACGTACACCCGGAAGGGCCTCACCCCCGGCCCGATCGGCAACCCCGGCAGGGAGGCGCTCGCGGCCGCGCTCGCCCCCACGTCGGAAGGCTGGATGTACTTCGTGGCGACCGACGGCATGAACAAGACCGAGTTCGCCAAGACGCACGACGAGTTCCTCAAGCTCAAGGACGAGTTCAATGACAACCGGGGGGGCTGACGCCCGCAGGGCCGCCGTGCTGGGATCGCCGATCGGCCACTCGCTCTCCCCGGTCCTGCACCGCGCCGCCTACGCCGAACTGGGCCTCACCGGCTGGTCGTACGACCGCTTCGAGGTGGACGAGGCGCGGCTCCCCGGCTTCCTGGACGCCCTCGACGCGTCCTGGGCCGGACTGTCGCTGACCATGCCGCTCAAGCGCGCGGTCATCCCGCTGCTGGACGAGGTCGGCGGCACCGCACGCTCCGTCGAGGCCGTCAACACCGTCGTCCTCACCGGCGACGGCCGCCGCGTCGGCGACAACACCGACGTGCCCGGCATGGTCGCCGCCCTGCGGGAGCGCGGTGTGGAGGAGGTCGACGCCGCGGCCGTCCTCGGCGCCGGCGCCACCGCCTCGTCCGCGCTCGCCGCCCTCGCCGGCGTCTGCCGGGGCCCCGTCACCGCGTACGTGCGCGGCTCCGCCCGCGCCGGTGAGATGCGCCGCTGGGGCGAGCGCCTCGGCGTCGACGTGCACACCGCCGACTGGGCCGACGCCGCCCGGGCACTCGACGCGCCCCTGGTCGTCGCCACCACCCCGGCGGGCGCCGCCGACGGCCTCGCCCGGCACGTGCCGGAGGGTCCCGGCACACTGTTCGACGTGCTGTACGACCCCTGGCCGACGCCCCTCGCGGCCGCCTGGTCCGCGCGGGGCGGCCGGGTGGTGGGCGGCCTCGACCTCCTCGTCCACCAGGCGGTCCTCCAGGTCGAACGGATGACCGGACGTTCCCCGGCGCCGCTCGCGGCGATGCGCGCCGCGGGGGAGCGCGCGCTCGGCACCACCGGAGCCTGAGCCGGACCGCTTCCCGGGGCGGTGTCCGGTGGCCGAAACGGCGGCCGGGCCGCCGTCCGACCGTGGGAGGATCGGGGCGAGGCCGGTCCGGACCGCGTACCGGGCCCGGCCATCCGCAGAACGGCCCCAGGAGAAGGAGCACCGTTGAGCAGGTTGCGCTGGCTTACGGCGGGGGAGTCCCACGGCCCCGCGCTGGTGGCGACGCTGGAGGGTCTTCCCGCCGGCGTCCCGGTCACCACGGAGGCGGTGGCGGACCACCTCGCCCGCCGGCGCCTGGGCTACGGGCGCGGCGCGCGGATGAAGTTCGAGCGGGACGAGGTCACCTTCCTCGGCGGCGTCCGGCACGGCCTTACCCTCGGCTCCCCGGTGGCCATCATGGTCGGCAACACCGAGTGGCCCAAGTGGGAGAAGGTCATGGCGGCCGACCCGGTCGACCCGGCCGAACTCGCCGAGCTCGCCCGCAACGCGCCGCTGACCCGTCCCCGCCCCGGTCACGCGGACCTCGCGGGCATGCAGAAGTACGGCTTCGACGAGGCCCGGCCGGTCCTGGAGCGGGCCAGCGCCCGCGAGACCGCCGCCCGCGTCGCCCTCGGCGCGATCGCCCGGTCATACCTCAGGGAGACCACCGGCACCGAGATCGTGTCGCACGTCGTGGAGCTGGCCGCCGCGAAGGCGCCGTACGGGGTGTACCCGGTGCCCGCCGACACGGAGCGGCTCGACGCCGACCCGGTGCGCTGCCTCGACGCCGACGCGTCGAAGGCGATGGTCGCCGAGATCGACCGGGCCCACCGGGACGGCGACACGCTCGGCGGGGTGGTCGAGGTCCTCGCCTACGGCGTGCCCGTCGGCCTCGGCTCGCACGTCCACTGGGACCGGCGCCTCGACGCGCGGCTCGCCGCGGCCCTCATGGGCATCCAGGCCATCAAGGGCGTCGAGGTCGGCGACGGCTTCGACCTGGCGCGCGTCCCCGGCTCGCGGGCCCACGACGAGATCGTCGCCACCGACGAGGGCATCCGCCGCGCCTCCGGCCGCTCCGGCGGTACGGAAGGGGGGCTCACCACCGGCGAGCCGCTGCGCGTACGGGCCGCGATGAAGCCCATCGCGACCGTGCCGCGCGCCCTGCGCACCGTCGACGTGGCGACGGGCGAGCCGGCGCAGGCGCACCACCAGCGCTCCGACGTGTGCGCGGTGCCCGCGGCCGGGATCGTCGCCGAGGCGATGGTCGCGCTCGTCCTGGCGGACGCCGTGGCGGAGAAGTTCGGCGGCGACAGCGTCGCCGAGACCCGCCGCAACGTCCGGTCCTACCTCGACAACCTGCGCATCCGGTGAGCGGCGGACCACTGGTCGTCCTCGTCGGGCCGATGGGCTCCGGCAAGTCCACCGTGGGCGCGCTCCTCGCCGAGCGCCTGGGCGTGCCCTACCGGGACACCGACGCCGACATCGTCGCCGCCGAGGGCCGGGAGATCTCCGACATCTTCGTCGAGGACGGCGAACCGCGCTTCCGCGAACTGGAGCGGGCCGCCGTCCGCACCGCCCTCGCCGAGCACACCGGCGTCCTCGCCCTCGGCGGGGGCGCGGTCCTCGACGACGGCACCCGCGCCCTCCTCGCCGGACTACCCGTCGCCTACCTGTCGATGGAGGTCGAGGAGGCCGTCCGGCGCGTCGGCCTGGGCACGGCCCGGCCGCTGCTGGCCGTCAACCCGCGCCGCCGGTGGCGCGAGCTGATGGAGGCCCGCCGCCACCTGTACACCGAAGTCGCGCGCGTCGTCGTCGCCACCGACGACCGCACCCCCGCCGAGGTCGCCGAAGCGGTCCTCGACGCTCTGGAGATCCCGCATTCCCCGGCCACCGGGTCCCCGGCGGCGGACGCCGCCGGCCCCGGGGCGGCCGGCCAGGAGGACACGTGACCGACATGCCCGTCACCCGCATCCACGTCGGCGCCGGCGCCGGCACCGAACCGTACGACGTACTGGTCGGCCGGCAGCTGCTCGGCGAGCTGGCCGGGCTGGTCGGCGACCGGGCCCGGCGCGTCGCCGTGATCCACCCCGAGGCGCTCGCCGAGACCGGCGAGGCGCTGCGCGCGGACCTCGCCGACCAGGGGTACGAGGCCGTCGCCGTCCAGGTGCCGAACGCGGAGGAGGCGAAGACGCACGAGGTCGCCGCCTACTGCTGGAAGGCGCTCGGCCAGACCGGCTTCACCCGCACCGACGTGATCGTCGGCGTCGGCGGCGGCGCCACCACGGACCTCGCCGGGTTCGTCGCGGCGACCTGGCTGCGCGGGGTGCGCTGGATCGCCGTGCCGACGACCGTCCTCGCCATGGTCGACGCCGCGGTCGGCGGGAAGACCGGCATCAACACCGCCGAGGGCAAGAACCTCGTCGGTGCCTTCCACCCGCCCGCCGGGGTCCTGTGCGACCTGGCCGCCCTGGACTCGCTGCCCGTCCACGACTACGTCAGCGGCCTCGCCGAGGTCGTCAAGGCCGGCTTCATCGCCGACCCGGTGATCCTCGACCTGATCGAGTCCGACCCGGCCGCCGCCCGCACGCCCGCCGGGCCGCACACGGCCGAGCTGATCGTCCGCTCCATCAGGGTCAAGGCGGACGTCGTCTCCTCCGACCTGAGGGAGTCGGGAAGGCGCGAGATCCTCAACTACGGCCACACCCTCGCCCACGCGATCGAGAGGAACGAGCGGTACAAGTGGCGGCACGGCGCGGCCGTCTCCGTCGGCATGGTCTTCGCCGCCGAACTGGGCCGGCTCGCCGGGCGCCTCGACGACGCGACCGCCGACCGGCACCGCGCGGTCCTGGGGTCGCTCGGGCTGCCGCTGACCTACCGCGGGGACCAGTGGCCGAAGCTCCTGGAGACGATGAGGGTCGACAAGAAGTCCCGCGGCGACCTGCTGCGCTTCATCGTCCTCGACGGTCTGGCCAAGCCGACCGTGCTGGAGGGCCCCGACCCGGCCGTCCTGCTCGCGGCGTACGGGGAGGTGTCGGCGTGAGGGGCCGCCCGCACGGCGGCGCCCGCACGGTGTACGTCCTGAACGGGCCGAACCTCGGCCGGCTCGGCTCGCGCGAACCCGACGTGTACGGCGCCACCTCCTACGCCGGCCTGGTGGAGACCTGCCGGGCACTCGGCGGGGACCTCGGCTTCGACGTCGACGTGCGGGAGACCAACGACGAGGGCGAACTGGTCCGCTGGCTGCACGAGGCGGCCGACCGCTCGGTTCCGGTCGTTCTCAACCCCGGCGCCTTCACCCACTACTCGTACGCGCTGCGGGACGCGGCCGCCCAGCGGACGGCCCCGCTGATCGAGGTGCACATCTCGAACCCGTACGCCCGCGAGGAGTTCCGGCACACCTCGGTCGTCGCGGCGGTCGCCACGGGGACGGTCGCCGGGTTCGGCATCGGGTCGTACCGGCTCGCCCTGCGCGCCCTGGCCGACGAACTGACGGACTGACGGCCGTGCCGGAACCCTCCCGGACCGTTCCCCGTCCGACGGGCCGGGAGGGTACGGTTCGATAACGGCGCGCCGCCGAACGGCCGCCGGTGATCGTCGGTCGTACGAGACGGAGTGGCACCGGATGCAGCACGCAGTGGGGGCCCCGCTGCCGCCGCCCCACCAGTCGGGGAACACGGCGGCCGGGTGGCCCCAGCAGGCACACCACCCCGGCCGGCCCCCGCACGCCCCGGCGCCGTACGCGCCCGGGGGGACGGCCCTGTTGGCGGTGAAGCCCAGCCG
>JAAXOU010000014.1 GCA_012396115.1 Streptomyces somaliensis DSM 40738 | reverse complement strand
GGGCCGGCGGCGCCGGAGGCCGTTCAGGCCAGGCCGAGGTGCCCGGCGGCGGCCGCGGCGTCGACCGGGACGGTGACGGGCTGCGGGGCCCCGGCGACCGCCCAGTCGGGGTCCTTGAGGCCGTTGCCGGTGACCGTGCAGACGATCCTCTGGCCCGGGTCGACCCCGCCGCGCTCGGCGGCCTTCAGCAGGCCGGCGACGGACGCGGCGGACGCGGGCTCGACGAAGACGCCCTCCTGCGCGGCCAACAGGCGGTAGGCGCGCAGGATCTCACGGTCCGTCACCTCGTCGATGAAGCCGCCGGACTCGTCGCGGGCGGCCAGCGCCTGGTGCCAGGAGGCCGGGTTGCCGATGCGGATCGCGGTGGCGACGGTCGACGGGTCCTTGACGACCTCGCCCCGCACGATCGGCGCGGAGCCGGACGCCTGGAAGCCCCACATGCGCGGGGTGCGGGAGGCCGCGCCGTCCTTCGCGTACTCGGTGTACCCCTTCCAGTACGCGGTGATGTTGCCGGCGTTGCCGACCGGCAGCACGTGGACGTCGGGGGCGTCGCCGAGCATGTCGACGATCTCGAACGCGGCGGTCTTCTGGCCCTCGATGCGCACCGGGTTGACCGAGTTGACCAGTGCGACCGGGTAGTCGTCGGAGAGCGCGCGGGCCAGCGTCAGGCAGTCGTCGAAGTTGCCGTCAACCTGGAGGATCCTCGCACCGTGGACGAGCGCCTGGCCCATCTTGCCCAGCGCGATCTTGCCGCGCGGCACGAGGACGGCGCAGACCATGCCCGCGCGGACCGCGTAGGCGGCGGCGGAGGCCGAGGTGTTGCCGGTGGAGGCGCAGATGACCGCCCTGGCGCCCTCCTCCCTGGCCCGTGTGATGGCCATGGTCATGCCGCGGTCCTTGAACGACCCGGTGGGGTTGGCGCCCTCGACCTTCAGGTGCACCTCGCAGCCGGTGCGCTCGGAGAGGACCTGCGCGGGGACGAGCGGCGTACCGCCCTCGCGGAGCGTGACGACCGGTGTGCCATCCGTGACCGGGAGCCGGTCACGGTACTCCTCGATGATCCCGCGCCACTGGTGGGTGCCCTTGCTGGTCATGGGTCCTCTACTCCCCTTCCACACGCATGGTGCTGGCGACACCGTGCACGGTGTCGAGCCTGCGCAGCGCCTCGACCGTCCCGCTCAGGGCGGCGTCGGGCGCCCGGTGGGTGACGACGACGAGGCTCGCCTCCCCGTCCTCCCCGCTCCCGGAGCCGCCGTGGACGTCGCGGCCCTGCTGGCGGACGGTGTCGATCGACACGCCGTGCTCGGCGAAGACCGTCGCCACCTGGGCGAGCACACCCGGCTTGTCGGCCACGTCGAGGCTGATGTGGTACCGCGTCACCACGTCCCCCATGGGGCTCACGGGTAGCCGGGCGTACGCGGAGTCGCCGGGGCCCGTCGCGCCGCCCAGGCGGTTGCGGCACACGGCGACGAGGTCGCCGAGCACGGCGGACGCGGTCGGCGCGCCGCCGGCGCCCGGACCGTAGAACATGAGCCGCCCGGCCGCCTCGGCCTCGACGAACACGGCGTTGTAGGCGCCGCGCACGGAGGCCAGCGGGTGGCCGAGCGGGATCATCGCCGGGTGCACCCGCGCGGTGACCGACCCGCCGCCGGCGGCCCGCTCGCAAATGGCGAGCAGCTTGATGGTGCACCCCATGCGCTTGGCTGAGGCGAAGTCGGCGGCGGTGACCTCGGTCATCCCCTCGCGGTACACGTCGTCGAGGCGCACCCGGGTGTGGAAGGCGATGCCGGCGAGGATGGCGGCCTTCGCGGCGGCGTCGAAGCCCTCCACGTCGGCGGTCGGGTCGGCCTCCGCGTACCCGAGGGCGGTGGCCTCGTCGAGCGCCTCGGCGTAGCCGGCGCCGGAGGTGTCCATCCTGTCGAGGATGAAGTTCGTCGTGCCGTTGACGATGCCGAGGACGCGGTTGACCTTGTCGCCGGCGAGGGACTCGCGCAGCGGCCGGATCAGCGGGATCGCCCCCGCGACGGCGGCCTCGTAGTACAGGTCCCGGCCGTGCTCCTCGGCGGCGGCGTGCAGCGCGGCGCCGTCCTCGGCGAGGAGCGCCTTGTTGGCGGAGACCACCGACGCGCCGTGTTCGAAGGCGGTGGTGATCAGCGTGCGGGCCGGCTCGACCCCGCCGATGACCTCGACGACCACGTCGATGTCGCCGCGTTTGACCAGCGCCGTGGCGTCGGCGGTGACCAGCGCGGGGTCGACGCCCGCGCGGACCCTGGAGGGCCGGCGGACGGCCACTCCGGCGAGTTCGACGGGGGCGCCGATGCGCGCGGCGAGGTCGTCGGCGTGCGTCGTCATGATGCGCGCCACCTCTGAGCCGACCACTCCACAGCCCAGCAGCGCCACCTTCAGCGGACGCGTACGCATCATCCGACCTCGTTTCCTGTCCTGTCCCCACCGGGTTCTTCCACGCTGGTCCAGTCTCACCCACCAAACCGGACTTTCTCCCTCCCGTCCGGTGGGTGAGACATGTTTCTCATCAGCCGACATCGAGACGCAGGAGGTCCTCCTCCGTCTCGCGCCGGACGATCACCCGCGCCGCGCCGTCGGCGACGGCGACGACGGGCGGGCGGAGCACGTGGTTGTAGTTGCTGGCCATGGAGCGGCAGTACGCGCCGGTCGCGGGCACGGCGATCAGGTCGCCCGGCGCGACGTCGGCGGGGAGGAACGCATCCCGCACGACGATGTCGCCGCTCTCGCAGTGCTTGCCGACGACCCGGCAGAGCATCGGCTCCGCGTCGGACGTGCGGGAGGCCAGCACCACGCTGTACTCGGCGTCGTACAGCGCGGTGCGGATGTTGTCCGACATGCCGCCGTCGACGGAGACGTACGTGCGCAGCCCCTCCAGCGGCTTGACCGTGCCGACCTCGTACACGGTGAACGCGGTCGGGCCCGCGATGGCGCGGCCGGGCTCGACGGAGACGCGCGGCACGGCCAGCCCGGCCGCCGCGCACTCCCGGCGGACGATCTCGCCGAGCGCCTCGGCGATCTCGTGCGGCTCGCGGGGGTCGTCGTCCGGCGTGTACGCGATGCCCAGCCCGCCCCCGAGGTCGATCTCGGGCAGCTCGACCCCGTGCTCGTCGCGCACCTGGGCGAGGAGGGAGACGACCCGGCGGGCGGCCACCTCGAAGCCGGCCATGTCGAAGATCTGCGACCCGATGTGCGAGTGGATGCCGACCAGTTCGAGCCCGTCGAGCCGCAGCGCGCGGCGCACGGCCTCGGCGGCCTGTCCGCCGGCGAGCGCGATGCCGAACTTCTGGTCCTCGTGCGCGGTGGCGATGAACTCGTGGGTGTGCGCCTCCACCCCGACCGTCACCCGGATCTGCACGCGCTGCCGCCTGCCCAGGGCCCGGGCGGCGTGGGCGACGCGCACCATCTCCTGGAAGGAGTCGAGGACGATCCGCCCGACGCCCGCCTCGACGGCCCGCCCGATCTCGGCCTCGCTCTTGTTGTTGCCGTGGAAGGCGATCCGCTCGGCGGGCATGCCGGCCGAGAGCGCCGTGGCGAGTTCGCCGCCGGAGCACACGTCGAGGTTGAGCCCCTCCTCGTGCAGCCACCGCACGACGGCGCGGGAGAGGAACGCCTTGCCCGCGTAGAACACGTCGGCGTCCGTGCCGAAGGCGTCGGCCCAGGCGCGGCAGCGGGCCCGGAAGTCGGCCTCGTCGAGGACGTACGCGGGCGTCCCGAACTCCTCGGCGAGGGCCGTCACGGGCACGCCCCCCACGGTCAGGACCCCGTCGCCGCCGCGCCGCACGGTACGGGCCCACACCTTCGGGTCGAGGTGGTTGAGGTCGGCGGGGGGCGCGCTGTAGTGCCCCTCGGGCAGGACGTCGGCGTGGCGGGGGCCGGCGGGGTGTGCGGAACGGCTCATGTCTCTCTCACAGCTGTCACAGGCGGTCGGGGGCGCTGACGCCGAGCAGGGACAGGCCGCCGGCCAGCACCGTCCCGGCGGCCTCGGCGAGGGCGAGCCGGGAGCGGTGGGCGGCCGAGGGTTTCTCCTCGCCGAGGGGCAGCACGGCGTGCTGGAACCCGAGCAGCGCGTCGGCGACGGCCTCCAGGTGCCGGGCGAGCCGGTCCGGGGCGCGGTGCCGGGCGGCGGCGAGGAGCGCGCGGGGGTGGTCGGCGAGCGCGGCGAGCAGCTCCGGGGCGTCCACCTCCTCCTCGTACGCGCCGGTGAGGCCGAGGTCGGCGGCGTTGCGCAGGAGGGCGCGGGAGCGGGCGTGCGCGTACTGGACGGTGAAGAGGGTGTTGCCGCCCGTCTCGGTGAGGCGGAGGAGGGGCGCCGCGTCGAGGACCCGGTCGTGCGCGGCGGGCCGCAGCAGCGCCCAGCGCGCCGCGTCGGGCGGGAGGGCGGCGGCGACGTCGTAGTGCGGGGGGACGGCGCGGAGGCGGCGGGCGGGGGTGGCTCGGGCCGGGGCCCGGCCGTCGACCGCCCGGGCGGGGGCGCCCTGGGAGCGGAGGAGTGCGACGACGCAGTGGGTGAGGGTGCGCAGGCGGAGGTCGGCGCCGTCCGGGACCGGGAAGCGGACCTCGTCCTCGGGAAGCCGCCCGAGCGCGTCCCCGTGCCCGTACCGCAGCCCCTGCTCGCGGATCCCCCGGACGAGGAGCCGGCCGGTCTCGGCGCGGGCGCCGGGGCGGAGGGTGAAGTTGAGGAAGCCGGGGCCGGTGATGTCGACCCGCTCGATGCCGGGCGCGTCCAGCAGCCGCTCGCGCAGCACCTCGGCGACCTGCCGGGGCGGGAGCGCGGCGGGCCCGGCGAGCCGGAGGGCGGCGTTCGTCGCCCAGTCGCCCCGCCCGCCGGCACGGGGCCGCTCGACGACGATCCGCGAGGGCACGTCGCGCACGGCCAGGGCCCCGTCGCCGACGGCGCGCCGCACGGCACGCAGCACGGTGAGCGAGAGGTCGGCGGGGGTCACGGGACAAGCGTAGGCGAGGAGGGGGGAGGGAAGGCGAACCGGTTCCGGCATGCGGGCGGCAAACGCCGCGACCGGCCGGAAACCGACCCGGCCGCACGGAACGGAGTCGAGGAGCGGGCACGTCGACGGAGGCGGGACGGGCCGCCGTCGTCCGGCCGGGACCGGGGGGCGTCCGACGTGCGGAGGACGGCACCGGCCGTCACGGCTGGCCCTGGCATCACGGCTGCCCCTGGCGGACGGCACCGGCGGTCACCGCCGCCCGCGCCACGTCTCCCGGACCGCCTGCGCCTTCCGGGGCGCCCTCGGTTCTCGGACCACCGGCGGCTCCTCCGGGACACTCGGCTCACCTCAGGGCACCGCACCGGCCCCCGAACACCCTTCGTACGCCCCCGATCGAGACCCCCGAACCGGCTCAGCCCCGGGTCGTGCCCGCCCGGCCGTTGCCGTGCCCGCCGTCCAGCGGGGGCGGAAGGAGTCCGCGTACCATCCGGACCAGGTCGGCCGGCTCGAAGGGCTTGGCGAGAAAGGCGTCCACGCCGACCTCCAGGCCGCTCGCCACCTCCCCCTCGTCGCACCCGCTGATGATCGCGACCGGCAGGTGCCGGGTCCGCGCGTCGGCACGGAGCAGAGCGGCGGTGCGCAGCCCGTCCAGGCGCGGCATGACCACGTCGAGGGTGACCAGCTGGGGCTGGAAGCGGTGGACGACCTCCAGGCACTCGGCACCGTCGACCGCGGTCACGACCTCGAAGCCCTCCAGCTCGAGGTTGACCCTGATCAGCTGCCGGATGACCCGGTTGTCGTCCACAACCAGCACCCGACCGGAGACGCCTGACACAACTCGAGAGTAGGTCCCGCCCCGCCCCCGCGTCCGGCTTTTCGCCACTTCGCCTCCCCACGGGGGACCCGCCACCGCCCGGCCGCCCGAAATACCTGTTCACGGGCACCCTTCAGGAGCTGGTAGGGTTCTACCCGTCGCCGCGAAGCACGGCGGACGCCCCCGTAGCTCAGGGGATAGAGCAACGGCCTCCGGAGCCGTGTGCGCAGGTTCGAATCCTGCCGGGGGCACCCTGCATGAGGTGCCTAAAGACCCCGTCACCAGCGGAAACGCTGAGGCCGGGGTCTTCGCGTATGTGCGGGCGGCATGCGTCGTCCGGAGCGGACGCACATCAGGCCCGTGGACGGGGTGTGCGCACGGTTCCGGGGCGTCCGCCAGGTCAGCGGGCGCTCCTCACCCTGCGGCCCGCGCCGCCACGAGCGACCGCTGCACCTCGCCCACCAGGTCCCGGAGGCGTCCGGGTCGCACGCCCTCGTGTTCCATCCACTCGCCGAAGCGCGGACGCAGGTACCGCACCATGCCCGTCCCATGGCGACGGAGCACCGAGCGATTGATCGAAATCTCCTCCTGCACCTCTCTTCGGAGATCATCGGTCCAGCCCTGCGCCCGGTCGTCCTCGTCCAAAGGGGCCTTGAAGGCCGCCACCGCCTCGTCGAGGACCGCAAGCAAGTCCATGGCGTCTCCCGGAGATCACAAGGTGCACCGCACCGGTTCCCGACAACCCTCGAACGGCGAGAGCCCCCGGACGAGTCCGAGGGCTCGAAGCCTAACGCCGCACGGAATCACTCGTACTCGCGCAACGGCTCCTCGATCCTGCGGTTGGCGGTCTGCTGCGGGCCGTCGGCATGTTCGGGGCGCCTCTGCGGGAAAGGGCACACGGCTCGTGTGGCCGCTGCGCTGACCGCCCTCCGCACGCCCGCCGCACCCGGCCGGCGCTTCTATCGCGACACGTCTACGAGACGACGCCTGTCCGCCCCTGGAAACCGACTCGCACGGGACATACGTGGGACGCTGGGGCCGCGTGGTGCGCTCGGTTCGCCGCGAGGAGTGTGACGGCTCCTCAGTCGTACTCGTCCAGAGGCGCTTCGATGCACCTGCCGGCGAGGGCCAAGCCGCCCCCGGCGCGCCCGCCGGCATTCGAGCGCGAAGGCGTACCAACTGGTGGAGGCCGAACCGCGCCCCCACCCCGCCCGGCCGAAGTCCTCGGTGGCGGCTTTCCCGACAGCCCGGACCAGACGAGGCCCCGGGTTCGTCGGCCACCGCTCTGGTGTCCGTCCCGTCCCTCGCCACGCGCCCTCGGCGGGGCTGCGTGGTGACCGCCGCCCTCGCCCCCCGCCCCCTTGGGGGGCACCTCGTATCCACCTGCCGAATTCCGCACGGCGGCCGCCGCCTGTCTCCAGGTCGACGCCTCGCCCACGGCAGCCATGCCGGCCGGGAAGACCCCGAGAGCGGGGGGATGGCAGGTAGGATGAGTAGCATGAGTGAGCCCACCGGCAAGTACTCGATCACCATGCCGCGCGACATCGCCGAAGCCGCCAAGGCCCGCAGCGGCCCCTCCGGCCTGTCCGCCTACGTGGCCGCAGCCGTCGCCCGCCAGATCGAACGCGACAACCTCAACGAACTGATCACCGTCGCCGAGGCCGAGCACGGGCCCGTCACGGACGAGGAGATCCAGTCCCTGCGCGACCGGCTCGCCCAAGCGCGACGCGAGCAGGCACAGCACGGGACGAGCGCGGCGTGACCCGCCCCCCTGCGGTCCCCGGCGGCACTCTCGTCCTCGACAGTGAAGGACTGGCCAAGGCCGTCCTGCGCGACCGCACGGTCACCCACTGGTTCGCTCTGGCCCGAGCCGACGACCTCCGCGTGATCACCTCGGCAGCCACCCTCGTCGAAGTGGTCCACCCCCGCATCAACCGCCCGGCCCTGGAGTGGACGCTCTCCCGCCTCGTCGTGGAGCCGATCACCGAACCGATCGCCCGCCACGCCGCCGCACTCCTCGCCGACGTCGGCCTGCACGGCCACAAGCACGCCATCGACGCCATGCTCGCCGCCACCGCCCTCGCCGCGCCGGGGCCGGCCACGATCCTCACCTCCGACCACGAGGACCTCATCGCCCTGTGCGGCGGACGCGCCACCGTCATCAAGATCTGACCACTCCGCCCTGTCGAGGTGAAGGTGGAGGTCGAGATGGGGTGCCCACGCTCCGTGCATCCACGTCAGGGCAGCCGGTGAGGACCGCATCGCGCCTTCTGTGGTTCAGTCCGTGCTGGTCGCCCCTGTAGTCGGGGTCATGCAGGCGCGGCATCGAAGCGCAGCTGTCGAGCAGGTTGAGTCGTCCGGCCCCGAGTGACGGCGCGTTGAAGTGCATGGCCGTATTACGGACGCCCTTCACGCGCTTGAGCAGTCCGATGAAGTGATCCTTGCCGACGAGAGGCCAGCCGAGTCCGCCCAGCGTTCCTCATCGCTCAGGAGGCGGATGTACTCGCTGGACAGCATCTCATCGGCCGAGGTCTTCTTGTGCACCTTCTGGACGTCGGCCTCGTCGTAGACACGTCCCGGGCAGCGCCGCAGTCGTCACCCGATCCCGCCCAGCGTGGAGAAGGGCCGGGCCACGGTGAAGAAGGGCCGGGCCACGGTGCCGAACTCGCCAGCGAGGCCGGCGGAGGTGACAATGCCGATCACTTGCCCGTCCGCGGCTCGGACGAGGACGAACTCGTGCGAGCGGATCGTCGGCACGAGCGGCAGCAGATGGGCCGAGGCGTCGACGATCTCGTACTCCGTGCTGATCGCGTCGGCCAGACACGCCTCACGCCCGGTCGCGTGCATGTGGGCGATCGACACCCGGGTGACGACCCCGTGCAGGGTTCCCGACGAGCCGATCGCGGGAAGCCGCGAGTATCCGTGCTCCGCCGTTCCGCCGATCGCCGCGGACAGCGGCACGTCCGGCGTGATCGAGACGACCCCGCGGGCACAGGGCAGGCCGTGCGCCCGCATCGCCGCCTGCGGGAACACGCCGACGGCTTCCCCGGATTCATCTGATCGGGATCTCCTCCTGTACTTCCCGCCGGAGGCCATCGGTCCAGCCCTGCGCCCGATCCTCTCCCCGCAGAGGGGCCTTGAAAGCCGCCACGGCTTCATCCAGTACCGCGGGCAAGCTCATCGCACCTCCCGGAGACCACGAGGCGCAGCCGCCTCTTGAGGCGGCTGCGGGAACCGAGTCCGGCCGAGGCGCCGGGAAGCCCATCCGTTCGTTGCCCGTGGGCGAGCGGAAGGGACACGGCGCCGTCCGCCCCGTCGGTTTCCGTCCGCCGGCCGGCGGGTGGGCGGGCGCGCCGCCGGCGGCGGTGTCGAGCGGCGGGGAGACGGGCTACGTGGTCGTCGTACGGAACGTACCGGAGCGGCCCGTGCCACGGGAGTGGCGGGGAGGGGCGCGTCCTCAGCGTGCGGGTCCGCCGTTCTTCGGGGAGACCAGCCCCAGCTCGTACGCGAGGATCACCGCTTGGGCCCGGCCGCGCAGGTCGAGCTTGGCGAACAGGCGGTTGATGTGGGTCTTCACGGTGTGGTCGCTGATCCGCAGGCGGGTCGAGATCTCCGCGTTGGTCAGCCCGCGTGCGATGAGCGTGAGGACCTCGGTCTCCCTGGCGGTGAGGTTCTCCAGTGACGGTATCGGTCTGGTGGGGGAACGCAGGTGGGCGAACTCCGTGATGAGGCGCTTGGTCACGGAAGGGGACAGCAGCGCCTCCCCGCGCGCCACCACGTGGACGGCGTTCAGCAGACCGGGAAACGTCGTGTCCTTCAGCAGGAAGCCGCTGGCGCCGACGGCCAGTGCCTCGTAGATGTACTCGTCGAGGGCGAAAGTGGTCAGCATGAGCACCTTCGGCCGGTGGACCCGGGCTTCGGTTCCTCCACCCGGTCCCCGGCACTCCGGGTCGAGCATGCGGCGGGCGGCCTCTATGCCGTCCATGATCGGCATGCGCACGTCCAGGAGCACCACGTCGGGGTGGGTTTTACGGGTCATGCGCACCGCTTCCAGACCGTTCTCGGCCTCCCCCACCACCTCGATGCCGTCCTGCGTGGCCAGCAGGTTCGCGAAGCCGGTGCGGACCACCGCCTGGTCGTCCGCCACCAGCACCCGGATCATCCGGTGGCCACCCCCTCTCAGGTTCCTGAACGGTTGTCAGGTGCCCGAGTCTGCCCCACGGGCAGGACGGCGTCGACGACGAATCCGCCCGACGGCCGAGGATCGGCCGAAAGGCGGCCGTTGAGCAGCGCCGCTCGCTCGAACATGCCCCCGAGTCCATGGCCGGCGCCGTCACCGGTGGCCGGGCTCCGCGGCGCCCGTCCACCAGGTTCGGGCTCCCCCGCGCCGTCTGCTCCGTCGTCCTCGATCCGTACGGTGATCCGGTCCGGGTGGCGGCCGATCTCGACGACGGTCCGAGCGCCCCGGGCGTGCTTGCGCACATTGGTCAGCGCCTCCTGCACGATGCGGAAGGCGGCGAGGGCCACGGCGGCGGGCACCGGTTCCGGACCACCGGTCCGGCGCAGCGTCACCTCGCCCCCGGCCGCCCGGTGCTGCTCGATCAGCTCGTCCAGTCGTTCCAGGGTGGGCTGCGGCGAGGTCGAGGCGCGCTCGCCGGTCCGGTCGCGCAGCACGTCGAGGATCTGCCGCAGTTCCCACAGTGCGGTGCGCGCCGATTCCGCGATCTGCTGGAGGTTCTTCCGGCCCTCCGGCCCGAGGTCCGCGATCGTGTAGGTCGCGGTCTCCGCCTGTACCGCGATCAGCGACACCGAATGAGCCGCGACGTCGTGCAACTCCCGTGTGATGCGGGCGCGTTCGGCCTCCACGGCCCGCTGCCGCCCCACGGCCGCCCACCGCGCCTCCGCCGCCAGGCGCTCGCGGCGCATCTCCTCCCTGCTGCGCACCGCGTCCCCGGCGCTGACGGCCGCCACGATCGCCACGGCCACCACGCAGGGGTCGGCGAGGTACGGCAGCACCTCGCGCGTGTGCTCCAGCGGCAGTCCGGTCAGGTCGTGGACCCCTGCCTTTATCTGACCCATATGCACCAATGTCACACCGATCGTTCCGCAGACGACCAGCGTGACCGGGTGGTGCGTCCGGTTGCGGGAGAGCGCGTAGAACGCCAGCAGTCCCGCCAGGGCGACCGACACCGGCATCTGCGGCCAGGCCAGGAAGTTGAGCAGCGCGCCCGCCACCGACACCCGGGCGAGCACCGGCCGGGAGTGGTGCCACGCCGAGCACACGGTGGCGAACAGGGCGGTCAGCGGCACCAGGAAGGAGTCCGGACGCATCCGAAGCACCTCCGCCACGGCCGTGCAGGACAACGCTGCCGCCGTGGTCCACGGGCCGACGGGCCCGCCGAGGACCCGTCGGACCGCCGGCCGGGAACGTCCGCCGTCACCGGGGGGAGACACCGCCGGCGCCTTCGCCGGCAAGCGGCAACGCTCGTCGTCCATGCGGCCGATTGTCGGGCAGTGCGCGCGTTCGTCGCGTCGGTGCGCGGGTTGATCCGGCCCGCGGGAGTCGAACCGCGGGTTGACGCCGGGATTCGGATCACCGTTTGACGCGGGGAAACCGACGCCTCCCTACCGTCGTAACCCGGCCCGACCCGACGGAAGGAGGACGCGATGCTCCGGCAGTGGACGGCTCGCCGTGCGCGGCGCCGGTCCGTCGGCCGGCTTCGGGTCGCCGGCTGGGGCCTGTACGCGGTCCACGCGGTCCACGCGGTGCTGCTCGCCGTGCTGACGGCGTTGCCCACGCACCGCGTCTGGGGCACGGTTGCAGCCGTCGGTTACGGGATCGCCGCGCTGCTGGCCGCGTACCGCCCGCACCGCCCGCGGTGGCTGCCGGGTGCCGTGGCCGCCCTCGGGGCGACGGTGGTCCCGCTCCTGCTGCTCGGCACCGCCCGCACCCAGTCCGAGGTGCGTGTCGTGGAGGACGCGGCCGCGCTGCTGCTGCGCACCGGCGCCCCCTGCTTCCCGGCGCCCGACCAGTTGTCCGAGTACAACCCGTACCTGCCCGGCATGGTGGTCTTCGGGCTGCCCCGCGCGTTCTTCGGCGAGGGGGAGTGGACGGACGCGCGGTGGTGGTTCACCGCCGGCTTCGTCGCCGCGGTGCCGGCCGCGCTCCGTGGGACGCGGACGCCGGGGCGGGGTGGCCCGGAGGGGGAACGGGGGCTTCCCGGCCGCCCGGCCGGCTCGGTACCGGTCCTCCTCGGGCTGCTCGCCTGTCCGGTGGTCGGCCTGCCGCTGACCGCCGGAGGCGTCGACCTCCCGGTGGTCGGGCTGATGTGCCTGGGACTGGCCCACGCGGGACGGGCACGGGCCGGGCGTGCCGGGGTGTTCCCGGGACCCGCCGCCGTGCTGAAGTGGACCGCCTGGCCCGCGGTGCCCGTCGCCGTCGCCCTGCTCGCCGCGAACGCGGTACACCGGCGACGCGCCTCGTCGCCCGGTGCGGACGCCCCACCGGACGGCTCCGGGACACGCGACGGGACGAGGGCCGCTCTGCGCTGCTCGGTGGTGACGGCGGTCATCGCGACCGCGGGGACGCTGCCCGTGGCGATCGCCGACGGGACGGGGGCTCGCCCGGCGCACGGTCCTCTTCCCGCTCGGCATGACGGACGTCCCGTCGCCCGCGGACAGTCCTCTGCCGGGTCGTCTGCTCGCCCCGTTCCCGGACGGAACGGTCGCCGTGGCGGCTCTCGGGGCAGCCGCGCTGACGATGGCCGCTTCCCTCGTCGTCCGTCCACCGCTCACCGCCTCGGCCGCGGCCGCACGGCTCGCCCTCGGCCTCTCCGCCGCCTTCTGTCTCGCTCCCGCGACCCGTTTCGGCTACTGCGCCTACCCCTTGGTGCTGATCATCTGCCGCCGCCCCGGCGGCCGGAGCACCGAGCGTGCCGCCACTCCCGTGCTCCGGGGGTCCCGGGCCGCACGGCCGACCCTCCGGCACGGAGCCGACCCGCCCACCCCTGTCCGCCTCTGACCACGGGAGACCCAGTGTCCTCGGATACCTCACGAAACCTTCGCGGCACCGGGAGGAGGGTGGACCCGGTCCGGAGCCGGGCCGACGCCCCCGGTGCGGCCGGGCGCCGGAGCGCCCCGGCGCGGCGCCCGTTCCGGCTGTCCCGCGCCTCCGGCGTGTTGCGCCGGCTCGGAGGCCGGGTGTCCTTCGTGGAGGGGGAGTTGGCCGGGCTGGCCGCGGTGGTGCCGGCGGGCGGCACCTGCCTCGACGTGGGCGCCGAGTACGGCCTGTACACGTACGTCCTCGCCGACCTGGTCGGCAGGAGCGGAACGGTGCACAGCTTCGAACCGCTGCCGGGAGCGTTCACGGTGCTGTCCGCGGGGAGCGCCGTGCTCGGCTGCCGGGGCACGGTCCGCCGGCACCGGGCCGCTCTCGGTGCGCGTGTCGAATCCTCCGAGATGAGCCTCCCCGTGCGGCGCGGCCTTCCCGTGCACGGCCGGGCGTTCGTCACCTCCGGCGCCGACGGACTCGGGCCCAACGAGGAGTTCACCGGGGAACGCCGTGTTCCGGTCCGGGTCACCACGGTCGACGCCTTGCGGACCGGCGGTGTGCTGGGCAGGGTCGACTTCGTCAAGGCGGACGTGGAGGGTGCCGAGCCCGCCGTCCTGCTGGGCGCCGCCAGGACTCTGCGCGGTGACCGGCCCGCGGTGCTCCTGGAGATCGAGGAACGCCATCTGGCCAAGTACGGGTGGAGCGCCCGAGGGGTCGTGGACCTGATGGAACGGCAGGGCTACCGCATGTACGCATGGCGGAACGCGCGCTGGCGCCCCGTTCCCCGCGTCACCGGCGAGGGACGCAACTACCTGTTCGTCACCGACCGGGACGGGGCGTGAGCGTGGTGCCCCGCACCCTGGTCGTCACCAACGACTTCCCGCCCCGGCAGGGCGGCATCGAAACCTTCGTGTACCAGGTCGCCCGCCGTTTCCCCGCGGGCGAGGTGGTCGTGTACACCTCCGCCACCCCGGGAAGCGCGGAGTTCGACGCCGCGCAGCCCTTCCCCGTGGTCAGGGACCCCGCCCGCACCCTGCTCCCCACCCCCCGCGTCTCGGCCCGGGCCGCGGAACTGCTCCGCGCACACGGCTGCACCCGTGTCTGGTTCGGGGCCGCGGCTCCCCTGGGCCTGATGGCACCGCGGCTGCGCCGCGCCGGGGCGGAGCGCATCGTCGCCACGACGCACGGCCACGAACTGTGGTGGGCGAAGGTGCCGATCGCCCGCGGATTGCTGTGCCGGGTCTGCGACGGGGCCGACACGGTGACGTACTTGGGCGAGTACACCCGGACGCGGATCGCCCGCGCCGTCGGGCCCCGGGGCGCGGCCCGACTGGCCCGGCTGGCTCCGGGGGTGGACCACGAGGAGTTCCGGCCCCGCTCCGACGGTGGGGCGGTGCGCCGGGAGCTGGGGCTGGGAGACGACCCCGTCGTGGTGTGCGTGGCGCGGCTGAAGCCGAGGAAGGGGCAGGACACGCTGATCCGCGCCCTGCCCGCGGTACGCCGAGCGGTGCCGGGAACGCGCCTGCTCGTCGTCGGTTCCGGATCCTACGCGGGCCGGCTGCGGGCGCTGGCCCGTCGGGAAGGGGTCGAGGACGCCGTCGTCTTCACCGGTGGGCTGCCCCACGACCGGGTCGCGCCGTTGTACGCGGCGGCCGACGTCTTCGCCATGCCCTGCCGTACCCGGCGGCTCGGCCTCGAAGCCGAAGGGCTGGGCATCGTCTTCCTCGAGGCCGCAGCCGCCGGGCTCCCCGTGGTCGTCGGGGACTCCGGAGGTGCCCCGGACGCGGTCCGCGACGGCGAGACGGGGCACGTGGTCGACGGCGGGAGCACCGAGGACGTGGCCGCCCGCCTGACCGAACTGCTCCTCGACGCCGAAGCGGCACGCGGGCTGGGCGAGGAGGGGCGGGCCTGGGTGTGTCGGGAATGGGACTGGGACCGTTCCTACCGGACGCTGGCCGGTCTGCTGTCGCACGACGGGTGAGCGGTCACCCGCCGTGTCCCGCCCGGCCGGCGGAGAGCCGTCTCGCCGTGGTCCCGGCACGGCCGCGCACACCAGACGTGCCGGCCGCCCCCGCACGCGGGGGCCTCGCCGTCTCCGGCGGCATGCGGGGCGTACCGGCGGTCCCGGCCCGGGGTCCTTCGGCGACGAGCGGGACGACCCGCGTCTGCCGCGGACTCGGCCGCGTCCCGTCGCTCCGGACCGGCCGGACGCCCCCCCCGGGGGTGGACGGTTCCCGTGCGGTCCGTCTCCCGTCGGCACGTGCCGGCGTGACCGCGAACCACCTGGTACCGCAACCGCGGTTGCCGGAGCCACTGGTCGCGGCCGCCGGGTGTGCGCCCGGTCGGTGGCCGGCGGGGATCCCCGGTCGCCGGTCCTCCTTCGCCGGTCCCGGCGCCCTGCCGGACCGGGCGGTGACCACGGCCGGCCGGAACCCCGTGGGGGTCACCGTCCGGGGCGTGACGGGCGGCGGGGCCGCCGACGTCGACCGCCGGGCCGCTGCCCCGCGGGGCCCGGGCCCCCGGGTGCGGCGCGTGGCCGGTCTCCCCGACGCGGGTGAGGCCGGCGGGCGGGGCCGTGGGGAAGGGCCGGTGAGGGGCGGCCTGTCAAGCCGGTGTGCGGGGGGCTCGGGGCGGTAATAGCGTGGGGCCGTCTCTGGCGGTTCTTCCTCGGTCGGATGTGGTTGCCATCAGCGCTGCTCGTGGTTCTTCGTTGGTTCGTTGGCTCCGGGGTCTCGGGGCCGAGGGGCTCGGGGCCGTGCTGCGCGCGCGGCCCGACGCGGTGCTGCCGCCGGAACCGCGCACGCTCGGGGAGGTGGCGGAGCGGCTGGAGCGGACGGGGGCCGTGGTGGAGGTGCTGTCCCGGCTGCCCCTGCCGTGCCTCCAGGTGGCGGAGGCGGTCGCCGCGCTGGGCACGCCCCTGGCGCGCGACGCGCTCGAGTCGCTGCTCGGGGTCGGCGGCGAACGGCTGGAGTGGGTGCTCCGCGCGCTCGCGGACCACGCGCTGGTGTGGCCCGGCGACGCGGACGGCGAACTCCACGCCTCCGAGGTGCTCCCCCGGGCGTGGGAGGCGCCGCTCGGGCTGGGGCCCGGGCTGGCGGAGCTGCTGCCGTCCAGGTCGGCCGAGGAGCTGCGCAGGATCACGGTCGCGCTCGGGGTGGGCGGCGGGACCCGCAAGCAGCAGCGGCTCGACGCCGTGCTCGCGCACCACGGCGACCCCGGGCGGCTGCGGGCGCTGATCGACTCCGCCCCCGAGGACGCCCGGGAGGTGCTGGAGCAGCGGGTCGGGTCGGACCCGGACCCCGAGCCCGCGTTGATCCTCTACGGCTCCGGGGGGCACGGCCCCTCGGCCGCCGAGCGCTGGCTGCTGGAGCGCGCCCTGCTCGTCGGCGACCTGCACGGGTACGTGCCGGCCAGGGTGCCCGCCGAGGTGGTCCTCGCGCTGCGGGGGCCGGACTGGCACGCGCCGTTCGACCCGGAGCCGCCCGTGCCGGAGGTGGCGGCCGTGACCGGGGCCGAGGTGGAGCGCGAGGCCGCCGCCTCGGCGACCGCCTTCGCGGAGCAGGCCGCCGCGCTGCTCGCCGCGTGCGCGGACAGGCCGCTCGCCGCGCTGAAGTCCGGCGGTGTCGGCGTGCGCGAGCTGGCCCGGCTGGGCAAGGCCGTGCGGTGCGAGGAGCCGATGGTGCGCCTGGTGCTGGAGTGCGCGTACGCGGCGGGGCTGGTGGCGTACGAGGGCGGTGCGCTGCCGGTGACGGAGGCGTACGACGCGTGGGCGGAGCGGGAGCCGGCCGAGCGGTACGTCGCGCTCGTCGAGGCGTGGTGGCGGCTCTGGTTCGTCGCGTCGGCCTCCCGCGGCGAGGAGGGGAGGGCCCTGCCGGCGGTGGGCCGGGCGGACGCCCGCCACGGCTACCGGGCGGCGAAGGAGGGGCTGCTGGTCGCGGCGTTCGCCCTCCCCGAGGGGGTGGGGATGCGGGATCACGCCGGGTGGGGCCCCCTGGTGTCCTGGTACCGGCCCTTCGCGGACGCGGTGCCGCAGGACCCGGCGCCCTTCACCACGCTGGTGCGGGAGGCGGAGGTGCTGGGCGTGCTCGCGCGCGGCAGGCCGGCTCCGATGGGCACGGCCCTGCTGCACGGTGACTCCGGCGCGCTGCGGGAGCACGCCGCGCGCCTGCTGCCGGGCAGCGTGGGGACGGCGCGGGTGGGCGCGGACCTCACGGCCGTGGTCCCCGGCGTGCCGTCGCGGCGGCTGGCGTCGCTGCTGGACGGCCTGGCCGAGCGGGAGGCGCGGGGGGCCGCGTCGGTCTGGCGGTTCACGCCCGCGTCGCTGCGGCGGGCGCTGGACGAGGGCCGTACGGCCGAGGAGATCGAGGCCGGGCTGTCGGAGGTGGTGGAGGGGGCGTTGCCGCAGGCCCTGACGTATCTGATCGCGGACGCGGCGCGGCGCCACGGCCGGGTGCGGGTGGCTCCCGCCGGGTGCGTGATCCACAGCGAGGACACCTCCCTGGTCGCCGAGATCGCGGTGCGCCGGGAGCTGTCCGGCCTCGGACTGCGGCGCCTCGCCCCGACCGTGCTGATGTGCCGCGCGGCCCCGGCGGAGGCCCTGGCGGCGCTGCGGGCGAACGGGTACGCCCCGGCGGCCGAGACCGAGGAGGGCGCGGTCGGGGTCGAGCGGGCGGTCCCGGTCCGCGCCGGGGGCGGCGAGGGGGCGGGCGCCTCCGGGCGCGGTGAAGGGCCCCGTGCCGCCGGACCGTCCCTCCCCGGGCCGCGCCGCGCCCCCGACGCGGTGGGCGCCCGCGGCCCGCTGTGCGGTGCGGACCTGGTCGGGCGGCTGCTGGCCGCCCCGGACCACGAGCCGCACCCGAACCCGATGGGGGGCGGCCCCGCGTACGGCACCGACACCGAGGAGATCCTCGACGGCTACGCCGAGGGGCTGACGCTGGCGGACGTCCGGCAGCTCGCCCACGCCCTCGACACGGGCGAGCCCATCACCATCGAGTACGTGGCGGCCTCCGGGGGCCGGACCGTTCGCACGGTGAGCGACCTGGAGATGGCCCCGCCGCTCCTCTACGCGTACTGCCACCTCCGCGAGGACGAAAGGGTGTTCACGCTGTCGCGGATCCAGTCCGTCCTGCCCGTGCAGCGGCCTCCGGTGTGAGGCCGGGGCCGGTCCCCCGCGAGGGACGGCCGCCGGGGCCGCGGAAATGGAGTCGAGGAGCCGCCCCGCTCTGGCCGATCATGTCCACATGCCACTGACGACCACTCTCGCCCGAGTCGACGCGGACCTGGCGGCCGGCCGCGTGCCCGTGGCGCGCCAGCGCCTGCGCGGACTGGTCTCCTCCTTCCCCCACGACCCGGCGCTCCGCCGCCGCCTGGCCGAGGTGTACCGGCTGTACGGCGAGCCGGCGGAGGCCGGGCGCTGGACGTACCTGGAAGAGGACCGCGACGCGGACGAGGCCGCCGCCTTCGAGGCGAGGTACCGGACGCCCCGGGAGCGGATGAGGGCCCTCGCCTGGTGCGGCTCCGAGTCGCTCGCCCCGTCCCGGTTCGCCGCGGAGCAGCTGGCGGCGGTACGGACCGCCTGCTCGGAGGCGCTGGGGCGCCCGGTGGACTGGGGGGAGGACCCGGCACCCGCCGCGCCCGAGGCCGAAGAGGGGCGGTTCGCCGTCTTCGTGGTGGGCGCCGGATGCCTGATGGGGGGCCTGGTGATGGTGGGCATCTGGGTGAACGGACTGGTCGCCCTCCTCGACTGACAGTGATGATGTTCGCGGTGGCGCCGGAGGAGGGGCGCGCCGTGCGGTGCCTCCTCCGAGGCCCCCGGAGGCTCCGTGGCCGGCGGGGCCGGGGCGGGGCCCGGCGGTCCGTTCGGGGGAGGATCCCGGTGCGGTGCATCTTTCGGGCCTTCGGGGAAACACGCGGGTCGGCAGGTAGGGGCGTCGAACGCGAAAGGGTCCGCCATGGCTGATGACGTCATCGAGATGATCAAGACCGACCACCGCGAGCTGGATCGTCTCCTGGAGATGATGCGGAAGGACAAGGGCTCGCGGCCGCTGGCGCTGCCGCTCGCCGTCGCCATGCTGGAGGCGCACAGCCGGGCCGAGGAGGAGCACGTCTACCCGGTGCTCGTCGAGGAGGCCGGGGAGAAGGAGGAGACCCGGCACGCCACCGAGGAGCACCACGAGGCGGAGCGGTTGGGCAGGCGGCTGCTGGAGATGGACTGGGAGAGCGCCGAGTTCGAGCAGGCGCTGGAGAAGTGGATCGACGCCGTGCGCCACCACGTCGAGGAGGAGGAGCAGGACCTGCTCACCGCGCTCGGCGAGGCCCTGGACGCCGGGGAACTGCACCGGCTCGGGCTGCGGTTCGCCGGGCAGCGGTCCGAGGAGCTCGCCGGGAAGGCGCTCCACGGGGACGGCGGGGAGGCCGGTTCCTCCGGCGGCGGCCGGAACGGCGGGGGTCCGACCCGGGACGAGCTGTACGCGAAGGCCCGGGAGCTGGGGGTCGAGGGGCGGTCGACGATGAACAAGGAGGAGCTGGGGGAGCGGGTGCGGGAGGCGGAGGCCGGGGTCTAGGAGCCCGGTTTCGGGGGCCGGTGGCCGTATGGGGGGACGAGCGGAGGGCGGCCGTCCTGTCCGGTCGCGAACGGCT
This sequence comes from Streptomyces somaliensis DSM 40738, assembly GCA_012396115.1. Classification (GTDB taxonomy): domain Bacteria; phylum Actinomycetota; class Actinomycetes; order Streptomycetales; family Streptomycetaceae; genus Streptomyces; species Streptomyces somaliensis. Next base: position 18,986 of record JAAXOU010000014.1, on the reverse strand, counting down.
CCGGCCACGGCCCCGCGCCCCTTGGTCCCGGTCCCGGTCCCGGTCCCGCGGGATGTTACGGGTGGCGGGCAGGCCCCGGGACGCGACCGGCCCGTCACGTCGGAACGCTCCCCGTCCGCCGGTGCGGGCCCTCCTCGGCGTCCCGTGCTCCCGCCCGTCGCGCCCGGGTCCGTACCGCGCTCATCCACCACAGCAGGACCGCGCACGCGGCCGCGCAACCGGCGGCCGCGGCCGACAGCGCGGTGTGGGCGGCGGCCTCGGCAGCCGGGACGTCGTGGCCGGTGACCGAGCCGGCGAGGGCGACGCCGAGGCCGGCGGCGACGGTGATGACGGTCTTGGTGACGCCGGAGGCCTCGCCTGCGCGTTCGGGGCGGACGATGCCCTGGGTGGCGATGAGGGTGAGGGTGTTGGCGAGGCCGAAGGCGACGCCGCAGAAGGTGGCGGCCACCAGGTAGGCGGGCAGGTCGGGGGCGAGGACCAGTCCGAGCAGGCCGAGGGCACCGCCGCCGAGACAGGTGGCCATCGCGGGCGCGGCGCCGCGGGTGGTGACGCGCCCGGCGAGGGGGCCGGCGACGGCCATGGCGAGGGCGGACGGGAGGAAGGCCGTCCCGGCGGCCGCGGCGGAGAGGCCCCACGACCCCTGCAGGGACAGCGGGACGGTGAAGAGGAACATCACGGTCGCGGCGTTGACCACGGCGCCGGTGAGCGTCAGGGCGACGTAGGGACCGTTGCGGAACAGGGCGAATCCGACCAGGGGGTGCGGCGCGCGGCGTTCGACGCGGACGAACGCGCCGAGCAGGGTCGCGCACAGCAGGGTCGGGAGGACCAGCTCACCGTGGGCCACCCCGCGTTGGACGCGGTCGAGGAGTACGGCGAAGGCGGCGAGCGCGCCGGTGACGGTGACCAGGCCGGACCAGTCGATGCGACGCGGCGCGGTGGTGTCGAGACTTTCGGCGGTGCGCGAGGCGCACAGGGCGCCGAGCGCGGCGAGGGGGACGTTGAGCCAGAAGACGGCACGCCAGGAGACGGCTTCGGTGAGGACACCGCCGACGAAGGGGCCGCAGGCGGTGGCGACGCCACCGATGCCGAAGGCGAGGCCGCTGGCCCGGCCGCGCAGGTGCTCGGGGTAGACGTTGGTGAGCAGCGACAGGCCCACCGGCATGGTCATGGCGGCCCCGGCGCCCTGGACGACGCGCGCGGCGACCAGCACGGGCAGATCGCCGGCGAGCGCGCACACCAGGGAAGCGGCGCCGAAGAGGGACAGCCCCCAGACGAGCAGCCTGCGACGGCCGAGGAGGTCGCCGAGGCGGCCGGCCCCTAGCATGAGGGTGCCGGTGGACAGCAGGTAGGCGCTCACCGTCCACTGCGCTCCGTCCCCCCGGACGCCGAGATCGGTCCCGATGCGCGGCAGGGCGAGGTTGAGGGCGAAGGCGTCCAGTTGGATGCAGAACACCCCCACCGACACGGCGAGCAGCACCCAGGTCCGGGGGTGCGGTCGTGCGGTCATGCGCGTGTCTCCCGGTCGTGTCGTGACGGTCCCGCGCCGGAGCGCGGGTGCGGGCGGAACGTGCGAGGGGGGGAGTGGCAGCGAGAGGAATGGGAAGCCGAAGGACGGCGGTACTGCCGGAACGGGCGCCTGGCGGGGCGTCGGGAAAGCGGGGGCCGGTACGGGCCCGCATCGCCTGACCGCTCGGAACCGCCACCCGATCGACCAGGGGCGGGAGCACTTCCACCGTAGACGGCGTGCCGGGGCTTGCCAACCCCGCTCCGTCCCGTGCTGCAGGGCCACGATCGTCCGCCGAGCGCGGGCGGACGACATCCGCCGAAGGCGGACGAACGAGGCGGGGAGTTCCCCTGCCTTTCGGGGCGGCCCCGATTCGGCCATTGCTGTCGACGCCCCGCGGGCCCGACGCGCCGGAACCCTCGTACCATCCCCATCCGGCAGGTCGGTGGCCGGTGCCCGTGCAGGTCACGGCGGGGTGTGGGACGACGACGCGGAGCGCGTCAACGGGCGGGGGCGGACGTGAGGGGCTCACGCCCCCTCGGGGCGGGCGGGATCGATGGCGGGCACGCCGAAAGGGCGATGCGACGAGGGAATCCAGGCAGCTCGGCGACGACCGGCCCTTGTTGCGGGACCCCGGTGCGGGATGGGACCGAAACCTTTCCCAGGGGAGTGACCACCCGCACATCCCTCTGTTAGCAATGAAGCACCGGACGGCACGGGAAATCCGCGCCGTCGTCGACGTGTACGAAGAGAGCAGGAGCCGAACGGCTCTTCGCGGCTTCTCGCAGGCTGACGCAGGCCAGCGCATGTCACCCGTCCCCGGGTCCGCAGGACCGGCGCGCATCCAGATGCCCTCAAAAAATCCGACCAGGCGGCTTCCATGGCATTGGACGTACAGGGAAGCACCTCCACCGTCACCATAGAGAAGAAAACCCGCAGAACTCGCTACAAGACGGAGATCGCCTTCGTCTCCCCACAGAGCTCCCGGCACACCTTCGAAGAGAACGGATCCTGTTTTCTCGGCATCAGTCTGGAAAACAGCAACTTCACCACGGCCAAGCTCGAAAGCATGGTCAAGTGGATATCCCGACGATTTCCCCGGTGTACCGTCCTGATCGGGGACAGCATCCACCGGCTCACCTTGGAGTCGATGTGCGGTCTGGAGCCGGAAGAGGCCCGCCGGCACGCCGTCGACCTCGGAAGGCGGTTCCTCGGCCAGGAGCGGCCGGTCTTCGACGCGCATCGGCACAGCACCGATTTCACCTTCTTGACCTGCGGTGAGGTGCAGAAGCAAGTCGAGTGCGACGAGATCCGGGAGCAGTTGGACGAGTTGTTCGCCAGCGATGACGCGTTCCGCGGCTCGGTGGAGTCCTTCGCCCGCTCCTACCACACGAAGCGATCGGCCGACGTGGACGAGGCTGAACGGGAACGGCGCGTCGGGATATCGTGCTCCTATTTCCTGGAAGAGTTCTCCGTCTTCGCGTTCCTGCAGCGCCGGGGGCTGCCCGTGATGGTTTACCCCGGCTCCTTCAGCACGTTGAACGAAATAGCCAGGGGAGAGCACGGGAACGCTCCACGGGAGCTGCGCGACCTCATCGTGGTGTCCCTCCACCTGAAAGGAAGGTGATCTAGATGGCGGCAGCCTCCCGAAGCCGCATCCCGGAGATCCACCGGGGAAAGATATACCAAGACCTGTACGAACAGCGCTCCCCCGGCAGTAAATCCCAGGGCGAGGCCCGGCTGGAAAAGGCGTACGTACGGCCGGGGCCGGAGGCGAGCGAAACGGAAACCGGTTCCCTCGTCTTCGAGGATGCCGGGGCACGTGCCCGCGCGTTCCGCGACGGGGTGTTCCTGCTGCGTATTCCCGACGGCCTTGACGTCGGGGTCGGGGACCGTTTCGCCGCCCAGTTCCACCGGGGTCCCGGCGCCATGCCCTACGGCCGGTTCCGGGACATCCGCAGCGACCGCTTCGACGATCCGCTGCTCGGCTTCCACCAGCGCGTCGACCAGATTGAACAGTTCCTGCTGGAGAGCCGCTTCTGGACCGAGCACTACCCGTCGGAGGTCACCGCCCTCGGCCAAGCACTCACCCGGCTGGCCCGGACGGTGCTGCGGTCCGTCCTCGCCCACGCAGGCATCCCCCGCGAGGACTGGCGGCGGGCCACCGGCGGCTGCTCCGAGGCGTGCGGCTCCTACCACCTGACGTTCAACCACTACCGGCCCACGCGACCCGACATCGGACTCAGCTCCCACAAGGACGACGGGTTCCTCACCATCCTGCGCACCACCACACCCGGCCTGGAGGTCTACCGCGAGGGCCGCTGGGAGGCCGTGCCCGTCGACCCCGACCACTTCGTCGTCAACTTCGGGCTGTCCATGGAGATCCTGACCGCCGGTAGCGGCACGCCCGTCGCGGCGATCATGCACAGGGTCGCCCGACAGGACCGGGACCGCTCGAGCTTCGGGCATTTCAGTTCCAGCGGCTGCCTGCCCGGCGAGGACGAGGGCATCCACCGGTTCGTGCGCGGCGTCGGCCTGCTGCGGGTCTGCGGCTCGCGCGAGCTCATCGACGAGAACGACCACGAGATCTACGCGGGCACCGACGCACCCGTCCTCGCGGGCTCCGGAACCCCCGCCCGGAAGGAGGACGACCGGACGTGACCACGCACTCCCCGGCGCTCCAACGCGCCACGGCCGTACCACAGGACGGGACCCTGGACTTCGTCACCACCGGAGGGCTGGTCCAGGCCCTGCGCGACGGCTGTTTCCTCCTCGCCGTCCCCTCCACCCTCGATGCCGGACCCGGCCTCACCCTGTGTCACGAGTTCCACCGCGACCGCGCCGGCGCCGCGGGGCACGACGGTCTCGACGCGTACCGGGGCTTCAAGAGCCTGCACGGGGTCTACTTCGACCGGGAGCACTTCCAGACCGAGCACCTCCTCGTGGACGGTCCCGGCCGGGAACGCTGGTTCCCCCGGCCCGCACGCGAGACGGCCGACCACATGCAGGAGCTCACCCTGATCGTGCTGCGCTCCGCGCTCACCGCGCTGGACGTCGCCCCCGACCTGTGGCACCTGGTCACCGGTGGCGCCGTCGAAGGGAAGGGCACCCACTGGTTCGCCGCCAACCACTACCGCTCCGAGCGCCCGCAACTCGGCTGCGCCCCACACAAGGACACCGGGTTCGTGACCGTCCTGTACCAGCAGGAGCCGGGTCTGGAGATCCTGCACGACGGCGGCTGGACGCCCGTCGATCCGGTCCCCGACCACTTCGTGGTCAACTTCGGTGGCGCCTTCGAGTTGCTCACCACCGAGCTGCCGACCCCCGTGCACGCACCACTGCACCGGGTGCGCCAGTGCACCCGCGCCCCCGGCACCTCCGACCGGGTGTCCTTCGCCGCGTTCGCCAATCCGCCCGCCACCGGGGACCTGCTCCAGGTGAGGCGTGACGGGACCGCCGTCCCGGTGCGCGACGCGGCGGACTTCCTGCGCGAGTTCAACGAGCGGACCTGGTCCGACCGGCACGAGGACTTCGGCTCATGCGCCCTTACGTGGGGGTCGCGTGAGCACCGTACTGCCCGAGGCGCCCGGCGCCCCGTTCCCCGGCGTACTCCCCCACCACCCCGGCCCCAGTCGGCGACACGGCCACGCCGCCGCCTTCCACGAGGCCACCGTGGTGCGCGGAGAACCCGCCTCCCACTACTTCCGCACCTCCGGCATCAGCGCCCTGGCCGAGGACAACGGCGGACTGTGCACCTTCTGGCTCGGTGAGCGCCTGGCCGTCTACCAGATCACCAACGGCCCCCTGCTCGACGAGGAGGACCTGGCACCCTCCACCGACGCCAACCGCGAACTGTTCGGCGACTTCATGGGGTCCCTGCCGCACGACCACCCCGAGCGGCCCGCCAAGCGCGCCATCGTCGAACGCTCCCTGGGTAGCAGCAGGTTCGTCGAACGGCTCGCCCCCCACATACGCCGGCACACGGCCGGGTTCCTGGCCGCGCGGCAGTCCGGCCGCGCACTGCCGTTGGAGGACTTCGCACTCTCCCTGGTGGCGTACGTCGACAGCCGACTGCCCGGGGTGCTCGACTTTACCTGCAGGCCCCTGGACGACTACCTGCGCTCGGCGCGCTACGGCGCCGTGGTGCGCGGCTTCTTCGACCTGGCCTCCGACGTCATCAGCAATGACAACCCGGGCGTCATGCGCGAACTCGACGTCATCGTGCCCTTCGTGCGCGACGTCCTGCACGCCAACCTCCCGTCCCTGACAGCAACCTGATACGGCGCCACTTCGTCCAGTGGGGACTGCCCTTCACTCCCGAGGCCGTCGCGAGCTTGGACGCCGCACGCGTGAAGGAACTCGGCACCACGGTCGTCGCGACCTACGACACCACCGCGCTCAGCCTGATGTGGGCCCTGGTCCTGCTGGAGGGCCCTGACACCGGGGAGGTGCGCGAACAGGTGGCGGCCCTGGCACGGGGAGACGGCGGCTGCCCGCACCGGGACGGCGGCCTCTCCGTGATCGACCTGGCGGTGCTGGAGGCCGTACGGCTCGGCGGCAGCAACCCCAGCGCCCTGTGGCGGCGCACCACCCGTCCCCTGACCCTGCGGCACGCCGGGCGCTCCGTCACCGTGCCGGCGAACACCATGATGTGGCTCGACCGCCGGCAGGCCAATCACGACCCCGGCGTCTTCCCGCGGCCCTGCGTCTTCGCCCCGGCCAACATCAGGGCCATCGCGCGCTCCGACCGGGAGACCGTCTCCTCGCTGCTGTCCCGCAACCGCTACGAGATCAACTCCTTCAGCATGGTCAACGCGCACCGCAACCCCCGCAAGTGCCCCGGCCGGCTGTTCTCCGTGCACATGCAGTCCCTCGTCCTGACCGAACTGTACGGACGGTACGAGGTCACCGTCCGCGACGCCGATCCGCGGCTGCGCCGCTTCTCCTCGATGCCCCGACCCGCCCGCGCCGGCACCATCACGCTGAGCCCCCTGGCCGCCGTCCCCGCCCGAACGGAACAGGAGCCGGTGCCATGACCGCCCCGCACCCCCTCACCGTCCGTCCCCCCGTCCGGCTGCCCCCGATGTCCACCGAGGACGAGGCCCGCGCCCACCATCCCGCCCTTGCACTGCGCCGTGCCCGCATCGACGGTGACGGCCTCGTCTTCGACGGCCCCGGCGACTTCGACGCCGCACTGGCCCAGGGCTTCTTCCTGCTGCGCGTGCCCGACGGCGTCGACTGCGCACCCGACGACCGCTTCGCCACCCACTTCCACCTGGACCAGGACGCGGGCGGCGCCCCCGACCCCTACCGCGGCTACCGCCACGCCGATGTCCCCGGCGCCTACCAGGGCTACTTCGACCGCGAACACGACCAGTGGGAGAACCTCTACGTCGAACGCGCCAACTGGGACCTGCTGCCGGGCGAGGTTGCCGCCCTCGGCGCACGGATGGCCGGGACCGGACTCACCGTGCTGCGCGCCGTCCTCGACCACGCCGGGGTGCCCCGCGCGACGTGGGACACCGTCACCGCCGGCCTCACCGCGGACCGCGGCCACCAGATGCTGGCGTTCAACCACTTCCGCGCCGACAAGCCCACCCGCGGTTCCAAGTTCCACCGCGACTCGGGCTGGGTCACCGTGCTGCGCTCCGTCGAACCCGGTCTGCTCGCCCTGGTCGACGGCACTCTCGGCGCCGTCAACCCGGAACCGGGCCACTTCATCGTCAACTTCGGCAGTTCGCTGGAAGTCCTCAGAACTCCTGCCCACCCCGGTCCGGGCCAACGTCCACGGCGTCGTCTCCACACGCCGCGCCCCCGGCCGTCCCGACCGCTTCTCCTACGTCACCTTCCTCGACTCCGGCCTCGACGGCGTCATCCACCGCATGGAGGGCGGGATCCCCCGCCGCCTGCAGTCCGTCGCCGACTTCGCCGCCCGGGAGGTGGACCGCACCTACGACGACTCCGCAGCCCTTTGAAGCCCTGGGCCCGCAGCCCCCGAACCCACGACAGGAGCCGCGCACGATGATCACCGACACCCCCCACCCGAACGGGGCCGGAACCACGGACCTGGTCCTGCCCACCGCCCGCGTCGAGGACCGCCGACTGCGTTTCGACACCTCCCGGGAGGCTGGGCACGCCCTGGAACTGGGCGCGTTCCATCTCGCCGTACCGGACGGGCTCGACATCAGCCCGGGCCTGGAGTTCTGCCGCACCTTCTACCGGCCCGGCGTCGCCGGCGACCGCCGGCGCGGCCACCGCGAGCACCGTCACCCCGAATCCAAACTCGGTTACGAGGACCGCCCCGACCAGGTCGAGCAGCTGCAGATCGAGAGCTTCCTGTGGGAGCGCTACCTTCCCGACGACGTCACAGCGCTGCTGCGCGACATGCGCGAACTCACCCTGCAGGCCCTGGCCGGGGTGTTCGAACTGTCCGGGGTGCCCGAGGCCGACCGGGAGACCGTCACCGGTGGTGCCCGCGGCGACAACGGCCTGTGCTACACCACCGTCAACCACTACCGCGCCGGACTCGGCGGCCGCACCGGCATCGTCGGACACTCCGACAGCGGTTTCATCACCACCATCTGCACCGACCAGCCCGGCTACCGGATCCTGCACCGGGGCCGCTGGCTGCCCGTCCGCGAACGCCCCGGGCACTTCACCGTCAACCTCGGCGACGCCTTCCGCGTCCTGACCCGCAAACTGCCCCGCCCGGTCACGGCCGTCTACCACCGCGTCCCCGGACTGACCGCCACCCCCGGCAACCCCGACCGCTCCTCTTTCACCGTCTACATGGGACCGCGCTACGACATGGACCTCTACCAGTACGACACGGACGGGACGCTGCGCCCCTACCGGAGTTTCCGGGCCTTTTCCGTGGACAAGGCCAAGGAGCTGGGCTACGACTTCCACGCCCGCGTATGAGCGGCTCGCCGCGCCCCGCCGTCACCGGCTGGCAGACGGCCGAACTCCACCGGGGGAAGCTGGAGTTCACCACCGCGGGCGGCCTGGGGAGTGCCCTGCGCGACGGATTCTTCTACATCCGCCGTCCCGCCGGGCTGCACCTGTCCGCGGGCGACCGCTTCGCCCGCTCCTTCTACCGCCCGGCCGACGGCCACGACGCCTACCGGGGCTACCGGGACTGGACCGCCGACCGGCTCGGCGACCACCAGGGATACTTCCGCCGCACTGACGACCAGACCGAGCAGTTCTTCCTGGAGAGCACGTGGTGGGACCGGATCTACCCGGCCGACCTCGCCCGCCAGGCCGCCGACATGCGGGACTTCGCCCTGGACGTGCAGCGCGCCGTGCTCGCCCGCCTCGACCTGCCCCGCCCCCTGTGGGACGAGGCCACCGGGTACAGCCTCACCCCCCGGGGCACCCACACCCTCACCTTCAACCACTTCCGTCCGCACGTGGCCGCACGCGGGCTCAACGTCCACAAGGACTCCGACTGGGTCACCGTGCTGCGCTCCGTCGAGCCCGGCCTGGAGGTGGCACGCGACGGAGCCTGGCATCCCATAGACCCGCTGCCCGGCACCTTCATCGTCAACTTCGGCTGTGCGATGGAGATCCTCACCCGGCACACCGCCACTCCCGTGGCCGCGGTAGCTCACCGTGTGGTGCGCCAGCCCGACACCGGGGCGTGCAAACCCGACCGCTTCTCCTACGCGTTGTTCGTCGACAGCACTCTCGACCGCGACCTGTGCCCGGGCCTGATGCGCTACCAACCCGGGGACGGACTCCACCTGGAGGCCGACTTCCGGCGGTTCCTCGACGACATCCTCGCCAACACCTACCGGCAGGACGGCGCGGGACTCTACTGAAGGCGCCTCGACGCGGTCCGGGCGGCGTCCCGCTTCCGGGACGGCGCCCGGTCCCGCCGCCCCCGGCGTCGCCGTCGCCGGAGCCGTCCGGCGGCGGCTTTTCCCGTTCCCCGCACGGGCGGTGGCCGATGGTAGGTTCGAAAGCGTGAGTGTCGAGGGAGCCGACGCGGCGGGCGCGGGAACGGGAGCCGGGCGGGTGCGGTGTGCGCGGGAGGCCGTCGCGCCGCCGGGTGAGCCGATCCGCGTCCCGCGCGCCGGCCGGCGCGCGCGGCCGCGGAAGGGCGGCGGTCCGCCCGGGGCCGCCGGTTCCCGCGCGTCGTCCCCGCTCGCCACCGGTGTCCCCGGCACCCCCGCTTAGGAGTACGGCATGACCCACGGCGACCACCTGATGCGCAGGCCGTACGTACCCCTGCCCGCGCCCGAATCCGTGCCCGTCGTCGACGCGCGGCTCGCCTCCGCGCTCGGGCGGCCCCAGCACGGCGACTCGGCGGTGCGGCGGGCCGGACGGTCACTGCGCGGACTGGCCCCCGCGGTCTCCAAGCAGGTGGTGGAGGAGGGGCGCGTCGGGCGGGAGGTGCGGCTGCCGGTCCCCAGCGGACGGGTCATCGCCGTGACGTCGATCCGCGGCGGGGTCGGCAAGTCGACGGTCGCCGCGCTGCTGGGCCGTACGTTCACCCGCTACCGGCCCGACCCGGTGCTCACCCTGGAGGCCGACGCCGCGCTGGGCACGCTCGCCGTGCGGATGGGCGCGCCGTCCGTGCGGTGGTCCTGCCCCGAGCTGGCGCGGATCCTGACGCCCCGGATGGACCTGAACGACATCACCGGCTACCTCGTCCCCGTCACCGACGGCGGCTGGCTGCTCCCCGCGAGCCAGGGGCGGGTCGGGCCGCCGCTGGACGTGCCGACGTACCGGACGGTGTCGCTGGCGCTGCGCCGCCACTTCGCGGTGACCGTCGTGGACTGCGAGACGCTGCCCGGCGAGGTGGCCCGTACGGCGATGGACACCGCGCACGCCCGGGTGATCGTCGCGCCGCGCACCGCGGAGGGCGTGGGCGGCACCCGGGTGGTGCTGGACTGGCTGGGCGGGCTGCCGCACCGCCGGGCGATCGACAGCACCGTCGTCGTACTGACCTCCAACACCCCGGACATGACCCTCGACCCGAAGGCGGCCGTCGCCCACCTGCGGGAGCCGGGCGTGACGGTGCTGGTGCTGCCGTACGACCGGCACCTCGCGCAGGGCGGGCCGATCCACCCGGCCCGGCTCGCCGGTGCCACGCACGACGCGGCCGTGGGCCTGGCCGGGGAGGCGCTGCGGCGGGCCATCGGGGCGCGCTGAGCCCCGGGAGGGGACCGGGCCCCGGCAGCCGGGACGCGCCCGGCCCCTGGGGGGGGCAGCCCCGGCCGTCGCGGCGTACCGCCCCCGGAGGGGACCCGGCCTCAGCCGTCGCCGCACGCCGAGGGCAGCCACGCCGTCCTGCCGTGCCGCCGGCGGACCTCCTCCAGCACCGCCAGCCGGGCCGTCAGCTCCCCCGGATCGGCCAGGAACCGCAGCGCCGCCTGGTGGAAGGCGTCGCGCATCGCCGGGGGCATCGCGTCGGAGGCGTCCCAGCAGCGCACCGTGCCGCGGCCGCGCAGGGTGGCGTCGATGCGGGCGGTCATCGGGTCGGCGCCGTACGCGCCCGTGGGGACGGCCCTGTTGGCGGTGAAGCCCAGCCGGGCCGTGCCGGGGTCGGCGAGGTGGCGGATCAGCGCCCGCGCCTCGGGCGTGTCGTGCAGCATGGCCGCCAGGTCGCCGGAGACCTCCCACGCCGTCAGGTCCCGGCGGGCGTCCGGGACCACGGCCCCGGCGTGGAGGTACCGGCCGCGCACCGCCGTCCAGTGCGGGGCGGAACGGACGAACGCCGCCTGGTGTTCCAGCCGCTCGTCCGCGCAGGCGCGGTGACCACCGCCCCACGGGTCCTGGTAGGGGGCGAGGAGCGCCCGCTCGACGCGCCGCCGGTCGCCCGCGCCGACGAGTTCGCCCCACGTCGTCCACGCCTTGCGCACGGCCGGGTGGGTCCAGGGCAGCCGGCCCGTCGCCCACTCCTGGTACGTCTCCCAGCCGGCCTGCTGGAGCAGGACGTCCTCGACCCAGTCGGTGCCCGGCCAGCCGGACGTGGCGCCGGACTCCATGGCGAGGCACCACTCCCCCGGGTCCCGGGCGAGGCGGACGGCCTCGGTCTCGGTGAGGGCGCCCGGGTACCAGACCGTGCTCTTCAGGTCGGTCTTCACCGGTACCCAGTGGACGGCGCCCTTCAGTTCGGGCACCCACATGGGGTCGTAGTGGTCCGGGTCGAACAGGCCGTCCAGGGGCTTGAGGCGACCCTGGGCCGCGTACGCCGCGAGTTCGCCGGGGCCCGGCATGATGACCACGTCGGGGGGCGTGCCGGAGGCCACGTCGGCGGCGAGCACCTGGCTCTCGGCGGAGCTGCCCTGGTACACGACCCGGATGCCGTGCTCCTCCTCGAACGGTTCCAGCACCTCCTTCTCGAACCGCTCCTGGTCGGCGCCGGTCCAGTTGCCCAGGACCGTGACGGAGCGCTTCCGGCCGTCCGCCCACTCGGTGCCCGCCGCCACGGCGCCGGCGAGGAGCGCCAGGCCGAGCACGACGACGAGGTGGGTGCGCCACCGCCTCATCGGCGCCCCTCCTGCCGGTACTCGTTGATGCGCGGCAGCAGGCCGCTCACCGTCAGGGCCACCAGGGCCACCCCTCCCACCAGGATCAGGTCGGACGCGGCCGCGCGCAGGTCCACGCCGGCCAGGTGCTCCGCCACGCGGCCTCCGGCCGCCGCGACGCCGTCGCCGGTCCGGGGCGTCCTCAGCTCGGCGAGCGCGCGGGCCGTTCCGCCGCGCGTGCGGAGGGTGAGCCACGCCAGGACCGCGGCGCCCGCCGTCCACAGTGCCGCCGCGGCGAGCAGCGGCGGGTCGGCCAGGCGGCGGAACCGGTGCCGCGTGAACCGCTGGGTCTCCCACAGGGCCGCGCACAGCAGGGCGAACAGCGCGGCGGCGGTCCAGGACAGGGCGCGCGCCCAGCCGAGGGATGCCTGCTCCTTTGCCACCGCGACCTGCTGGGAGCGCAGGTCGGTGAGGCGGCCCGTGATGTCCTCCTCCGTCCCCGGCGCGTTCAGGACGCGGTCGGCGTAGTGGAGGTAGGCGGCGCGCAGCGGGGAGCGGGCGGGCTCGCGGTGGGCCTGTTCGACCCAGCCGGAGTAGACGGCGATCAGCCCGGTGACGGTCTGGATGGTGCGGCGGCCCTCGACGCCGGTGACGTTCTCGGACGCGGCCACGGCGAGGGCCTGGTGGGCGACGGACACACGGGTGTGGAAGGTGCCGGAGCCGGCGCCGTCCAGTCCCGCCCCGGGTACGGACTCGCGGGCCGACATCAGGGCGGAGCGGGCCGTGTCGACGGCGAGGACGCCGGGCGAGCTGGACCCGGCGAGCCGGGCGGCGTCGTCGTGGACGGCCCGGAACGCGCCGAACGCCACGAAGGTCGTGGCCAGTCCGAGCGCGACCAGCCGGATGAGCCGCTCCCTGAGGTCGCGGGCGGTGGTGCTCACGGCCGCTCCCGGAGCCGGCGGCCGCAGCGGGGGCAGAACCGGGCGTCGACCGGTGCCCGCCCGCCGCACGCCGGGCAGGGGGCGGTGGCGCCCGCGGCGGCCGGGCCCCGCGGTGCGTCGCCGTCGTCCGGTTCGGGGCCGTACGTACTGCGGCTGCTGCTGGTGATCAGGTGCTCGAAGTCGACGGGGGCGAGGCCGGCTCGGAGCCTGACCCGTCCGGCGGTGGCGTCGAGGACCTCCACCAACCGCTGGAAGTCGGCGAGCGGCCGGGCCGCGCCGACGGTGTGGGCGAGCCGGACGCCGCGGCCGAGGTGGTGCTCGGCGCCTTCGCGGTCGCCCCGGCGGTGGGCGTCGGCCGCGGCGGCGACGGCCTGGCCGAGCTGTGCGTACAGCTGGAAGTGGGCGACCTGGGTGTCGGTGTGCCGGGAGAGCGCCGGGTCCTCCGTCCAGTGGACGACGCAGGGGCGCGGGGGCGGCAGGCGCACGGTGTGGCCGGCGGGCGGCGCGAGCGCGACAACGGCCAGCTGCAGGTCCTCGTGGCGGGGGCGCCCGGTGGGGTCGGCGGAGAGGCACAGCTGGTAGCGGCGGGTCTCGTCGCCCCAGGCGCGGGTGGTGAAGCGGTACGCGCCGCCGGGTCCCGGCGGGCCGGCGGGCTCCAGGTCGGCCTCCGTGGGGAACACCTGCTTGAGGTAGCGGACGGTGGTGCCCGGCGCGGGCGTGACCTCGACGGTCAGTTCGGGCAGGGTCTTGGTGAGCAGCCGGGCGGTGAGCTTCTCGTACTCGCCGGGCAGCGCGGACTCCTCCCGTACGGCTCCGGCGCCGCCGTGCAGCCGCCGGGTGATCCCCAGCAGTTCGCGGGCGTCCCAGCCGTCGCCGATGCCCCAGGCGTCGCAGACGAACCGGCCGTCCCAGGTGTCCAGGACCCGGTCGAGCGGCATGACCCCGTCGTGCTCGTTCCTGCCGTCCGTGAGGAGCAGCACGTGCCCGATGGGCGCGCCCCGTTCGGCGAGGAGCCGCCCGGCCAGGTCGAGCCAGGCGCCGATGCAGGTGCCGCCGCCGGCCGGCAGGCCGTGCAGGGCCGACGTGGCGCGGCGGCGCTCCTCGGCGGAGGCGGCGGCCATGCGCTCCTGCGCCGGGTACGCCATGAGGGCGTCCTCGGTGCCCTGGACGACGGCGAACGGCGTGCCGTCCGGCAGCATCCGGATCGCCGCGGCGGCGGCCTGGCGGGCGGCGCGGAACTTCTCCTGCGGCCAGGTCATGGAGCCGGAGCAGTCCACGACGAGGACCTGGGCGAGCAGCGGGCCGCCGCCGGGCCGGTCCCCCGGCGTGCCGCCCGTGCCCCCGACGCGGACGGTCAGCACGACGTGCATCTCCTGTTCGCGGCCCCGCGCCGACAGGTACTTCCACTGGCTGGTCTCCAGGCCGGCCGTCGCGCCGTCCGCGGTGTTGCCCTGCGTCATGTCCCCGCTTCCCCCCTCGTCGCGCGTGCGCGTCCCCGGTCCCGTCCCTTCCCGTGCCGTCCCGCGGCGGCGAGCCGCAGGCGCGGCGGCGGGAGGACCGCGTACGAGCGGTCCAGCAGGTCGTCCCGCAGCCGGCCGTCGCGCACCCGGTCGGCGAGTTCCCGCAGGGAGCGGGAGAGCAGTCCGCTCAGGGCGGGCACGTCGTCCTCCGTGCCGAGCACCTCGCCCGCCGGGAAGCCGGGTCCCCATCCACCGGGCGGCCGGCAGGCGAGCGCGCTCTCCCGCACCTCGGCGACGAGCCGGTCCCGGGTCGCGGGGTCGTCACCCGCGCCGTCCGGTCCCGCGAGCCGCTCGACGGCCTCCCGCAGCTCCCGCGCGGTGGGGCCGCGGCCCGCGCCCGCTCCCCGGGGTCCGGCCGGCAGCCTGCCGGCCAGGACGCGCACGGCGGCGACCCGGGCCGCGTCGTGGTGGCGGGACGTGGTGGGCACCGCGTCCAGGACGGCGACGGCGCCCCGCCGGTCGCCGTCGCGCAGGTGGGCCCGTACCAGTCCGAACGCCGCGCTGCCCTGGGTGCGGTCGCGCTGCCAGACCGCCTCGTAGTAGTCCCGCGTCCGCTCCGCGTCGGCGCTCAGGTACTCGGCGCAGTAGCCGAGCGCCAGTTTGGGCGCCCATTCGCCGGGCAGCGCCGCGTACACGGCGGCGAACTCCTCCTCCGCGGCCCGCACCCGGTACTCCGCGAGGCGGACGAGGCCCCGGTGCCAGGAGAGCCGCCAGTCGTACTCGCCGGCGCCCCGCAGGCGGGCCGCCTCCAGCCAGCGCCCGGCCTCGTCGGGGGCACCCCGGTCCGCGTACGCGCGGCACAGCCACAGGGCCGTCTCGACGGTGCCCAGCGCCGGGTCGCGCCCGGCCTGTTCGGCGACGCGTTCGGGGCTGTGCGCGGCGAGCCCGCCGAGCAGGACGGCGGCCGGGTCGCCGGGGTCCGGGATCGGGGCGGGCAGGCCCCGCGCGGCCTCCCGGGGGTCCGGTGCGGCCGCGGGCAGGGGGCGCGGGCCGGCCGGGTCGGCACCGGCCCAGTGGCGCAGGCCCGGGACCGTGCCGAGGTCGGAGCCGAACAGCGCCGCGGTGGGCGCGAACCGGGTGGAGCGCTCGGGGTAGGGCTCGTGCCAGGTCAGGGCCTGGTGTTCGCGCAGCACCTCCCACAGCTGGCGGGACATCTCGGCGGCCGAGGCGAACCGGGCGGCCGGCTCGGGGTGGGTGGCGCGGCGCACGAGCGCGTCGAAGGAGCGGGCGGCGAGCCCGGAGGCGGGGGCGGCACGGGTGGCGAGGGCCTGGAGGGTGCGGCCGACGGTGTACAGGTCGGTGTCGACGTGGAAGCCGCGCCGGTCGCGTTCCCGCTTCGGGGGCGCGTAGTCGCGGGTGTAGACCAGGCCGGAGTCGCGGTCGTCGACACGGCGGATGGCGCCCAGGTCGATGACCTTGATGTCGCGGCCGTAGTGGATGACGTTGTCGGGCTTCATGTCGCAGTAGAGCAGGCCCTGTTCGTGGAGGTACTCCAGCGCGCCGAGGATCTTGCAGCCGTACGTGATCACGTGGTCGATGCCGAAGGGCCGGCCGAAGACGGCGGTCAGCTCCTCGTCGGAGGCGCGCGTGATCCAGGCCAGGGAGCGGCCCGCTATGTACTCCATGACGATGTAGCCGGTCGGCTCGTCGTCGCCGGGCGCCCGGTGCTGGACGTGGGTGATGATGCGGACGATGTCCCGGTGGTGGAGCGTGGTGAGGGAGCGGCGCTCCTCGACGGCGGCGCGGCGGGCGACGGCGTCGCTGGTGTTGATGAGGCCCTTGAGGACGACGAGGTGGTCGGGGACCTCGGTGTCCTCGGCGAGGTAGACCCAGCCGAGGCCGCCGGCCGCCAGGTAGCCGAGGACGCGGTAGTGGCCGCCGACGGTGTCGCCCGGCCGGAGGCGGGGTTCGAAGGAGTACGGGCGGCCGCACTCGGGGCAGAAGCCGTGGTCGGGGGTGGGGTCGCCGTCGTAGCCGATGCCGATGGTGCCGGGGCAGTTCTCGAAGCCGCAGCGGCGGCCGCCGGTGGGCGGGCGGGCGGTGGTGGTGGCGGCGACGCCGGGGTCGGGGGCGGTGATGTGCGGGAGGAGGACGAGGCCGTCGCGGTCGAGCGGGGCGGGCCCGGCGGACGCCGCGCGCGGACCTGCGGGGCCGGGGGCGCGGGTGGAGGCGGGGCCGGCGGTGCCGGTGGTGCCGGGGCCGCGGGTGGAGGCGGGGCCCGTGGTGCCCGGGTCGCGCGTGGAGGCGGGGCCGGTGGTGCCCGGACCGGCGGGGGGCAGGCGGTGGCAGGTGCCGCAGAAGCCGGTGGCCATGACCGTGCCGGTGCAACCGGGCCGGGTGCAGGGGGCGGACGTCGTCATGCCGGCGCGGCACCTCCCCGCTCCCGCCGGTTCCGCTCGCGTCCGAGGTGGTCGGCGCGCTCGACGAGGCGGACGTACGCGTCGACGGCCTCCTCGGCGGCGCGCACGTCGCAGGGCCGGGCGCGCAGCAGCCGGTGGGCGCTGCGGTGGAGGGCGTCGGTCTCCAGGTCCTCGGCGCCCTCGGTGAGGCTCCGGTGCAGGGCGTGGTAGCCGTCGAGCCGGCCGAGGAGCTCGCCGCGGCGGCGGCGCAGGGCGTCGAGGCGGTCGGCGGCGGCGCGGAGCCGGGCGTCGAGGCGGTCGGTGAGCCGCTCGAACGCCGCCAGGTCGGGCCCCTCGCCGGGTGGGGCGGGCCCCTCGCCGGATGGGACGGGCTCCTCACCGGGTGGGGCGGCCCGCTCGGCAGCGGCGAGGATGTGGAGGGCGCCGCCGGCCCGGTAGAGGGCCTCGTGGACGGAGTCGGGGTCCTCGGCCCGTACGGCGGCCATGGCCTCGCCGAGGGACGCGGCGAGCGGCCCGGTGAGTTCCCGGAGCCGGGTGACGAGGCGGGCGCGGCGCTCCCGGGCGGGCCGGGCGACCAGGTCGGACCGGGCGCGCTCGTAGCAGGCGCCGGTCCCGTGGAAGACGAGGAGGAGGCGGCTGCCGCCCTCCCGGAGGACGGCGAGGAGGTCGAGGAGGGCGGGCGGGTCGGCGGCCCGGTCGACGCCGACGACGACGAGGGTGAGGGCGACGCCCCCGGCCCTGATCCGCTCGACGGCCGGGTCGGCGGGGTGCTGCCACAGGCCCATGCGCTCCGCGACGCGCTCGGCCGTCTCGGCGGCGGTGACGCCGGTGACGTCGAGGGCCAGGTCGTGGCCGCCGGCGGACGGGACGGTGCCGGGCGGGTCGAGGGAGGCCCTGCCGACGGAGGCGGTGGTGCGTAACTCGCGGTCGGCGAGGGTGATGGCGCGGCGCAGGGTCGCGGTGCGGACGCGGTCCGAGGGGTGCACGAGGCTGATCTCCACCTGCTCCCCGTCGCCGCGGAGCCAGGCGGCCAGGCGCTGGGCGAACGGCTCGTCGAGGTCTGGTGCGGACGGCCCGCCGTCGGTGCCGGAGCGGAGCCGGTCGTCGACGGCGGTGCGTCCACGGGTCCACTCGGCGACCTGCGGGAGGTGCCGGACGATGGTCTCGGCGGGGCTCATGAACGAGAACGCGTTGCCGTGCCGGTCATGCATGCCGGTGAGGACGATGCCGATGACCTCGCCGGTCAGGTCGTCGACGACGCCGGCGCCGCTGCAGCCGGGGCTGGCCAGTTCGCCGGGGGTCTGCGGGCCGAGCTGGACCTGCCCGTCGCGTCCGCAGCCGCCGATGATGGTGGCGCGGAACCAGATGCCGCCGTTGTGCTCGTACGGGAAGCCGTACATGCGGACCGTGCGGTTCGGCGCGGAGAGCCGGTGGAGGGAGACCGCCTCGTGGGCGGGCCGGGGGTGTTCGAGCCGGAGGAGGGCCACGTCGCCGCTGGGGTCGCCGTCCGCGTCGCGGGTCTCGGGGACGTACGCGTCCTCGTCGACCAGGGCGGTGACGGCGGGGACCTCGCGGCCGGGCGCGCCGACGAACTCGGCGGTGACCCGCGCGCCGGGCGCGACGACGTGGGCGCAGGTGAGGACGCGGTCGCGGCTCAGCAGGACGCCGGCGCCCGCGATCTCGCCGCTCCCCCACCGGATGCGGACCGCCCAGGGCGGGGTCTTCGAGGAAGGAGCGGCACTGATACCCCCGTCGGCCACCATGGTGCGAAACTATACGCGGAAGGCCTCTTCCACCCCATACTTGACGATCCGGAAACACGAACACGGGGGGTTCCGCGATGGCGGACGGACAGGACTTCGTCGGGCTGGCCGAGGTGGTGCGGCAGATCCGCGGGGAGTTGGAGAAGGCCCGCGACGAGGCGGAGGGCCGTGCGCTGGGGTTCACCGTGGAGAAGGTGAACCTGGAGTTCACGGTGCAGGTGCACCGCTCCGGTTCGGGCCGCGGCGGGCTGCGCATCGGCGTGGTGACGGCCGAACTCGGCGGCCAGGTGGACCGCCAGACGACCCACCAGGTGCAGGTGGAGCTGGTTCCCGAGTACGAGGGCGGGCGCGTCCGGGTGGGCCGGGGCGCGCCGCCGCCCCCCGCCGCGCGCTGACGCACCACCGCGCCGGGGCCGGCGG
>JAAXOU010000139.1 GCA_012396115.1 Streptomyces somaliensis DSM 40738 | reverse complement strand
CCCGCGCCGGCCCCGGCCGACGGCGGCCCGCACACCGGCCGGGACGCCCGCGACCCCCGCGGCCGGCGCGGTCACGCGGAACGGCGGGAGGCCGGTGACGGCGGGGACTACCGGACCGAGCAGTTCGCCTTCGTCGACGAGTCCGACGAGGAGTCCGAGGACGTCATCGACTGGCTCAAGTTCACCGAGAGCCGTTCGGAGCGCCGCGAGGAGGCCAAGCGGCGCGGCCGCAACCGGCTCGTCGCGCTCTGCGTCGCCCTCGCCGTCGTCCTCGTCGGCGGCGCCGGCTACCTCTGGTACGCGGGGATGCTCCCGGGCCTGTCCCGGGAGGACGCCGAGCAGGGGAGGACCGCCGCGACCGGCCCGCAGAAGCGCGACGTGATCGTCCTGCACCTGCACAACACCAAGGACGAGGCCACCTCGACGGCCCTCCTGGTCGACAACGCCACCACCGAGCGGGGCACCACGGTCCTGCTGCCGAACGCCCTCGCCGTCACCGACGACGACGGGACGGCCACCACCCTCGGCAAGTCCGTCGAGGACGACGGTTCCTCCGGCACCCGCGAGGCCATCGGCTCCCTCCTCGGCACGAGGATCACCGGTACGTGGCGCCTCGACACGCCCTACCTGGAGAACCTCGTCGAACTCGTCGGCGGGGTCGACCTCACCGCCGACGCGGAGGTGCCCGCCGCCGAGGAGGGCGGGGCGCCGCTCGTGCGGAAGGGGGAGAACCGGACGCTCGACGGGCGCACGGCCGTCGCCTACGCCACGTACCGCGGCCCGGGCGAGCCCGAGACGGCGCAGCTCCAGCGGTTCGGCCAGGTCGTGCACGGGGTGCTGCGCAAGATGTCGGCCGACCCCGAGGGCGCCACCGCGACGGTCCGGTCCCTGGCGCAGATCCTGGACCCCTCGCTCCCCGAGAAGGACCTGGGCGCGTCACTGGCCAGGCTCGCCGAGCGCGCCAGGGCGGGGACCTACGAGACCACGCTGCTGCCCGTGGAGGGCGACGGGCGGCTCACCGAGGGGACCGGCCGCGGCGTGGTCGAGGACGTCCTCGGGGGAACCGTCAGCCCTCCCGAGCCGGGCTCCGTGGTACGGGTCGGCCTCCGCAACGCCAGCGGCGACGCCGACGCGACCGAGGCCGCGCGGATCGTCCTGGCCAACGGCGGCTACGCGGTCGTCGACGGCGGCGCCGCGGGCGGCACGGAGAGCACCTCGGAGGTCGTCTACGGCGACGCGGCGAGGAAGGCCGAGGCCGAGGAGGTCGCCAAGACGCTCGGGCTGCCCGCCCGCGCCGTCCGCCGGGGCGGGGCCTCCGCGAACGCCGACGTCACCGTCGTCCTCGGCAAGGACTACCGGGTCGGATAACGACTGCCGGGCCGTCGGTGGTACGTGAGACCCTTGAAGGGTCCCCGACCGCCGACGAAAGCCTGCCTGTGACCGCCACCGCCCGATCCATCGCGCTCGTCAACGCCGCCGCCCAAGCGGCCGCCGACCGGCTCGCCCACGACATCATCGCGTACGACGTCAGCGACGTGCTGTCGATCACCGACGCCTTCCTGCTCGCCTCCGCGCCCAACGACCGCCAGGTCAAGTCGATCGTCGACGAGATCGAGGAGCGGCTGAACAAGGAGCTGGGCGCCAAGCCGGTACGCCGGGAGGGCGACCGCGAGGCCCGCTGGGTCCTGCTCGACTACGTCGACGTCGTCGTCCACGTCCAGCACAGCGAGGAGCGGGTCTTCTACGCGCTGGAGCGGCTCTGGAAGGACTGCCCCGAGTTGCCCCTGCCGGAGGACGCCGTGAAGACCCGCGGCAAGGCGGCGGAGCACGCCCGACTCAGCGGCGCCGATGGCTCCGGCCCCGACGGGCTGCCCGGCGACGGTGCGGACGGTGAGCTGCGCTGAGCACCACCGGGAGCGGCAGGGGCCGCCGCATCGTCCTCTGGCGCCACGGCCAGACCTCCTGGAACCTGGAACGCCGCTTCCAGGGCAGCACCGACATCGAGCTGACCGAGGCGGGACTCGCCCAGGCGCGCCGGGCCGCCCGGCTCCTCGCGGCCCTCGAACCGGACGCGATCATCGCCTCGGACCTCAAGCGCGCCGCGGCCACGGCCGCTGAGCTCGCCGCGGTCACGGGGCACCCGGTCAGCCACGACGCCGCGCTCCGCGAGACGTACGCCGGTACCTGGCAGGGACTGACCCACGAGGAGATCCTCGCCCGCCACGGCGAGGACTACCGCGCGTGGAAGCGCGGCGAGCCGGTGCGGCGCGGCGGCGGCGAGCTGGAGACCGAGGTCGCCGACCGGGCGGCCCCCGTCGTGCTGGAGCACGTCGGGAGGCTTCCCGAGGACGGCACCCTCGTCGTGGTCAGCCACGGTGGCACGATCCGCACCACGATCGGCCGGCTCCTGGGGCTCCCCCCGCACAACTGGGAGAGCCTGGGCGGCCTGACCAACTGCTGCTGGTCCGTCCTGGGGGAGGGCGCGCGGGGCTGGCGGCTGCTGGAGCACAACGCGGGCACGCTCCCCGAGCCGGTCCTCGGTGACGACGACTGACCCGGATTTCACTTTCGGGCAGGTGACAGGCTAGAGTTCTTCTTGTTCGCGGCGCGGAGCGCGAAGAACACGAGGGGCTATAGCTCAGTTGGTAGAGCGCTTGCATGGCATGCAAGAGGTCAGGAGTTCAATTCTCCTTAGCTCCACAATCAAGGATCCCGTCCCCGTCAGGGGGCGGGATTTCCGTATGTGAGGGCTCCCGCCGCCCGTCCTCCCGGGGGCCCTTCTCGGACTTGTTCCGGAAGACACCCCGGCCGTTCGCCGTAGGTCACCGCCACCGCACCTGGGCCGTGGCAGAATCGGACGGCCGGAGGGGGCTACGGACCGGACGGGAGGGAGTGCGCGATGGCCGCCAGCAGAGCCGGGGAACCCGCCGCCCGGCCCGTCACCGCACAGGCCCGCACCGGCCTCACCTGCCCCGCCTGCGGCTCCCCGGAAGTCGCCCAGGTGCTCGGCGACAACGGCGGCGTGTCCTACGTCTGCACGTCCTGCGGCCACAGCTGGAGCTGATCGATGGGTGCACACAGGCGGAAGTGCGACTGGTGCGGCAGGGGTACGCCGATCGTCCGCGACATGGACCCGGTCAACCCGACCTACCAGTACTGGTGCGAGGAGTGCGCGCGGGCGCTGATCATAAAGGGCGACCCCATCGAGACGTACCGGGAACTCGAGGGCGAGCCGATCTACGGGCGGCTGCTCGACGAGCACTGCGCCCTCAAGCGCTTCTACTCGTTCGCGACGGCCTGAGCCCGTCCGGCGCCGCCCACCCCCACGCCGGGCCGCCCGCCCCTCCCCGCCCGCGCGACCCACGCGGCGAACGCACCCAGCAGGGCGATCCCCAGCAGCGTGTAGAGGCCGGACAGCAGCATCTGCCAGCCGTTCTGGTGCAGTTCGAGCCGTACCGGCGCGGGGGCGTGGGGCACCCACCACAGCGCGAACGACCCGAACACCAGGGCCGTCCCCGCCGTCCACACCGGGCGCACCCGCGTGGCGAGCAGGAGCAGCGCGGGCACGCACCACACCCAGTGGTGCGACCAGGAGATGGGACTCACCAGCAGCGCCGTCACGGCACACGCCACCACCGCCACCGCCCGGTCCCCGCGCAGCGCCGCGAGCACCGCAACGGCCAGCCCGGCGACCCCCACCAGGGCCGCCGCGACCACCCACCACGCACCCGGGTCGGTCGTGTGGAGCAGTCGCGCCAGCACCCCGCTCAACGACTGGTTGGCCGTCTCCTCGGTGCGGCCCACCCTGCTCGTCTCGAAGATCATCTCCGTCCAGAACCGGCGCGAGTCGTACGGCAGGACCAGCGCCGAGACGGCCGTCACCACCGAGAACACCACCACCGCCCGGGTCCCGCGCCGCAGCCACTCGTTCCGCCACGGGGCCCAGCCCTCGCTCCGCGCGCGCGCCACCCCCACGGCGAGCAGCAGCACCACGAAGAGCCCCGGAGTGAGTTTCACCGCGGTGGCGAACCCGAGGCCGACCCCGGTCCAACGGCTGTCCGCCCGGCGGGTCAGGTCCCACAGCACCGCGACCGCCATCAGCAGGTTGACCTGGCCGTACCGGAACGTCTGCCACACCGGTTCGCACCACACCAGGACGGCCGCCGCCCACAGGGCCGCCCCCGGCCGCGTCGGGAACGCCCCGTCCCGGCGGAGCGCGGCCGTCCCGCCCGGCGCCACCAACCGCAGCGACAGGTGCGCCAGCGCCACCAGCAGCAGCAGGTTCCCGAGCGTGGCCAGCGTCCGCATCTCCGGTGTGCCGACCAGGGTGAGCGGGGTGAACAGCAGCGCCGCGAACGGCGGGTACGTCATCGGCAGGTCGGCCGACGTGGCCCGCATCGCGTACAGGTCCCCGCCCGCCAGGACGGTCTCCCCCTCGGCCCGGTAGACCGACAGGTCCAGCATCGACACGTGGGCGGCGCGCTGCGCGACCCAGAAGGCCGCGAAGGACAGCAGGCAGGCGCCCAGGGCGGCGAGTGGCAGGCTCCGGATGCGAGTTCGAGCGGTCACGGTCGCGGTCACGTGCGCCGACGCTACCCGCCCCCTCGGGCCGTCGGCCGGGTGGGGCGGGGGATTTGGCGGCGCACCGGGGAGACCGTGTAATGTTCTCCGTGTCGCCGCGGGCAGGGCCTGCCGGGAAGACCGGCGAAGCGGCAGGCACCAGGGGCTATAGCTCAGTTGGTAGAGCGCTTGCATGGCATGCAAGAGGTCAGGAGTTCGATTCTCCTTAGCTCCACAACCCGACGAGGCGGGACATCCACCGGATGTCCCGCCTCGCTCGTCTCCACCCCCTTCCCGCCCCGCACGCCGCCGGGCCCGCCGGACCGCGGTGGTACCCGGGGCCGCGCCGGGACGTCGAGCGGCCCGGACAGTGCGCGCAGTGGCGACCCCGTGACGTTCCGCACCCGGGCGGCGGGCGGCGCGATGCGTCGCGCGGGAACGCTGCTGTACCCTGGCGCCATGCGTGCCGTACGCCTCCTGCTTAGCGAGCCGCGCTGACCAGTGCCGGCGGATGAGAGATCCGTCCGGAATCGGCGCGGCGTCCCCTCCTGTGCGAGGGGTTTTTTCATTTCGCCGCGCCGACGGAAGCCGGGGCGCGGCGGCGGGGCAGAGACGATCGATGGAGCTTCAGAGGATCATGACCGAGACGAACCCGGTCGCCGAGACGGCGGCCCCGCATCGTTACACGGCGGCCATGGCGGCCGACATCGAGGCACGCTGGCAGGACTTCTGGGACGCGGAGGGCACGTACGCGGCGCCGAACCCGAGCGGCGACCTGGCGGGCGACCCGGAGCTGGTCTCCCGCCCCAAGAAGTTCATCATGGACATGTTCCCCTACCCGTCCGGCGCCGGCCTGCACGTCGGCCACCCGCTGGGGTACATCGCCACCGACGTGTACGCCCGCTACCAGCGCATGACCGGCCACAACGTCCTGCACACACTGGGCTTCGACGCCTTCGGCCTGCCCGCCGAGCAGTACGCCGTGCAGACCGGCACGCACCCGCGCGTGTCGACCGAGGCGAACATGGAGAACATGAAGGCCCAGCTGCGGCGGCTGGGCCTGGGCCACGACAAGCGCCGGTCGTTCGCCACGATCGACCCGGACTACTACAAGTGGACCCAGTGGATCTTCCTGCAGATCTTCAACGCCTGGTACGACGAGGACGCCGGCAGGGCGCGCCCGATCGCCGACCTGGTCGCCCGGTTCGAGAGCGGTGAGCGCCCCGTACCGGGCACCGCGCGGACCTGGGGCGAGCTGACCGCCGCCGAACGGGCCGAGGTGCTGAGCCGGTACCGCCTGGCGTACGCCTCCGACGCGCCGGTCAACTGGTGCCCCGGCCTGGGCACCGTCCTGGCCAACGAGGAGGTCACCGCCGACGGCCGCTCCGAGCGCGGCAACTTCCCCGTCTTCAAGGCGAAGCTGCGCCAGTGGAACATGCGCATCACCGCCTACGCGGACCGCCTGCTGGCGGACCTGGACGCACTGGACTGGCCCGAGGCCATCAAGCTGCAGCAGCGAAACTGGATCGGCCGTTCCGAGGGCGCCCGCGTCGACTTCCCCGTCGGCGACGACGCGATCACCGTCTTCACCACGCGCCCGGACACGCTGTTCGGCGCCACCTACATGGTGCTGGCCCCGGAGCACGACCTGGTCGACGGGATCGTCCCGGACGCCTGGCCGGCCGGCACCCCCGCGCTGTGGACGGGCGGGCACGCCACGCCGGCGCTGGCCGTCGACGCGTACCGCAAGCAGGCCGCCGCCAAGTCCGACGTGGAGCGGCAGGCCGAGGCGAAGGAGAAGACCGGCGTCTTCACCGGCGCCCACGCCGTCAACCCGGTCAGCGGCGAGCGCGTCCCGGTCTTCGTCGCCGACTACGTGCTGATGGGCTACGGCACGGGCGCCATCATGGCCGTCCCCGCGCACGACGGCCGCGACTTCGCCTTCGCCCGCGCCTTCGACCTGCCCGTGCGCTGCGTCGTCGAGCCGACCGACGGCCGCGGCACGGACCCCGCCGCCTGGGACGACGCCTTCGACTCGTACGACGCGAAGATCATGGCGTCCTCCAACGACGACGTCTCCCTGGACGGCCTGGGCGTCGCCGAGGCCAAGGCGGAGATCACCCGCTGGCTGGAGTCCCGCGGCATCGGCGAGGGCACCGTCAACTACCGCCTGCGCGACTGGCTGTTCAGCCGCCAGCGCTACTGGGGCGAGCCCTTCCCGATCGTCTACGACGAGGACGGCGTCGCGCACGCGCTGCCCGAGTCGATGCTGCCCCTGGAACTGCCCGAGGTCGACGACTACGCGCCGCGCACCTTCGACCCGGACGACGCCGACACGCAGCCGGAGACCCCGCTGTCCCGCAACGAGGACTGGGTGAACGTCACCCTGGACCTGGGCGACGGCCCCAAGCGGTACCGCCGCGAGACCAACACGATGCCCAACTGGGCCGGTTCCTGCTGGTACGAGCTGCGCTACCTGGACCCGCACAACGGCGACAAACTGGTCGACCCGGACGTCGAGCGGTACTGGATGGGCCCGCGCGACGGCATGCCGCACGGCGGCGTGGACCTGTACGTGGGCGGCGCCGAGCACGCCGTACTGCACCTGCTGTACGCCCGGTTCTGGTCGAAGGTCCTGTACGACCTGGGCCACGTGTCGTCGGCCGAGCCGTTCCACCGGCTGTTCAACCAGGGCATGATCCAGGCGTACGTCTACCGCGACGCACGGGGCATCGCCGTCCCGGCGGCCGAGGTCGAGGAGCGCGACGGCGCGTTCTGGTACCGGGGCGAGAAGGTCGGCCGCGTCCTGGGCAAGATGGGCAAGTCCCTGAAGAACGCGGTCACCCCGGACGAGATCTGCGCCGAGTACGGCGCCGACACGCTGCGGCTGTACGAGATGGCCATGGGACCCCTGGACGTGTCCCGCCCCTGGGACACGCGCGCGGTGGTGGGCCAGTACCGGCTGCTGCAGCGGCTGTGGCGCAACATCGTCGACGAGTCGACGGGCGAGGTCACCGTCGTCGACGCCGAGCCGGACGAGGACACGCTCCGCGCCCTGCACAAGGCCGTCGACGGGGTCTCCCAGGACATGGCGGCGATGCGCTTCAACACGGCCATCGCCAAGATCACCGAGCTGAACAACCACCTGACCAAGGCGGGCGGCCCCGTGCCCCGGTCGGTCGCCGAGCGGTTGGTCCTGCTGGTCGCGCCGCTGGCCCCGCACATCGCCGAGGAGTTGTGGCACCGACTGGGCCACACCGACTCGGTCGTCCACCAGGACTTCCCGGTCGCCGACCCGGCGTACGTGGTCGACGCGACGGTGACCTGCGTCGTGCAGGTCAAGGGCAAGGTCAGGGCGCGCCTGGAGGTCTCCCCGTCCATCACGGACGCGGAACTCGAGGCGCTGGCCCTGGCCGAGCCCGCGGTCGCCGCGGCCCTGGGGGGCGCGGACATCCGCAAGGTCGTCACCCGCGCGCCGAAGCTGGTGAACATCGTCCCGGCGTGACCGGATCACCGGGGTCCACCGCGCGGCGGCGCCCCGGAGCCGACCCCTAAGGGCGGATCGAGGGTTCCCCGGAACCTCCGATCCGCCCTCGGGCGTTTACCGTGGAGGGAACACACGACGACGAGGGGACCCCATGTCACAGGCGATCCTGATCCTGGCGCTGCTTTTCGTCGCCTTCGTCGCGCTCGGCGTGTACGTGAGCGTGAAGACGGTCAGGGCCGCCAAGCGCGGTGTCGACCGCACCCTCACGCAGGCCCGGCGCACGGTCGAGGACACCACCCTCCGCGCCAGGAGCTACGGACAGGCCGGCGTCGCGGGGGAGCTGGCGCAGCTGCGGCTGTCCCTGCGCACCTCCATGCGGGCCACTCAGGACGTCCTGGACGCCGGCGCCCCGCAGGACGCCTCGCTCCGGGCGTCGCTGGAGCTGTTCCGCCGGCTCAGCGCCCACGGGCACGAACTGGACGAGGAACTCAAGCGGTTGGAGCGCGACCCCGACAAGGCCGGGGTCGCCGGACGCCTGGCGGACCTGCGGGAGCGCACGCGGCGGATCACGGAGTCGGCCGACTCCCTGCGCTGGGCGGCCAGGGACCGGGCGCAGCGGTTCGCCCAGGACGACCTGGACCTGCTCGGCCCGCAGATCGACATGGAGGCCGGCGCGCTGCGCCACTGGTCGGAGCCGGAGCCCCCCGGAGCGGCGGACCGCGGCGGGCCGAAGACCGCGGCGGCGCCCGAGCGGGAGCACCCGGCGGGCACCGCCGCATCCGGGCACGACCGCGCACGTGCGGAGTGGCCGGAGCCGACGGCGGGATCCGCTCCCACCCAGGTCTGGCCCGCCGGAGCGGACGCGGAGCCGGGCGCCCGCCGGGCCGACGGGAGCGGTCCGGCCGAGGCGGACCGGCCGGCCATCACCGCGCGGGACCCGCGCCTCGAAACCGGCTACCCCTGGCAGAGGACGACGCGTCCCGAGACCACGAACTGACCCGTCGCGGCCGAGGCGGGCAGGCTCGGGATGCCTTCCGGCGCCGCCTGCGGGTAACCTCCCGGTCATGTCCCGCCATGTCGCGATCGTCACCGATTCCACGGCCTACCTGCCGCCGCAGACGAAGGAGCGGCACGGTATCACCGTGGTGCCGCTGACCGTCGTCCTGGGTGGCAGGGCCATGGAGGAGGGCGGGGGGATCTCGGCCCGTTCCCTCGCCCAGGCCCTGCAGAAGCGACACTCCGTCACCACTTCCCGGCCTGGACCGGAGACGTTCGCGGCCCACTACCGCCGGGTCGCCGAGGAAGGCGCCACCGGAATCGTCTCGCTCCACCTGTCGGCCGAGCTGTCCGGCACGTACGAGGCGGCGCTGCTCGCGGCCCGGGAGGCGCCGGTGCCGGTGCGGGTCGTCGACACCGGGATGATCGCCATGGCACTGGGCTTCTGCACCGTCGCGGCGGCCGAGGCCGCAGAGGCGGACTGCGATCTCGACGAGGTGGTGGCGGCCGCGGAGAAACGCGCCTCCGGCACCTCCGCGTACTTCTACGTCGACACCCTCGACCACCTCCGGCGGGGCGGGCGCATCGGGGCGGCCCGGGCCCTGCTCGGGTCGGCGCTGGCCGTGAAACCCCTGCTGGAGCTGAACGGAGGACGCATCGAGCCGAGGGAGAAGGTGCGCACCGCCTCGAAGGCCATCGCCCGGCTCGAGGAGATCGCCGTCGAACGGGCGGGCCGCGCCCCCGTCGACATCGCCGTGCACCACCTCGCAGCCGCCGGGCGGGCCGGCACCCTCGCCGAGCACCTGCGCGACCGCGTCCCGGGCCTGGTCGACCTCCACGTCAGCGAGGTCGGCGCGGTGATCGGCGCGCACACCGGACCGGGACTGCTGGGAGTGGTCGTCTCCCAGCGGTGACCCCGTCCATTTCCCTCTCGCGGGTGACGGCTTTCTCCACAACTCCCGGGTTTTCCACGGAAACCGGCGTGGCTCGGCAGAGCCGGACGGACACGTCTACCGTCCTGTGGCATGACGACACGAACACGCTCGGTAACCAGTTCCGTCGCGGCGGCTTCCCGCACCCCCCTCTCCCGGCCGTCCGCGGCGACGAGCGGGCCGGGGCGGGCCCGCGGTTCCGACGGCCGGACGCACGGCCGCACGGCGGGGCGGGGCCGGCACCGCGCCGAAGACCCCGGGGCGCACACCGCCGCGCCATCCGGACCGGCCTCCAGGAGCAGGGCGGACGCGCTGATGGCGGGCACCGATCCGCCGCCGCGCCGGCCCGTCGGACCCCCGGCGCACTCCGAGGCCCCCGTCCTCCCGTACACGCCGTCCGCGGCCCTCCCGGCCGGGGCGGGACAGCGCTGGAGGCTCGCGCTGCGCGAACGCCTGCCGGTGTGGGTGCAGACGAGGTGCGGACTGGAACGCCGCACGCTGGGCGCACTGGCCGTCCTCCTGGTGGCGGGAGTGGCGCTCGCCGCGTACGGCTTCGGGGCCGGCCGTCCCGAGACGGTGCGCGCACCCGAGACGGTGGGGCACGCCGCGACCACGGCGACCGCGCCGGCGGAACCGCCCCCGCCGGCCGCGGCCGTCCCGCCGCCGACGGGGCCG
>JAAXOU010000138.1 GCA_012396115.1 Streptomyces somaliensis DSM 40738 | reverse complement strand
CGGGCCCTCGGCACCGCCCTGTACGCGGACGGCACCGCCGCCCTCGACACGGCCGCCTCGCTGCTGGCCGCCGACCCGGCCGCCGACGCCGAGCTGGCGCGGCGCGGCGAGGAGCTGCTGCGCCGGGCCTGGGCGCGCGGCTGGCAGCCCGCCGACGTCGTGCGGCTCGTCCGCCGGGACCTGGAGGGCCACCACGTGCGCCTGGCGTCCGCGCTGATCGTCGCGGAGTCCGCCGGGTACCCGGGCCTGCCGCCCCGCTGGCGGGAGCAGCTCGCCGCGCTGGAGGCGGAGCCGTGGCGGGCCGACCGGTTCTCGTACGCGACGGCCGTCCTGGAGCTGTACCGCCTGCTGGCCCGGCTGCCCGCCCTGGAGCCGGTCGCCCCGCCGCCGGGCGCCGCCCCGCCGACGGCGCCGGTCGAGGGCGAGCCGCGCGCGCTGGCCCGGATCCGCGCCCTGCTGGCCAAGGCGGAGGCGACGGACTACCCGGAGGAGGCGGAGGCCCTCACGGCGAAGGCGCAGGAGCTGATGGCCCGCCACAGCCTGGACGGGGCCGCGCTCGCCGCGCGCGGCGGCCCGGCCCCGGACGGGCCGGCGGCCGTGCGGATCGGCGTGGAGCCCCCGTACGAGGCGGCGAAGGCGATCCTGCTGGACGCGGTCGCCGGCGCGAACCGCTGCCGCGCCGTGTGGAACGAGGAGTTCGCCTTCTCGGCGGTCGTGGGCTACGAGGCGGACCTGGAGGCGGTCGAGCTGCTGTACACCTCGCTGCTGGTGCAGGGGCAGGCCGCGATGGCGAAGGCGGAGGCGGCGCAGCGGGCGGGGGGCCGCAGGCGCACGAAGACGTTCCGGCAGTCGTTCCTGCTGGCGTACGCGCAGCGGCTCGGCGACCGCCTGTCGGCCGCGTCCCGCCGGATCACCGCCGGGGAGCCGACCCTGCTGCCGGTCCTGGCGGCGCGGGAGGTGGCGGTGGCGGCCCGTACCGACCGGATGTTCCCGGGCGCGACGACGACCCGGGTCCGGGGCGCCGTGGACGCGGCGGGCTGGGACCACGGCAGGGCCGCGGCCGACCGGGCCGACACGGGCCGCGCGGCGCCCTGAGCCGGGCCCCGCGCGCCGCGGCGGCGCGCGGGGACGGCCCTCCTACGACCGCGGGGGCACGGAGGGCAGCGACGAGAAGGACGGCAGGGTCGTGGGCAGGCTGCCGGGGTCCGGCTTGGAGAGCGTGTCCGTCCTGCCGGAGTCCCAGGCGACGACCAGCCGCTTGCCGTCGGCGGAGCGGATCGTGCCGGACGTGCGGTTGGTGTCGTCGTCCTTGCAGGTGAGGGCGAGCTTCAGGGTGTCGCCCTCCTGCGCGGTGCCCTGGCAGACGTGGGCCTCGCTGACCATCACGGCCTGGCCGCCCGTGCCGATCGTCAGGGTGACCAACCTGCCGTCCGTCGTCCCCGTCCAGACGCCCTCGGCGTCGGCGAGGGTCGCTCCGGGGGCGGCCTGCGAGGCCCCGTCGGACGGCGCGGCCGAGCCGCCCCGGCCGTCGGAGGCCGCGTCCCCGCCGTCCGAGCCGCAGGCGCTCAGCGCGAAGGCCGAGACCAGCGCCGCGGCGACGGCCGCGCCCTTCCGTACCAGCTTCTGCACGATCGAGTCCCCCTCGTCGGTTGATCAGACCGCGTCAAGCTACCAGGAAGGGCCCCGGGCACTACCAGGACGACTTGCGCACGCCGGGAAGGAAGCCGGCGTGCGCCTGTTCCCGCAGGCGCACCCGTGAGATGCCGAACTTCCGCAGGTGGCCCCGGGGCCGGCCGTCGACCGCGTCCCGGTTGCGGACCCGCGTGGCGCTGGCGTCGCGCGGCTGGCGGCGCAACTCGGCCTGGGCGGCGAGGCGTTCCTCCTGCGGGGTGCCCGGCCGGCGGATGAGCTCCTTGAGTTCGGCGCGGCGGGCGGCGTACCGCTCGACGACGGCCCTGCGCCGCTCGTTGCGCGCGATCTTGCTCCTCTTCGCCATCAGACCCTCCCTCCCCGCGCGCGGATGCGGGCGACGGCGGCCTCGACGCCGATCGCGTCGACGGTCCTGACGGCGCGGGCGCTGAGGGTGAGCCGGACGTAGCGGCCCTCGCCGGGCAGCCAGTAGCGCTTGCGCTGGATGTTGGGGTCGAAGCGGCGGGGGGTGCGCCGGTGGGAGTGGGAGACGTGGTTGCCGAAGCCCGGGCGGGCGCCGGTCAGCTGGCAGTGGGCGGACAAGGTGACCTACCTCTCGGAACACTTTCTTGGAAATGGAAACCGTTTCCATTTAGTGTACCCCCATGGCCCGCGACGAACTACGCCCGATCATCAAGCTCCGGTCCACCGCCGGGACCGGTTACACCTACGTGACCCGCAAGAACCGCCGGAACGACCCCGACCGCCTGACCCTGCGCAAGTACGACCCGGTCGCCGGCCGGCACGTCGACTTCCGAGAGGAGCGCTGAGCCCCGTGAAGCCCGGAATCCACCCCCCGTACGGACCCGTCGTCTTCCGCGACCGGGCGGGCGGCTTCGCCTTCCTCACCCGGTCCACCATGACCAGCGACAGGACGGTGGAGTGGGAGGACGGCCGCACCTACCCGGTCGTCGACGTCGAGATCTCCTCGGCGAGCCACCCCTTCTACACCGGCCAGGCGCGCGTGCTCGACACGGCCGGGCGCGTGGAGCGCTTCGAGCGCCGCTACGGCGCGGCGGGCGCCGGCGCCCCCGGTCCCGCGGGCGGTGCCGGTAGTGCCGGGGGCGCCGGGCGGCGCGAGGTCCGCTGATGTCCTCCGTCCCGCTCTCCGTCGCCCTCGTCGGCGGGCTCCACGCCGACGCCCGGCGGGCCGCCGTCGACCGGCTGCTCGCCTCCGTGCCGGGCGGTGTCGCCCTCCACCACGACCTGTCCACCGCCGCCGAGCACGGCACGGTCGTCCGGACGGTCCGCGACGCGACCGGCGTGCTCTCCACCGGCGAGGCGCCGCTGGTCGACGACTGCGCCTGCTGCGCGCTCCGCGAGGACCTGGTGCCCGAACTGGAGCGGCTCGCCGGGGCCGGCCTGACCCGCCTCGCCGTCGTGGAGCTGTGGGACTCGGTCGAGCCCAGGGCGATGGCCGAGGTCGTGGCCGCCTCCGGGCTCGACCTGACCGGGGTCGTCACCGCCGTGGACCCCGCGCTGGTCCTCCCGTACCTGGGCAACGGCGACGACCTCGCGGACGTCGGGCTCGCGGCCGCCGCCACGGACCGGCGGACGGTCGCCGACACCTGGGCCCGCCAGCTCGAGTACGCGCCCGTGCTCGCCGTCCTGGACGGCGCGGACGCCGACGACGAGGACCACGCGCTCCTCGCCCAGCTCCACCCGACGGCCCGCCGCGTCGCCGTACCGGACGGGGACCTGGCCGCCGCCGTCCTCGCCGGGTTCGACGTGGAGGCCGCGGCCGCCGCCCAGCACCCGGCCTGCGCGCTGCTGCCGCAGGAGGCGGACGCGGCGGGCGTGGGCACGTTCGTGTGGCGCGCCCGCCGGCCCTTCCACCCCGGGCGGCTGTACGCGGCGCTGGAGGACCTGACCTGCGCGGCCGCGCGCAGCCGCGGCCGCTTCTGGCTCGCGGACCGCCCCGACACGCTGCTCGCCTGGGACGCGGCGGGCGGCGCCCTGTGCGTGGAGGGCGCCGGTCCGTGGCTGGCCGCGCTGCCGGACGCCGCCTGGGAGACGGTGCCGCCGGTGCGGCGGGTCGCCGCCGCGCTGGACTGGGACCCGCGGGTCGGCGACCGCGGCCAGCACCTCGTCTTCACCTCGCCCGGCCTGGACCGCGAGGGGCTCGCCGAGCTGCTCGACTCCTGCCTGCTCACCGACGCGGAGCACGCGGCGGGCCGTACGGCCTGGAAGCGGCTCCCGTCCGCCTTCGACACCCTCCTGGAGGTCTGACCCCCCATGCCCCCGCGCCGTTCCGCCGACCGCAAGCCGGTCAAGGCCCGCCCCAACCCCCTGGACCGGGCCGGGATCACGTACGTCGACTACAAGGACACCGAGCTGCTGCGGAGGTTCCTCTCCGACCGCGGCAAGATCCGCAGCCGCCGGGTGACCGGCGTCACGGCCCAGCAGCAGCGGCAGCTCGCCAGGGCCGTGAAGAACGCCCGCGAGATGGCGCTCCTCCCGTACTCCTCGCGGACCCGCTGAGGCCGCGGCGGAACGGATCCGGCGGGATTCCGGCCGGGTTCCGGCGGAATACCGCCTTTCCGGCCCGGGGCTCCTCGTGCTTCACGCACGGGGAGCCCTTTTCCCGTGGGCCCGGAAAAAGGAGGGGGGCGGGCGGAGTGGCGCATGTTTCGGTAATCGGGGGGATACAGCGCGTGCACGTGCATCTGCTCGCGCAAACGCAAGTGAACGCGGCTATGATCCCGACAGTTGATCCCTGCAACATCACTCACCACCTACCTCTGTGACCCGGGGAGCGTCCTGTGCACCACGTGTTGAACGTGTACAACGGCATGGCGGCCACGGAGCTCCGCGGGGTGGTCTGGCAGAAGAGCCGGCACAGCAATTCGCAGGGCTCCTGCGTCGAATTCGCCAAGCTGCCCGGCGGGGACGTGGCGGTGCGCAACTCGCGGTTCCCCGAGGGGCCGGCCCTGGTCTACACCCCAGCGGAGATCGAGGCACTGCTGCTGGGCGCCAAGGACGGCGAGTTCGACCACCTCGTCGGCGGCTGAACCCCCGCCCGCCGCGTCCGGACGTGCGGCCGGCGCCCCGCCCGCCGCGTCCGGGCGCACAAGAGGGGGCTCCGCGAACGGAGCCCCCTCCCGTCGGCCGCGAGTCCCCCGTGGCCTCGGGCCGACGTCCCTCCCGGTGCGGCGCACCGGCGTCCGGCTACGGACGGTCCGCGAGCCGGAACAGCGCCCACACGACCTTCCCGCGCAGCGCTCCCGCCAGCGGGTGCCACCCCCAGCCGTCGCTGAACGACTCGACCAGGAGCAGTCCGCGCCCCGACTCCGCCGAGAGGTCCTCGCCGGACGCGCGCGTCGCGGGCGTGTCCGGGCTGGGGTCGCGCACCGCGCACACGAGGCGGCCGGTCCAGTGCATCAGGTGGAGCCGTACCGGCAGGTCGAAGGGGTGCTCGTGCGGGGCGCAGGCCGGCAGCGCGTGCCGCAGCGCGTTGGTGACCAGTTCGGAGACGACGACCGAGACGTCGTCGAACCGGTCGTCGAGGCCCCACTGCCCGAGGGTCGTGCGGGTGAACCGGCGGGCGCCGCGCACGGCCTCGTACCGGGCGGGCAGCGCGCAGGACGCCGAACTCGACACGGACGCGGGGGCGGCCGGGACAGGCCCCCGCCGTAACGGCTTGGGCATCGTCGATCCCCTGGTCCCCATACGAGGCACTCCCCGGATTCGCGGTTGTGGTGCGACAACACGAACGGCTACGCAGTGTGCGGGGCCCATCGTTCCGAAAGGCGAAGGCAGATGCAAGGGCAGATGCACGTGCACGCGATCGAGGTGTCCGGCCCATGACGTTTCTTGGCCATATCTCCCCGGGTCTCTCGGACACCCGTGGCCGAAGTCCTCACGGTTCTGTAATCGTGCGCGTACGGGGTGAAGTGTTTTGGTGGCAGAATCCGCTTGCTCGGGGCTCGGGGGTGCCCCGTCGTACGGATCGGCGATGGGGAGGGTTGGAAACGTGACCGCGACTGAATCCGGTGGTTCCGTGGTGCGGCGCATCCTGCTGGGCTCGCAGCTGAGGCGATTGCGCGAGTCGCGCGGCATCACCAGGGAGGCCGCCGGCTACTCGATCCGCGCATCCGAATCCAAGATCAGCCGGCTGGAGTTGGGAAGGGTGAGTTTCAAGGCGAGGGACGTGGAGGACCTGCTCACGCTCTACGGGGTGACCGACGAGAAGGAGCGCGAGGCGCTGCTGGCCCTCGTCCGGGAGGCCAACGTCGCGGGCTGGTGGCACCGTTACGGCGACGTCCTGCCCGGGTGGTTCCAGACGTACATCGGGCTCGAGGGCGCCGCCTCCCTCATCCGCGTCTACGAGGTCCAGTTCATCCACGGCCTGCTCCAGACCGAGGCGTACGCGCACGCGGTCGTCGCCCGCGGGATGTGCCCCACCGGCTCGGCGGCCGAGGTCGACCGCCGCGTCGCGCTCCGCCTGGAGCGGCAGAAGGTCCTCGTCTCCGAACGCGCCCCGCGATTTCACGCCGTTCTCGACGAGGCCGCGCTGCGCCGTCCCTACGGCGACCGGTCCGTCATGCGCGACCAGCTGAAGCACCTGATCGAGATGTCGGAGCGGCCCAACATCACGCTCCAGGTCATGCCGTTCAGCTTCGGCGGGCACTCCGGGGAGAGCGGCGCCTTCACCATGCTGCGGTTTCCCGAGTCCGACCTCTCGGACATCGTCTACCTGGAGCAGCTGACGGGCGCCCTGTACATCGACAAGCGCGACGAGGTCGCCCAGTACGAGCGCGCCGTGGAGCAGCTCCAGGCGGACAGCCCCGGTCCGCAGGAGAGCCGGGATCTGCTCCGAGGCCTCCTTCAAATAATGTGATGTGTAAGTAACATGACGTCCCGTCACCAGTGCCCGGAAGTGGCCCTGCGGGCCGAACGGCCTTCGGAAGGGATGCCATGTCCTGCTTCAAAGATCTGGCCCTGCAGTACATCGACGGTGAATGGCGGGTCGGCGGCGGCTCGTGGGACATCATCGACTTCAACCCGTACAACGAGGAGAAGCTCGCCTCCATAACCGTCGCCACCGTCGAGGAGGTGGACCAGGCCTACCGCGCCGCCGAGAGGGCGCAGACCGGGTGGGCCGCCACCAACCCGTACACGCGGCGCGGCGTCTTCGAGCGGGCGCTGCGGATCATCGAGGACCGCGAGGACGAGCTGGCCGAGGCGATCGTCGCGGAACTCGGCGGCACGCGCGGCAAGGCGGCCTTCGAACTCCACCTCGCCCGGGACTTCATGCGCGAGGCGATCCACCTGTCGCTGCGGCCCGAGGGCCGGATCCTCCCGTCGCCCATCGACGGCAAGGAGAACCGGGTCTACCGGCTCCCGGTCGGCGTCGTCGGCGTGATCAGCCCCTTCAACTTCCCCTTCCTGCTCTCGCTGAAGGTCGTCGCCCCGGCGCTGGCGCTGGGCAACGCGGTGGTGCTCAAGCCGCACCAGAACACCCCGATCCTCGGCGGCACCATGCTGGCCAAGGTCTTCGAGGAGGCGGGGCTGCCGCCCGGCGTCCTCAACGTCGTCGTCACCGACATCGCGGAGATCGGCGACGCGCTGCTGGAGCACCCCGTCCCGAGCGTCATCGCCTTCACCGGCTCCGACCGCGTCGGCCGGCACGTCGCCACGGTGTGCGCCGGCCACTTCAAGCGGACCGTCCTGGAGTGCGGCGGCAACAGCGCGCTCGTCGTCCTCGACGACGCGGACGTCGACTACGCCGTCGACGCGGCCGTGTTCAGCCGCTTCGTCCACCAGGGCCAGGCGTGCATGGCCGCCAACCGCGTCCTGGTCGACCGGTCCCTCCTCGACGAGTTCACCGGGAAGTTCGTCGCACGGGTGGGGGCCCTGCGGACGGGCGACCCGTCCGAGCCCGGGACGCACGTCGGCCCGCTGATCAACTCCTCCCAGGTCGAGGCGGTCATGGCCGCCGTCCAGCAGACCGTCGCGGCCGGCGCCAGGGTGCTGGTGGGCGGTACCTGCGAGGGCAACGTCGTCGCACCGACCGTGCTGGCCGACGTCCCGGCCGACGCCCCCGTCCTCGCCCAGGAGATCTTCGGCCCGGTCGCCCTCCTCATCCCGTTCGACGGGGAGGACGAGGCCGTCCGCATCGCCAACGACACCCCGTACGGCCTGAGCGGCGGCGTCCACACCCGAGACGTCGAGCGCGGCGTCCGGTTCGCCCGGCGCATCCGCACGGGCATGATCCACGTCAACGACGGCATCGTCCACGACGAGCCGATCGTGCCCTTCGGCGGCGAGAAGCACTCCGGTGTCGGGCGTCTCAACGGCGACGCGACCGTCGAGGCGTTCACCACGCAGAAGTGGATCTCCGTCCAGCACGCGCGCAGCACCTTCCCGATCTGACCCGTCCCCGCGCCGCGGCGGACGGGGCCCGGCCGGAACGGCCGCCCGCTTCCCGGTCCCAGCGGGGAGCGGGCGCCGCCCCGCGCCGCCGCACGGGCTTCCGGCCGCCGGGCCCACCGGGGCCCGCTCGGGGGCGTGCGGCCCGGACGGCGCGCCCCCGAGGCGGGCCCGCCCTGCCCTTACCCTGGTCCGCATCGGTCCCACACGGTACGGAGAGCGGGGAAGCGGATGTCGGCGATCCGGCTGCTGGTGCTCGGCGCCGTCCGCCAGCACGGGCGGGCACACGGCTACCAGGTGCGCAACGACCTGGAGTACTGGGGCGCCCACGAGTGGTCCAACGCCAAGCCCGGCTCGATCTACCACGCCCTGAAGCAGATGGCGAAGCAGGGGCTGCTGCGCGCCCACGAGACCGCTCCCAGCACCGTCGGCGGACCGCCCCGCACCGAGTACGAGATCACCGACGAGGGCACCGAGGAGTACTTCGCCCTGCTCCGCCGGGCCCTGACGGCGCACGACCAGAAGCCCGACGGCCTCGCCGCCGCCCTCGGCTTCATCGTCGACCTGCCCCGCGGGGAGGCGGTCGCCCTGCTCCGGCAGCGCGTCGCGGACCTGGAGCGCTGGCGGGCCACCGTCACCGGGGAGTACACGCCCGAGGGGGGCGCCGAGCGGCTGGGGCACATCGGGGAGATCATGAACCTCTGGCTCCACCAGGCCGACGCGGGCGCCGCCTGGACCCGCGGCCTGATCGAGCGCGTCGAGGGCGGGGCGTACACCTTCGCCGGCGAGGGCGCCCCGTTCGTCGGCGTCCTCGCCGACGGCCAGGAGAACCCCTACGCGACGGGCTCCCCGCACCCCGGCGACCGGGACTGACGCCCTCCCGGGAAAAGCCGCTTGCACCTCACGCCGCGTGAGGGACCAGGCTGAGGGGCGTACCGAGGAAGGAGCGGTGAGCGATGGGTTACTCCGTCGGACAGGTCGCCCGTTTCGCCGGAATCACGGTGCGCACCCTGCACCACTACGACGAGATAGGGCTGCTCTCCCCGAGCGGCCGCAGCCACGCCGGGCACCGGCGCTACGAGGACGACGACCTCGACCGGCTGCAGCAGATCCTGTTCTACCGGGAGCTCGGCTTCCCGCTCGACCAGGTCGCGGCCCTGCTCGACGACCCGGACACGGACCCGCAGGAGCACCTGCGGCGCCAGCACGGTCTGCTGACCGCCCGGATCGCCGAGCTGCAGAGGATGGCCGAGGCCGTCGAACACGCCATGGAGGCGAAGAAGATGGGCATCAACCTCACCCCCGAGGAGAAGTTCGAGGTGTTCGGGGAGCACGACCCCGAGCAGTACGCCGACGAGGTCGAGCAGCGGTGGGGCGACACCGAGGCCTACCGCGAGTCCCAGCGGCGCACCGCCCGCTACACCAAGGAGGACTGGCAGCGCCTCCAGGACGAGGCGAAGGACTGGGGCGAGCGCTACGGGGCGCTGATGGACGAGGGCGAGGCGCCCTCCGGCGAGCGGGCCATGGCCATGGCCGAGGAGCACCGGCAGCACATCTGCCGCTGGTTCTACGAGTGCCCCCAGGAGATGCACCGCTGCCTGGGCGACATGTACGTCGCCGACGAGCGCTTCAAGTCGTTCTACGACGCCATGCGCCCCGGCCTCGTCGAGCACCTGAGGGACGCCATCCACGCGAACGCCGACCGCCGCGCGTAGGGGCGCGGTCCGCGCCGCCCCGCGCACGCGGGCGGCGCGGGGCGGAAGCGGTACGGGCGGGGCGCCGCCGGAGGTTCCACGGGCCTCCGGCGGCGCCCCGCCGCCGGTGGCGCACCGCGACGGGCGGTGGCGGCCGGGGGCGGTATCCGGTCGCCCGGTCCGCGCGCGTCCCCGGTCCGCGTGCCCGGGGGCCGGTGGAACCGAGGGCACGCCGGGAGCGTTGATACGTTTGGGCAGCCGTCCCCGCCCATCGACCCAGGAGCCCGGAACCCGTGATGACCCTTGCGCTTGGCCCGGAGTGGCTCAGCCCGGACTACCTGATCTCCGAATACGGTCTGCCCGGCATTCTGCTCATCGTCTTCGCCGAGTCCGGCTTCTTCGCCTTCCTGCCGGGCGACTCGCTGCTGTTCACGGCGGGCCTGCTGGTCGCCGAGGGCAACTACATCCAGCAGCCGCTGTGGCTGGTCTGCACGCTGATCGTGATCGCCGCGATCACCGGCGACCAGGTCGGCTACGCGATAGGCCGGTTCTTCGGCCCGAAGCTGTTCAACCGCCCGAACTCCAAGGTCTTCAAGCAGGAGAACCTGGACAAGGCTCACGAGTTCGTCGAGAAGTACGGGCCGAAGGCGATCGTGCTGGCCCGCTTCGTGCCGATCGTGCGGACGTTCGCGCCGATCGTCGCGGGCGCCGGCCGGATGAAGTACGGGACGTTCTTCTCGTACAACGTCATCGGCGGCGTGCTGTGGGGCGCCGGCATCACGGTCGCCGGGTACTTCCTCGGCCAGATCGGCTTCATCAAGGAGAACATCGAGGCGATCCTCATCCTGATCGTCCTGCTCTCGGTGGTCCCGATCGTCATCGAGTTCGTCCGCGGCCGCGCCGAGGCGAGGAGGGCCGCCGAACTGTCCGCGGCGGCCCCGGGCGAGCCCGGCGCGCCCGTGCAGCGCGGCCGCCACGCCAGGCGCTGAACCCGCCG
>JAAXOU010000137.1 GCA_012396115.1 Streptomyces somaliensis DSM 40738 | reverse complement strand
CGTCGCCCACGGTCCCCTTCACAGCGACGGCCCCCCGGGGACCGGGGGCGCCCCGTCCGGCGGCCGCGTGTGGGCCGTCGCGAGCAGCTGGAGCCCCAGCCGCAGCCGGCGCCGCGCCTCGTCCTGGGTCACCCCCAGGCGCGCGGCGGTCTGCCGGTAGTCCCGGCGCTGGAAGTACGCCAGCTCCAGCGCCGCGCGCAGCGGGACCGGCATCGCCGTGACGATGTAGTCGGCGCGGGCCGCCGCGGCCGCCCGCCGCACCCGCTGCTCCAGTTCCTCCGCCGAGCCCCGCCCGCCCCCGGCGATCGCCCGCGCGCCGCTCTGCCGCAGCCGGTGCACGGACTGCCGGCGGGCCAGCCGGGCGATCCAGGCCCGCAGCGAGCCCTCCTTCCGCGGGTCGTACGCGTCGGGGTTCTCCCACACGTAACCGAAGACCTCCCGCGTGACCCGGTCGGCGGCCTCCTGGTCCTCCAGCACCCGCCGGGCCGTGTTGTGGACGAGCGAGGCGAAGCGGTCGTACAGCTCCCCGAGCGCGGCCGCCTCTCCGCGTGCCAGCCGCTGCTGCATCCTGCTGTCCCAGCGGGGCGGTGTGTCCTTGGGCATTCTTCGAATGTAGTGCGGGGTCCCCGCGCCGCACCGGCCTTCGGGCAAGTACTGGCATTCCGGCCGGGGCGGTGGTAGAGAAGCCGCCATTTCCGCCGTCCGGCGTTTCGGCGGTGGCGGACGGGGCAGCTGCGACGGGAGGACCGTCCTCGGGGCGGCCCGGGGCCGGTGGGGGAGAGGTCGGGGCGCGTGGTGCTGAGGGTGGAGCGGGCCGAGCACGGGCCCTGGACCGTACTGGGCGTCCACGGCGAACTCGACCTCGTGTCGTCCCCCGTGGTCCGGCGCCGGGTGCACGAGGCGGTCGCGGACGGCCGCCACGACGTCGTGCTCGACCTGTCCGGGGTGCGGTTCTGCGACTCCAGCGGCGTGGGCGTGCTCATCGCGGCGCGCCGGCTGCTGCACTCCTGCCGGGGACGGCTGCGGCTGATCCTGCCGGCGCGCGGCGCGGTGGAGGGCTCGCACGTCAACCGGGTGCTGGCGGCGCTCGGCGTGCGCCGGCTGTTCGAGGTGTACCCGGACGTGCCGGCCGCGACGGGCGCGACGGGCGCGACGGGTGCGGCCGAGGGGTTCGCCCGGGACGTGGCGGGCGGGGTGGTGGCACCCCGTACGGCACCCGCCTAGTCACGTTCGGTGACGGGTGCGGGGTGTGCGGGCGGCGGTCGCGCGGCCCGCGCCGGCCGCCGGACGGCTCCGGTCCCGGCGGGCGCCGCAGCCCGGTTGCCCGCGCCCGCGCGGGGGTGGAGCGGTGGTGTCCCCACGTTCGACTGGGCGAAAAGTGCGTCGCACAGTATGCACCGGCCGTACTCCTTCGCGCGGGAATATGCCCGAAGCGCTTGTTCCGGTGACGGAACGTCAACCATGCTGGGCGCCCAAGGTTCGCTGTGAGGCGCGAGGCGATGTGTCCGCCGGTTCGGATGGTGTGAGCGGTGCAGGTGCTTCAGGTTCAGTTGGAGGTCGGCCCGGATCCCGCAGAGGTGGGGCGGGCCCGCAGGTGGGCGAGGTCGCGGTTGGCCGGTTCGGGGATAGACGACGACGAGTCGCTCGCCGACACCCTCGTGCTCCTGATCTCGGAGCTCGTGACCAACGCCATCGTGCACACCGGCCACCCGGCCGTGCTGCGGCTGCTGTTCGGTCCGGGCGGCGCCGGTGCCGGCATCGTCCGGGTCGAGGTGGCGGACGACAGCGCCTCGCCGCCGCAGCAGCGCCGCGCGGACGGCGCCGACACCCACGGCCGGGGGCTGGAGCTGATCGACGGGCTCGCCGACCGGTGGGGATGGCAGCCGGAGGGGCGCGGCAAGCGCATCTGGTGCGAGGTGGACCGGAGCGCGGCGGTGCTCGCCCGGGCGGTGCGCGAACCCGAGTCGTACGAACCCGCCCGCGCCGTGACGAACACCGTGTAACGCCCTTTACCGCGCATACCCGTTGACGGAGGGCGTCGGTCCGACCACCCTGGGGTCAGCGATCCGTGGCGAGGGGACGCCGAGGGCCGGTGGCGGTCCTCGACGAGTACGGGTCGCGCTCCGGTGCCGGAACCGGCCGCGCACGAGCGCGGTGCCGCGCCGGACGGGTGGCGGCCGCCGTGCCGTGCTCGGGGCGCGCACGAGCGCGCCGCCACCCCGGGGGGCCCGGGACCGCCCACCGCCTCCGTCGGAGCGCCGCCCGCCACGGCCGGCCCGGCCGACCGGGCGGGACGGTGGGGAGAAAGGGGTGAGGGCCCCCAGGCCGGTGGGGACGTCGCCGTACCCACCGGGCCCGAGGACCCTCACCCGTCCACAACCTCCCCGGACGGGGCGCTTAGGGAGCCAGGGACTCTCCCGAGAGTTCCCCGTCGTGGAGTGCCGCCAGGTACCGCTCGGCGTCCAGGGCGGCCGCACATCCGGTCCCGGCCGCCGTGACGGCCTGGCGGTAGACGTGGTCGACGACGTCGCCCGCCGCGAACACCCCCGGCACGCTGGTGCGGGTCGACGGCGCGTCCACCACCACGTACCCGGCCTCGTCGAGGGCGAGTCGGCCCTTGAAGAGCTCGCTGCGCGGGTCGTGGCCGATCGCGATGAACAGGCCCGTCACCGCGCGGTCCTCCGTCGCCCCGGTGGCCGTGTCCCGGAGCGTGATGCCGGTCAGGCCGGTGCCGATGTCGCCGCTCAGGGCGACCACCTCGCGCTCGAAGGCGAAGGTGATCTTCGGGTCGGCGAAGGCCCGGCGCTGCATCGCCTTGGAGGCCCGCAGGCTGTCGCGCCGGTGGACCACCGTGACCGAACGGGCGTACCGGCTCAGGAAGGTGGCCTCCTCCAGGGCGGTGTCGCCGCCGCCGACCACGGCGATGTCGTGGTTGCGGAAGAAGAACCCGTCGCAGGTGGCGCACCAGGAGACGCCCCGCCCGGACAGTTCGTCCTCCTTCTCCAGGCCGAGCTTGCGGTAGCCCGACCCGGTGGCGATGACGACGGTCCGCGCCCGGTGCTCGCGCCCCGTGCTGTCGGTGAGCGTCTTGACGTCCCCGGCCAGGTCGACGTCGACCACGTCCACGTCGACCAGTTCGGCGCCGAACCGCTCCGCCTGGGACGCCATGGCGTCCATCAGGTCCGGTCCCTGTATGCCCTGGGGGAAGCCCGGGTAGTTCTCCACCTCGGTGGTGGTGGCCAGCGAGCCGCCGATGAAGGCGCTGCCCCTCAGGACCAGCGGGCGGAGGTCGGCCCGGGCGGTGTAGAG
This sequence comes from Streptomyces somaliensis DSM 40738, assembly GCA_012396115.1. Lineage (GTDB taxonomy): Bacteria > Actinomycetota > Actinomycetes > Streptomycetales > Streptomycetaceae > Streptomyces > Streptomyces somaliensis. Next base: position 7,396 of record JAAXOU010000137.1, on the reverse strand, counting down.
GGCGGCGGTGTAGCCGGCGGGGCCGGAGCCGATGACGACGACGTCGCGGATGTCGCCGCTCACCGGTCGGCCCGCCCGCTCGTGGTGCCGGTCGGGCCGGTGTACAGCAGCAGGTTCCGGGAGTCCGTGCCCGGGTTCAGCACGTGGTCCTTGGTGGCGGCGGCGATGAGCGCCTCGTCCAGCTCGACCGGCGTGGCCTCGGGGTGGGCGGCCAGGTAGAGGGCCGCCGCGCCGGTGACCTCGGCGGTGGCCGCGGAGGTGCCGGTGAGCCTGACGTAGGAGCTGTTGCTCAGCGCGCCGGCGGTGGTGATGTCGGTGCCGGGCGCGAACAGGTGGACGCAGTAGCCGTAGTTGGACCAGGCCGGCCGCCGGTCGCTGCGGTCGGTGGCGGCGACGGTGATGGCGGTGGTCTGCCGGGCGGGGGTCGTCTCGCAGGACTCGATGCCGTTGCCCGAGCTGTCGCCGTTGCCCGCGGCGGCGGTGTACGCGATGCCCTTGTTGGTCATCTGGTAGAGCTGGAGGTCGAGCACGGAGCCCGGCTCGCCGGAGAAGCCCAGGTTGACGACGGAGGGGCCGTCGGCGTTGGCGGTGATCCAGTCGACCGCGGACATGATGTGCTCCAGCGTGCCGGTGCCGTCGCAGCCGAAGGCGCGCACCGACTTCACGGTGGCGCCCTTGGCGACACCGCTCCACAGTCCGGCGGCGGTGGCCGCGGAGGCGGTGCCGTGGCCGTTGCAGTCGCTGGCGCCGCCGGGGGCCTGCCTGATGGCGTCGTACACGCCCTGGGCCCGGCCTCCCATGAACTCCTGGTGGCCGACCCGCACACCGGTGTCGACGATGTAGGCGTCCACGCCCGCACCGGTGCTGGAGAACCTGTAGGTGTTGTTCAGGGGCAGGTCGCGCTGGTCCACGCGGTCCAGGCCCCACGAGGGCGGTGACGTCTGGACGCCGCCGCCGAGGGCCGCCACCCCCGTCGCCCCGGCGTCCAGCTTCCGGACGGCCTGCTGCTTACCGGCGACGCGGTAGACGCGGTCGCTGGTGATGGAGTCGACGCGGGTGTCCTTGTAGTAGGAGGTCACCTGCTCCGGCGTGAGCGAGACGGAGAACGCCTGGGAGGCAGAGTGGTACACCCTCCGCAGCACGCCGCCGTTGGTGGCGATCACCTCGTTGGCCCGCCGGGTGACCGCCTCCTTGGTCGCCTCCGTGTCGTTGACCTCGACGATGTACACGGTCGTGGCGGAGGAGGAGGCGGCCGCGGGCCGCTCCGCCGGGGTGTTCGACGACGCCGGTCCGGCGATCAGAAGGGGAAGGGCCACGCCGGCCGCGACGGCCGCCGCCGTAGCCGCCTTCAACAGGTGCTTCTTCATTGGGGGGATGAGCCTTTCGCCTGATGTTCCACGCGGGGGTCGCCGCGCACCGCGGCAGTGGGGTGGGGGGCAGGGGTGCACCGCAGGCGTGCCGCGGGGCGCGGTACGCCTGCGGTGCGAGGGGAAGGTGCCCGGGGCGGGGGATCCGGAGGGGGCGGCGCCCCGGGCGGGGTGTGCCGCCGCCGCGGGAGCGGCGGCGGCACCTGCGCCTTACAGGTTGTTCAGCCAGTTCCGCAGCGAGGTCGGGCCGTCGAAGCCCACCAGGCGGCTGCCGGCCTCCTGGCCGTTCTGGATGTTGAGCAGGGCCGGGATGCCGCGGACCCGGTACTTGTTGTACAGGTCGCGGTTCCTGTCGACGTCGACCTTGGCCCAGACCCAGGCGCCGTTGTCAGCGGTGTTGTACTGCTGGAGGTACGGCTTCTGCTTCTGGCACCAGTAGCACCAGGTGGCGGTGAAGTCGAGGACCACCGGCTTGGTGTACGACCACTGCATCACCTGGGAGGTGTTGGTCGGGGTGACGTCGACGACGTTGGGGATGGTCTCCGTGGCGGACGCCTCGACGGCGGGCGCCGCCGGGGTGGCGACGGCCGAGGCGGCGGTGCCGCCCAGGAGCATGGCGACAGCTGCGGTGACCACAGCCAGCTTGCGGTACATGAATGTCTTCCTTTCGTGGGGGTGGGGCGGGGTAGGGCGTACGCGTGTGAGGGGGGGAGGGGCTCTCCGGGGCTCGTTCAGCCCTCGGCGGTCTGCGTCGGCAGGCCGTGGGCTACCCAGTCCTCGATCCCCTCGCGGTACTTGCGTACGTCCGTGTAACCGAGCGAGACGAGGCGCGCGCCGACGAGTTCACTGTTGCGGCACGGCACGTTCGCGCAGTACACGACTATGGGTTTGGTGCGGTCCGGGAGCACGGTGGGCGCGAGTTCGTCGGTGAAGCGCGCCGCCTCCTCGTACGGGAATCCCGGGATGTTCACCGCACCGGGCAGGTGTTCACGTTCGTAGTAGGCCGTCGGCATCGTGTCGACCACGATGACCTTCCCGGCGTCCATCTCGGCCTTCAGTTCGTCCCGCTTCACCAGGGGTAGCACTTCTGCCTCCGGTCCTTGTCATGCAGTCGGGTCGGAAAGGGGGGTCTTTCGGGCGGGGTCCCGGTGCCGGGCGCCCAGCATCCGCCCGACCACCGCGTAGAGCGCGAAGGCGGCCACGACGGCGTTGATGGCGGGGATGCCGGCGTCCAGGTACACGCCGATCAGCGTGCCGACGGCCCAGCAGACCAGGGACAGGGGCAGCCAGTTCGGGATGTCGGGCTCCTGCCCCGTGCGGCGCGCCTGCTCCAGGTCGGCGCGGTACCGCCGCACCACGTAGTACTCGGCGATGATGATTCCGGCGACCGGCGGGGCGAGCACCCCGATGGTCTCCAGGAAGCCGGTGAAGTCGTCGGCGATGCCGATGGCGGACAGGAAGGTCCCCGCCACGCCGATCACCAGGGTGACGGCCCGCCGGCCGATGCGGCGGCCGAAGATGACGTCGACGCTGTTGACGGTGGCCAGCGCGGAGGAGTACAGGTTCCAGTCGTTGATCTTGAGGATCGACGTGGCCAGGATCAGCGTGCCCAGGATGCCGGAGGAGGTGGTGATGATGCCGACGATGTCGGCGGTGCGGGCGGCGTGCCCGAGCATCACCGCGGTGAGCCCGATCACGTACTCGCCCAGCGTCACGCCGAGCAGGGTCTGCTTCACGACGTCGGAGGGACGGCGGTTGAAGCGCGTCATGTCCGGGGTCATCAGGGCGCCCAGGATGAACGCGCCCGCCACCAGCGTGGTGCCCTCGGCCAGGCTGAGGACCGGCCCGGGAGGGGGCCCGGTCAGCAGCTCGTCCATCGGGTGGTCGATCAGCGTGTCGATCACCGACCAGCCGGCCAGGATCAGGAACGCGGGGACGGTCAGGTAGGCCGTCCAGGCCATGATCTTGAAGCCGTAGACCGAGATGGCCGTGACCACCGCGCCGCCCGCCACCGCCCAGGCCCACTCGGGGACTCCGCCGGCGAGGTCGTGCATGCCCTGGGCGAAGACGCCGTTCTGGACTCCGAACCAGCCGGCGAGGCTGAGCGCCACCAGCATGCCGACGGCGGCGGAACCCTTGCGGCCGAAGCCCGACCAGCGGGCCAGGACCGACGTGGAGACGCCCTCCTTCACCCCGGCGACGCCCATGAGGATCGTGACGATCTCCAGCATCACCGAGCCGACGGTGATGGCGATCACCGCGTCGGTGAACGTCATGCCGTAGCCGAGGACGGCTCCCACCATGAACTGCTGGAAGGAGGAGACCTGGCCGAAGCGCTGCACCGCCACGGAGAACCAGGAGTGGCGGGCCTCGTCGGGAACCGGGGTCAGCGAGTAGTCGTCCAGGGCCTCGTCCCCGGCGGACCGGGCGTCCACCCGTCCGGTCTCAGCCGATCCCATGGGCCACCTCCCGGGCGGGGGCGTCCTCGGTCGGCTGCGGCGCCTCGGGGGCGTCCTGCGGCAGCTCGCGGACCACCAGGAAGCCCTGTCCCTCCGCCGGCTGCCAACTCAGCTCGCGGCGGAAGAAGCGCTCCAGGAAGTTGACGCGGTGGTGGTAGACGAAGAACGACGGGCTGTGGCCCGAGATGCCTCCGGCGTCCACGAAGAGGGGCAGTTCGGCGAGGAAGTAGCGCACCGCGCTCTGCAGTTGCTCCTCGGTCGGGGAGGTGCCCGCGGGCAGCTTCTGGTCCAACACCCAGTTGGACGCGTCCAGGCAGGCCGCGCGGAAGTTCTGGTCCTCGTGGAATCGCAGGTGCGCCTCGTCCAGCAGCGACGTGTAGCGGGCTATGCCGTTCAGCCGCTCCATGCCCAGGACCAGGTCCTCGGGGTTCTCCACACCCACCGAGCGCAGGGCGGTGCAGATCTTGTTGTGGACGTACTGTCCCTGGCGCTGCGCCTTGTGGCGCGCGCGGTCCGGCTCGTACCCCAGAGCCTCCAGCGTGTACGCGGCCGCCGCGTCGGGCACGAAGAAGTTGACGTTCGGGAAGCGCGTCAGCGCCCAGTCGGCCAGCCGCTGCAGTCGCGGTGTGCTGAAGTAGCTGTTGAAGGGGCTGACCCCGATGCACACGTGAACGGATTCGGGCAGCAAGCCACGACATCGCTCGGTAAGTGGTTCAATTTCAAACATATTCACTCTCAGCAGTCGTGCGGACGGGCCCCCCTCGCGCAGTCAGGCCCTCGGCCCGTGAGGCGATGACTGGAATGTTGACGGTCCGCCGGGGGGTTGAGTACTGCCGGGCGGTTATGCCATTGCCGCAATTCCCGCCCGTGCAGCGCAGCGTGCTCGCGGGCCGACTATCGGTGACTTTCGGATGTGAAAATCGCAGGCCGCACGCTTGGCCGCAGACCTGGCAAAGGCTTCGGCGAGCGGCTTAACTATTGGCATGGACCTGCAATTCCGCCACTTACGTCAGCTGTGCGTCGTCTCCGAGGCCGGAAGCCTGAACAAGGCCGCGACGGTCCTGGGACTTCCCCAGCCAGCCCTGAGCCGCCAGATACGGCGGCTGGAGGAGCTGTTCGGCGGGACGCTGTTCGAGCGCGACCAGCACGGCACCCGTCCGACCCCCCTGGGCAGCGCGGTCCTGGACCACGCGGAGTCCATCCTCCGCTCCTTCGACTACTTCGGGGAGCAGGTGCGCGACTACCGCGTGCTGCGCCGCCGGACCCTGCGGATCGGCGGGACGGCGTGCAACGTGTTCTACGAGCCGCTCCTGAGCTCCCTGCGGCGGCTGCCGTCCGAGGAGCGCGTGCAGATCGTGACCCCCTCCTCCGCCCGTGAGCTGATGGACCTGCTGAGAGAAGGTGAGATCGACATCGCGTTGCGGGACCACCAGGCCGAGAAGGGGCACCTCCCGTCCGACGAGGGCCCGATCGCGCACATCCCCTGGGCCGAGAGCCCGGTGCTGCTCGCGACGGCCGCCGACCGGCCGACGGCCACCGCCGAACGGCTCACCATGGCGGACCTGGCGCGCGAGGACTGGATCTCGTGCACCGGCCCCGACGGCTGCGACGAGGCGCTGCGCAGGCTCTGCGCCCCCTACGGGTTCACCCCGCGCATCACCCACGACATCGCGGTGGCCGGGCCCCGCCCGCAGGTGATCCGGTACCAGGGCTGCGTGGCCCTGACCCAGGCGTACCGCCCCCTGCAGCCCGGCGTGGTGCGCCGCCCGGTGGTCGACCTGAACATGCGGGTGGCCCACCTGGTGGCCTACCGCAAGGAGAGCTGGATCGCCGCGCGGATGCCGAAGCTGGTCGCGCTGCTCTCCGCCGCGCACCGCGAGCTGTCGCTGGCCGAGGCGTCATGGACATAGAGGTCCAGGACCTGCGGGTGCTGCGGGCCGTCGCCGACACGGGGAGCCTGGCCGGCGCCGCGCGCGCACTCGGCGTCAGCCAGGCCGGCGTCACCCGCCGCATCCAGCACCTCGAACGGGTGACCGCGCTCGTCGTGCTCCGCCGCGACCACCAGGGGGCCAGGCTCACCGCCGCCGGCCGGCTGCTGCTGCTCTGCGCCGACGAGCTGCTCCCGAAGATCGACCGCCTCCTGGCCACCGGCAGGCGCGAGGACCCCGCCGACCCGTCGGAGGAGCGGCTGCGCATCGGCACGGTCCCCACCCCCGTCCTCCCCCTGGTGACCGCCCACGCCCGGGCCCTGTTCCCGCGGGCGGCCGTCGAACTGTGCACCATCCTGGGCACCTGCCGGACGCCCGCCGGCGACGCGCAGACCGCCGACTCCGGCACCGACCTGCTGGGGTTCTTCCGCGCGCACCGCCTGGACCTGGCCGTGGTGCGGCACTCCCCCGTACTGGACGGGCCCGTCCCCGAGTTCTTCGAGGCCGCGGTGCTCGCCGAGGAGGACATGCTGATCGGCACCGCGGCCGACCACCGGCTGGCCGGGCGCTCCTCGATCGCGCTCTCCGACCTCGACGGCGAGCTGTGCCTGCTCGTCGGCGGCCGCCGCCACGCCGACCTGCGCCGCCACTTCACGGCGGCCACGCGCCACGCCGACGTGCGCGTGGAGCTGCGCTGGGCGTCCGACGAGGCCGAGGCGGCGGCGCTGGCCTGCGCGGTCCGCGGCGCGCTGCCCGCCTATCCGCTCCCCGCGCCGACGGCCGGCGTGGTCTACGCGCCGCTCTCCGACGCCAGCACCCGCCACCGCCTCCTGCTGGTCTGGCTGCCGGGCAGCCCCGCGGCCGCCTGGGCGCCCGGACTGGCGGACACGGTCCGCGAGGCGTACCGGAGCGAAGGGAAGGCGTGAGCCCGGCCCGGGACCAGGGGTGAGGGCCGGGGCCGAGGGCGTGGACCCGGCCCCCGGCGTGGGGGAAGTCCGGAAACACGGACGCCCGCCGCCCGGAGGCGGCGCGCGGCGGGCGCGGTGGAGGTGGAGGTGGAGACAGGATTCGAACCTGTGTAAACGGCTTTGCGAGCCGGTGCCTAGCCTCTCGGCCACTCCACCGAATACGGAAGGAACCAGGAGCCACCGAGGTGGTCACACGCTTTTCTTCCGCCCGGCGTGCTTTCCCGCCGGTGCTGAGAACATTAGCAGTTCATCTCCGCTCTGGGAACACTCTCCGCAGGTCCGAGCGGTGTGTAGTCAATTGAATACGCATTTGGGTATGCCTTTCCCGTAATGGGTCATGCCTTCGAGTTATATGCTTCCGGGAATTGTTTCCGAAATGGTCGACTATCCGCGAAATCGAGATGTGATGAAAATGGGTACGGCGTGGCCAACGAGCCGGGAACGGTGTGGAAACTGTGTGCTTTCGCGATCGCGGGAACCCCGGCGGCCCGGACCGCGGGTCAGGATCGCGTCGCCCGGGACGCAGGATCCGGGCCACGTCGGCCGAGTCGTGCGGTCCGGATCGCGCCGCCGGGACCGCGGGATCCGAATTGCGCCGCCCGGGGCGTGGGATCCGGGGCGGGCCGCGCGGTTCGGGGCGGGCCGCCGGGCCGTGCGGCTCCGGAGGCGTCGCC
>JAAXOU010000136.1 GCA_012396115.1 Streptomyces somaliensis DSM 40738 | reverse complement strand
CGCACCGGCCCCGCGCCCGCGGGCCCGGGACACAGGGCACGGTCCCGGTGGGGCCGCGACGGCCCGGGGCACCCGCCGGGAGGCGCCCCGGGTGTGCGCGGCGTACGCGACGGGCACGATGGGCGCATGCTGCTGGCCCGACTCGCAGACGTGTCCGAGCAGGTCGCCGCCACCGCGGCGCGCTCCCGCAAGATCGCCGTGCTGGCGGAGCTGTTCTCCGCGGCCCCGCCGGCGGAGGTCCCCCTCGTCATCGCCTACCTCGCGGGCCGCCTCCCACAGGGCCGCATCGGGGTCGGCTGGAGCACCCTGAAGGAGCCCGTCGCGCCCGCCGACCGCGCCACCCTCACCGTCGCCGACACGGACGCCGCGCTGACCGCGCTCGCCCGTGTCGCGGGGCCGGGTTCGCAGGCGGAGCGGCGACGCCTCGTCCACGGCCTGATGGCCGCCGCCACCGCCCCCGAGCAGCGGTTCCTCCTCCGGCTGCTCACCGGCGAGGTCCGGCAGGGGGCGCTGGACGCCGTCGCCTTGGAGGGCGTCGCCGCGGCGGCCCGGGCCCCGGCCGCCGACGTGCGCCGGGCGGTGATGCTCGACGGGTCCCTGCCGAGGGTCGCCGCGGTCCTCCTCGCCGAGGGCCCGGCCGCACTGGAACGGTTCCGGCTCCGCGTCGGCACGCCCGTGCAGCCGATGCTCGCCCACACCGCGGCGAGCGTCGCCGACGCGCTCGCCGCGCTCGGGCCGTGCGCCGTGGAGGAGAAGCTCGACGGGGTCCGCGTCCAGGTGCACCGCACCGGCGACGACGTGCGGATCTACACCCGCTCCCTCGACGACGTCACCGACCGCCTGCCGGAGGTCCGCGCCGCCGCCCGCGCCGTCGCCGGCGACGCGTTCGTCCTGGACGGCGAGGTGATCGCCCTGGACGCGTCGGGCCGCCCCGCCCCGTTCCAGGAGACCGCCTCCCGCGTGGGCTCGCGCGCCGACGTGGCCGCGGCCGCGGCCACCCGCCCCGTGTCACCCGTGTTCTTCGACGTCCTCGCCGCGGACGGCGCCGTACTGCTGGACCTGCCCGGCCGGGAGCGGCACGCGGAACTCGCCCGCCTCCTCCCCGAGGCCCTGCGCGTCCGGCGGACCGTCGTCACCGACCCCGCCGACCCGGGGCAGCGCGCCGCCGCCGAGGCGTTCTTCGCCGACACCCTCGGCCGGGGCCACGAGGGCGTCCTCGTGAAGGCGCTCGACGCGCCCTACGGCGCGGGCCGGCGGGGGCGCTCCTGGCTGAAGGTGAAGCCGGTGCACACCCTCGACCTGGTCGTCCTCGCCGCCGAATGGGGGCACGGCCGGCGCACCGGACTGCTGTCCAACCTCCACCTCGGAGCCCGCGCCGCCGACGGCACCTTCGTGATGCTCGGCAAGACCTTCAAGGGGCTCACCGACGCGATGCTGCGCTGGCAGACCGACCGGCTGCGCGGACTCGCCGTCTCCGACGACGGCTCCACCGTCCGCGTACGGCCCGAGCTGGTCGTCGAGATCGCCTACGACGGCCTCCAGCGCTCCCCGCGCTACCCGGCCGGGGCCGTCCTCCGCTTCGCCCGCGTCCTGCGGCACCGTCCGGACAAGCCCGCCGCCCAGGCCGACACCGTCGACACGGTCCTGGCGGGCCCTCACTCACGCGAGGTGTAGCGCTGCCGCGCCCACAGCGGCAGCACGAACCACCACAGCAGGTACCACAGGGCCACCCCCGACACCAGCCACGGCACGTAGCCGTCGTGCGTCGCCACCCGCAGGACCAGGAACAGCGCCGACACCATCGTCGCCAGCAGCAGCACCAGTCCCGTGAACGTCATCCGCGACGCCCACACCACCGTCTGCGGCTTGATCCTGCGGCCCGACACCAGGCGGTGGAGCGAGACGGGCCCGATCAGCGCGCCCGTCGCCGCCGCACCCAGCACGACGGTCGTGATGTATATCGCGCGGTTCACGTCCGACAGGTCCGCGAAGCGGGGCGCGAAGACCACCGTCAGCAGGAAGCCGAACAGGATCTGCACCCCGGTCTGCGCGACCCGGATCTCCTGGAGCAACTCGGTCCACCGGCGGTCCGCCTGCTCCTCCGGCGTCTCGCGCCGGCCCCGCCACTGCTCGTTCCCCCGCTCCCCGGCGTCCGAGGACCCGTGGACCCCGTCCGCACCCTTCGAGGCACCGTGCTCCCGGCCAGGCATCTCGCCCTCCCATCATCGGTTCCGATCCGTTCCTGGTACCCGCTTCCAGGCCCTCCAGCCGACCGGGGCGGCGCCCCGGCCCCGGGAAGCCGCCCGTCCCCGATACGGCAGCGGGAGGAAGTCCACCGGGTGTCGCGCCGTCATGACGCGACCGGCCGCCGCCGCGCCCCCATGCTCGTACCCGCGCCTCCGGGAGGGTCCCGTGGGGCCGGACGCCGAGAGGAGCCGGATCCCGTGCGCCGCCTCACCACCGCCCTCGTGCTCCTGGCCCCGGTCGCCGCCCTCGCCGGCTGCTCCGTCTCCGGCGCCGAGCGCACCGCCGTCACCGCGGCCGCCCTCCGCTTCGCCGCCCACACCGCGGGCGCCGGCCACACCGCCGCCTGCCGGCTCCTCGCCCCGGCGACCCGCGAGGCGCTCGCCCGGGACCCCGGCCCGTCCTGTGAGGCCGGGCTCCTCGACGCCGCCCTGCCCGCGCCGGGGCGGGTCCGCACCACCGACGTCTACGGCCACCAGGCCCGTGTCGTCCTGGACCGCGACACCTACTTCGCCACCCGGTTCCCGGACGGCTGGAGGATCAGGGCGGCCGGCTGCGCGCCACGCCCCGAGCGCCCCTACGACTGCCGTGTGAAAGAGGACTGATCCGCCGTGCGCACCATGTTCACGCTGTACGCCCTCACCCTGCTGTGCGGCCTCGTCTACTTCAGCGCGCTCGGGGTGGCCCACCGATGAACCGTCTCCTCCGCTTCGCCCGGGACAACGGCCTCTCCCTCGTCTTCGGAGCGGGGTTCCTCGCCACCGTCTGCTGCCAGGCGCTCGCCGGGCGGGCACGGTACGACGACGAGATGCGCGCCCTGGGCGCCGAGCCCGTCGGCCTCGCCCGCTACCTCGCGTCGGCCGACTTCGCCGTCGCCGTGACCGAGAACTGGCAGTCCGAGTACCTGCAGTTCTTCCTCTACCTCTTCGGCACGGTGTGGCTGCTGCAGCGGGGCTCCCCGGAGTCCAAGGAGATGCACAAGGCCGGGACCGAGTCCGACGAGGACCAGCGCGTCGGCCCGTACGCCGCCGCCGACTCCCCGCGCTGGGCGGCCGCGGAGGGCCTGCGGCGGACCCTGTACTCGCGCTCCCTCGGCGTCTGGATGTGCGCGCTCTTCCTCGGCTCCTGGTACGCCCAGTCGGTGAGCGGCGCCGCCGCGTACGGCGAGGAGAGGCTGCGCGCGCTGGAGAGCCCGCCGCCCTGGTCCGAGTACCTCGCCTCGTCCGACTTCTGGGGCCGCACGCTCCAGAACTGGCAGTCGGAACTCCTCGCCATCGGCTCGATGGCGATCTTCTCCGTGTACCTGCGGCAGCGCGGCTCCCCGGAGTCGAAGCCGGTCGGCGCCTCCCACGGCACGACCGGTGTCGGGGGCTGACGGGGCCGGGGCGGGGAAGCAGGGCACCAGCACACCGACCGCACCGGCCGCGCGACCGCGCCGGAACCGCACCGGGACCGCACCGGCCGCGCCGACCGCACCGAGAGGACCCCCATGAACCGCGCCGCCGTGTTCGACGTCGACGGCACCCTCGCCGACACCAACCACCTGCACGTCACGACCTGGTGGGAGGCGTTCCGCCAGGCCGGCCACCACGTGCCGATGCACGCCGTGCACCGGGCCGTCGGACTCGGCGCCGAGGACCTCGTCGAGCACCTGCTCGCACCCGACCGGGACCGCGGCGGCGACGCCTCGATCAGCGCCGCCCACAAGGCGCTCTACGGCACCTACTCCGACCGTCTGCCCGCGTTCCCCGACGCCGGCCGGCTGCTGAGGACCCTCGCCGCACGGGGCTGGACCGTCGTCCTCGCCACCTCCGCCGGGGGCGCCGAACTCGCGGCGCTGCGCCGCGCCCTCGACGCGGACGACGCCGTCGCCGCCGTCGCCGGTGCCGGCGACACCGAGCGGGGCAAGCCGGCCCCGGACCCCGTGCGGCACGCGCTGGAACTGGCCGGCGCGCCCGCCGACCGGTCCGTGTTCGTCGGCGACACCGTCTGGGACATGGAGGCCGGGACCCGGGCCGGGGTCACCTGCGTGGGCCTCCTCTGCGGCGGCATCCCCCGCGCGGACCTCGTCGACGCGGGGGCGGCCGCCCTGTACGCCGACCCCGCCGACCTGCTCGCCCACCTGGACGACAGCCCGTTCGGCGGGGGCGGCGCGTGACCCGGTCGGCCGCGGCCGGGTCACCTGCCGAGCTTGCGCCGCAACTCCGCCTTGTTCATCGAGGAGCGGCCGGGGATGTCGCGCTTCCTGGCCTCGGCGTACAGCTCTTCGTACGTGGCTCCCCCGGAGTCGCCGCCCCGCGAGCGCTGCCCGCCCGGCTTCGACGAGGAGGCGTCCCGCGCCGGAGTCCCGCGGGAGGGCCCGCCCGACGGCTTCGCCCCGCCGCCGCGCGCCCGTTCCCCGCCGGCCGTGTGCGCCGCGGTCCCCTTGGCGCGCTTCCCGCCCCCGCCGCGGGCCCCGTCCTTGACGTCTTCGTACTGCCGCTCGCGCTTGGAGCCGGATCCTGCGGGCATGGCTGTTCCTCTCTTCGATGCCTTGCGGTGGCCCCGATAGGCCTCACCCCGGTACCAGCCATGCCTCCCCGCAAACACCCGCCGTGCCCGTCCGCCAGCGGAGTGGCACGCGGGTGCCATCCGTGGGGGCGCGGGGAAGACGGGTACCCGTTGCGCAGGATCCGACGGAAGGACGTGGAGACGCCATGGCAAGCGACCTGGAAAAGGACACGGCGAACCGGGGCGCGGGGGAGCACTCCGCCGACTGCGACGTGACCGTCCAGCTCAGCGACTGCGGCCGCGCGGAGGCGGAGGCGGTCTTCGGAGCGCTGGACGGGGTCTTCGCGGGTTGCGAGGACGTGGCACCGCACTCCGGTGCCGGGCGCGAACCCACCGTGTGGGTGGCCACGTTCGACAGCTCCGCCCGTTCGGGCGAGGCCGCCGGCACGCCGCGGCTCGACTCGCCGGTCGAGGCGCTGCTGACCGGCGACCACCATGCGGTGGAGCAGGTCGAGGAGGTGCTCGGCCGGCTCTTCGACGTGCGGTCGGTCCAGCACGTCCCCGGTGAGCACGAGGCGGAGTGCCGCCTGCTCCTCGCCTCCCGCTGAGGCGCCGCCGGACACGGCGGCGTTCGGGCGCCCGGGCGCGCCGGCACCGTGCCGGCGCGCCCGGGCGTGTTCGCGCGTCCCTCGCGTACGCGGCTGCCGCACCCCCCGCGCCGAGCACGGCACACGGGCCCCTCCCGGAGCCGCCCCGTTCCCGTCCCGCGCCCCGCGGCTCCGGCGCCCCGTCCTCCCCGGCCCGGCAGGTGCCCCGTGCACGGCGACGGCCCGCGCCGTCTCCGCGGCGGGGGACGCCGTGGGGAGGACGCGGGCCGGGGGAAGGCCGGGCGGCGGCGCTCAGAAGGAGAAGACGCTGCCGCCCTCGTTCTGGAGGACGCAGGAGTTGCCGAACACACGCTCGTACCTGACACGCTTGCCCTCCCAGACGCCCTCGGCGGTGACGACGAGCGGGTCGTAGATCTTGGTGCAGGCCCGGTCCGTCTCACCGCGCAAGGCGGAGAAGTCGCCATTCGCGCCCTGGAGCTCGCCGCACGCCTCCTCGGGGGCGGGATGGGTACCGCCCGGCGTCGGGGCGCAGGTGAGGGTCACCGCGCGAAGGGGCGTCGCCGCCTTGGCCTTCTCGCCCTTCGCCACGGTGAGGACCAGCGCGTTCGGCGCGTAGAGCCGAGAGGTGCCGGCGTTCGCCCGCTCGGGGGCGGCGACGGCGGCCGGCGCCAGCGCGGTCATCGCCGCGGCGGTGATCATCCCGAAGATGGCGGTACGCCGTACAGATGCCCGCTTGTGCGACATGGTCATCCCTTTCCTTTTCGTCCGGTTCGGTCGTGGTGCGTGAATAGACTGTCGCGTCGGCGGCCTTGATGCACGTTCATGAGAGGTTTTCAGGTTTTGTCCCTGCTTCAAGCAGTGACCTGAAATCGCCCTGCCGGATCCGCAGCCCACCGGGTGACCGGGTGTCACCGCTGCTTGACGCAGTGTGGCCGAATCGGTCCAAGTGTGGACCATGCGGGAAACGGCGCGGTGTGTGAGTCACAACACGGCTGAAACCCGGTGGTGACAAATCCGTTCGGCTACCCATGGGCCGTACGGGGGCCGCCGGTGCGCTCCCGTCAGTTCCCGCTGCCGAGGAGGAAGCGGGTCAGCGACCAGGGCGCACCGGTGTCCTCCGCCGGCGCGGCGCCCCCGCCGGAGGGGGCGGCCGAGACCGCCGGCGCCTGCGGGGCGGGGGGCCTGGCGGCCTGGGCGGGGGCGGCGGTGCCCGCGGCGAGCAGGGCGCCGGCGGCCGTGATCAGCGCGGTGGCGGCGGTGCGGAGGTTCATGGTTCCCTCTCGGTCGTTCGGAGGCCGTTCGGCGGCCGTGGCGGCGGGGTGCTGCAGCGCCCCGCACGGCTGGTCAACGACGGCGTGCCACGGAGGTGTCGCGGGCCCCGCGCCGCCGGCCGGTCCGCCGGGCCCGGACGGACGGCGGGGTCGGAGGGGTTCGTGTTGCCGGAACGGGCCGACAGGAGTTCCATGTTCATAAAGGGCAGATAAGGGCTTCTACGGGAGGCGGGCCCGCAATGACCACTCACCCGACCATCGAGCACCACCCCGACGTCGCCGAGATGCGCGCCCGGTTCGAACGGGCCACCAGCACCCCGCGCGGGCAGGCCATCGAGGCACTGGCCTTCCTCACCGGTGTGTACCTGGCGGCGTCGCCATGGATCGCGGGGTTCAGCGGGCTCACGGCGCTCGCCGTGTGCAACCTGATCCTCGGCATCGCCTACGCGCTGTGCGTGAGCGGCCTCGGCTCGGCGTACGAACGGACCCACGCCATGGCCTGGTGCGCCGTGGCCATCGGGGCGTTCACGATCCTCGCGCCGTGGCTCGTCGCCGGCAACGTCGACACGACCCGCAGCGTGTGGAACAACGTCGTCGTCGGTCTCCTGGCCCTGCTCCTCGGCGCGGCCATGGCACTCCTGACGCGCGGGCACCGCACCGGCGCCACCCGCGTCCGGGGGAAGACGTCCGTACCGTGACCCGGATGACCCGGATGACCCGGATGACCCACGCGTCCCTCCGCCCGCCGCGCCCGCCCGGGCCCGTCCCGGACGGGCCGCCGTCACGGTGCGGGCGCGCCGTGACGCATCGGCGTCAGCTGCTCGATGTCGTACCGGGCGCGCAGCGCCGCGATCGCCGCGTGGTCCGGCGGGCCGCCCCCGTCGAGGATCTCCAGCAGCTCCTCGAAGTACCGTTCGTGGTCCGGGGGAGGGGACGCCTGGAAGAACATCTTCGCCGGCTCGTCCGTGCGGTTCGCGAACGCGTGCGGACAGCCCGGCGGCACCACGATCACGGTGCCCGGCTTGGCCCGCACCGTCCGCCGTCCGGCCGGGGACTCCCAGTTGCGCCAGTCGTCCCGCGTCCGCACCCGCGGCTCGAAGGCGAGCACCTCCAGCTCGCCCTCCAGCAGGTAGAACAGCTCCTCGCTGTGCGCGTGCACGTGGGCGCCCACGTCGAACCCCGGCGGCACGACCACCTCGAAGCTCGACGCGGCCCGCGCGTGCTCGCCCGTGACCTTGAACGTCACCTGGTGGGCGGGCGCGCTGAGCGTCCGGCCGTGCCCGCTCGGCACCAGCAGCCCGTCCGGCGTCGCGTGCGCGCTCATCCCCAGGCCACCGGCATCGACTCCGGGCCCCGGATCAGCGCGCCGCGCCGGAAGGGGACCTCCTGCGCCGGCACCGCCAGGCGCAACCCCGGGAACCGGTCCGCCAACGCGTCCACCAGCAGCTCCGACTCCAGCCGCGCCAGCATCGCGCCGACGCAGAAGTGCGGCCCGTACCCGAAGGCCACGTGCGGGTTCGGAGCCCGGTCGAAGTCGATGCGCTCCGGGTCGGGGAACACGTCCGGATCGCGGTTGGCCGCCAGGTACGACACGTACACCGCCTCGCCGGCGCGGATCCGCACGCCGGCGACCGTCACGTCCTCCAGCGCGATCCGCGACAGCCCGACCGCGCTGCGGTGCGGGATGTACCGCAGCAGCTCCTCGATCGCGCGCGGCCGGCCCTCCCGGTCGGCGCGCAGCCGGTCCATCAGGTCCGGCCGGGTCAGCAGGATGAACAGCATGTTCCCGGTGTTGTTGGTGACCGCCTCGCCGCCGATCTGGACGAGCAGCGCCAGACCCACCGACTCCGACTCGGTGATCTCCCCGGCCTCCACCGCGGCCGACAGCAGCCCGATGACGTCCTCCCCGCCGGTGCCGCGCCGCCGCCGCACCGCCTCGGCGAAGTAGGCGCACATCCCCTCCTTGGCGCGCTGGCTGCGCTCCGCGCCCTGCGCCGACGACAGGATGAGGTTGGTCCACTCGTGCATGCGCGGCCGGTCCTCCGCCGGCACGCCCATCAGCTCGCACACGACGGCCAGCGGGAACGGCCCGAGCAGCCGCTGCGTGAAGTCGGCCGGAGGGCCGTCCCGCAGCACGCCCTCGACCAGTTCGTCGAGCATCTCCCGGGCCCGGTCGCGCAGCCGCTCGACGCCCTTCGTGGTGAACGCGGGCGCCACCGCGCGGCGCAGCCTCGTGTGGTCCGGCGGGTCCTCGAACCCGACCGCCCCGTCGACGGGGATGAAGTGGGGCGCCAGCCGGGTGACGTCGTTCTCCACGACCAGCTTCCGGCTGAACCGGGGGTCGTTGGTCACCGTGCGCACGTCGTCGTACCGCGTCACCAGCCAGGCCCAGCCGGACCCGTTGGGCAGCTTGACGCGGGTGACCGGCCCCTCCTCCATCAGCCGGGCCAGTACCGGGTCGAAGTCCACCCCGGACAGGTCGAGCGCCGGCCAGTGCCGCACGGGCGGCAGCGCCGTCCCGGCGCCCTGCGGGACCGCCTCGGCGGTCGTCGTGGCGTCATCCAGCACGGCCGGGCTCCTCGGTGTCCGCGTACGCGTCGACGAACGCCTTCGGCGTGGCGGCGGTCGCCGTGTTCCCCCGTGCCGAGACGCCGGCGGGGACGCGGGAGGAGGCCGACGTCGTCCAGCGGCCCAGGGACATCTCCGCGGTGATGCCCGGCCCGAAGCCGGCGAGCAGGCCCCGCGCGGACTCCGGCGCCCCGCCCTCGTCGAACATCCGGCGCAGCGCGTCCAGCACGACGGCGCTGGCGATGTTGCCGTACTCGGTGAGCGTGGCGCGGCTGAAGCGGAACGCCTCAGCCGGCACCTGCAGAAACTTGCTCAGGTCGTCCAGGATGCGCGGCCCGCCGGCGTGGATGATGTAGAAGTCCAGGTCGGAGGCGTCCCACCCGTGCTGCCCCGCCAGCTCCTTCAGCGCCGGGGCCAGCGGCTCCATGGTGCCCGGCACCCGCTTGTCCAGCTTGAAGTGGAACCCGGTCTCCCGTACGTCGTACGCGATCCAGTCGACCGTCTCCGGCACCAGGTAGGAGCCGTTGCGCTCCAGTGAGACGCCCGTACCGCCCCTGCCGCGCATGACGGCGGCGGCGACCCCGTCCCCGAACAGCCCGTTGGACAGCAGGTTCCCGACGCCGAGGTCGGTGGGCTGGTAGCAGAGCGAGCAGAACTCGCACGCCACGATCAGCGCGTTCGCGTCCGGGTACGCGCTGCAGAAGTCGTGCGCCCGGTTGATCGCCGCGCCGCCCGCCGCGCAGCCCAGCTGTGCGATGGGCACCTGGCGGGTGTCGCTGCGGAAGCCCATGGTGTTGATCAGCCACGCCGTGAGCGACGGCATCATGAAGCCCGTGCACGACACGTAGATGATCACGTCGATGTCCGCGGGGCGGAGCTCCGCGTCCTCCAGCGCGCGGTGTATCACAGCGGGCACCCGCGCCTTCGCCTCCGCCTCGTAGACGGTGTTGCGCTGTTCGAAGCCGGGGTGCTTCAACGTCTCCTCGATGGGCCGGAGGATGTGCCGCTTGCGGACCCCGGTGTTCTCCATCAGCCGGAGGGCGAGCGGGAGCTGGGGGTGGTCCGCGTGGATCGTCCGCGCCAGCTCGAGCGTCTCCTCCATGGTGATCACGTGCTCGGGGACGGACACCGCGGGTCTGCACAACGTGGCCATGATGTCGAGCCCTTTCGTCGCGTTTTGCTCGCGTTCCCTCAGAGAATGTGCGAGCCGGGGCCGCGGCGCGCGCCGGGGGAGCCACACGGGGGGTCGGGCACCGGCCGTACGGCGCCCCGCCCGCGCGCGGACAAGGGGCTGCGGGCGCCGGGGCCCCGCGGTTTCCCACCCGTTCGGCCGCCACCCCGATGCCGGGCCGCCCCGCCGCCGGGAACCGCCCGCCGGGGAGCGGATGCGGGGACGGCGCCCCCGGTGGACGATGGAACAATGTGCCACCACCTGCGGATAGTCCACGGTTCCCCCACGAACGCGGAACTCGCCGCCGTCACCGCTCTCCTCGGAGCCCTCGCGCACGGCGGCGAGCACATGGCCGAAACCCCGCCCCGTCCGGCCCGCCGCGCGGGGTGGGACCACCGGTGGCGCCCCCACCCCGCGCCGCACTCCTGGCGCGCCGGCGCGCCCCGGCCGTCCTACGGCCGGCCCTGAGCGCCCGCCGCCCCCGTAAGCCTGCCCGCCGGTCCTGAGCGCCCAGCGCCGCCCCCGTGCACCTCACGGTCGGCCCCGAGCGCCCGCCACCGCCCCGTACGCCCCCGCGCGGTCCACGCCGGGCGGCC
>JAAXOU010000135.1 GCA_012396115.1 Streptomyces somaliensis DSM 40738 | reverse complement strand
CCCTGCCGTGCCGGGACGCCGCTCCCGCCCACCGGCCCGCGCGCCCCACGGGGCGCGCCCCGCCTCGGTCTCCAGCCGGCTGATCCCCCCTTCCCCTTCCCCCGCGCGCCGCCGTGCGCGGCCGCGGTCCCGCCTGCTGGAGGCCCCTTGACCCGCGCCATGCGGGTGCGAGCGCTGCTCGCCCTCGCCGTCGTCGCCCTGTCCGTCTACATCGCCCTGACCGTCCCCGCCCGCCTGGGCCTCGATCTGCGCGGTGGCACGCAGATCGTGCTGGAGACCCGTGACTCCCCCACCACCGCCGCCGACGCGGACGCCACCGACCGCACCGTGGAGGTGCTGCGCCGCCGCATCGACGCGCTCGGCGTCGCCGAACCCGTCCTGACCCGGTCCGGCGACCGCCGGATCATCGTCGAGCTGCCGGGCGTGCAGGACCCGCGCGAGGCCGCCGACGTACTGGGCCGCACTGCCCAGCTCACCTTCCACCGCGTCGCCGGAACGGCCGACGCGCCCCCGGACGGCCCCGGGCGGCCCCGGCCGGAACGGCCCGGGGAGCTGGTCCTGGCCGACGAGTCCGGCCGTCGGCTGCGGCTGGGGCCGCCGTCGCTGACCGGCGCCGACGTGGCCGAGGCGAAGGCCGTGGTCGACACGGAGCGGGGCCTGGGCTGGTACGTGGACGTGGAGTTCGAGGACGAGGGCGGCGACCGGTGGGCGCGGCTGACGGGCGAGGCGGCGTGCGCCGCGCCCGGCGACCCGGCCCGGCGCGTCGCGATCGTCCTGGACCGGGAGGTCATCTCGTCGCCGCAGGTGGAGGAGAGCGTCGGCTGCGGCACCGGCATCGTCGGCGGCTCGACCCGCATCACGGGCGGCTTCTCCGCCGACGAGGCGCGCGAGCTGGCGCTGCTGGTCAACGGCGGTGCGCTGCCCGTCCCGGTGGAGACCGTCGAGCAGCGCACGGTCGGTCCGACGCTGGGCGCGGAGGCGATCCGCGGCAGCGCGCGGGCCGCCGTGGTCGGCACGGCCCTCACCGGTCTGTTCATCATCGCCGTCTACCGGCTCCTGGGCGGCCTGGCCGTGGTGGCGCTCGCCTGCTACGGCGTCATCTCGTACGCCGCGCTGGCCGCGCTCGGCGCGACGCTGACCCTGCCGGGCCTGGCCGGGTTCGTGCTGGCGATCGGCATGGCCGTCGACGCGAACGTCCTGGTCTTCGAACGGGCCCGGGAGGAGTACGCGCGGCTCGGGGCCGCCCGCCGCAGCCTGCGCTCGGCGCTGGCGACCGGCTTCCGGCAGGCCTTCAGCGCCATCGCGGACTCCAACGTCACCACGCTCATCGCGGCGGCCCTGCTGTTCCTGCTGGCCTCGGGCCCGGTACGGGGCTTCGGGGTGACGCTCGGCATCGGCGTGCTGGCGTCGATGGTGAGCGCGCTGGTCGTGACGCGCGCCCTGGCGGACTTCGCGGTGGCCCGTGCGGCGGTGCGGCGGCGCCCGCGCCTGTCGGGCATCGGCGACACGGGGGCGGTGCGGGACCGGCTGCTGCGCCGCGACCCGGACCTGATGGGCCGCCGCCGCCGCTGGCTCGCCGTGTCGGCGGCCGCCCTGCTGCTGTCGGTCGCCGGGATCCTCGTGCGGGGGCTGGACTTCGGGGTGGAGTTCACCGGCGGGCGCCTCGTGGAGTACTCCACCTCGTCGCCGGTGGACGTCGACCGGGCGCGGGACGCGCTGGCCGACGCCGGGTTCCCGCGGGCCGTGGTGCAGACGTCCGGCGAGGGCGGGCTGACGGTGCGCACGGACGGGATGTCGAACGAGGAGGCGGCGCGGATCGGCGAGACCGTCGGCGAACTGGCCGGGGGGAAGGCGGAGAAGGTCCGCGACGAGCTGATCGGGCCGAGCCTCGGCGCGGAGCTGCGCCGGGGCGCCCTGATCGCCCTCGCGGTGGCCGTGGGCGCGCAGCTGCTGTACCTGGCGGTCCGGTTCCGCTGGCAGCTGGGGACGGCGGCGGTGGTGGCGATGGTCCACGACGCGGTGATCCTCGTCGGGGTGTTCGCCTGGCTGGGCAAGCCGGTCGACGGGGTGTTCCTGGCGGCGCTGCTGACGGTCATCGGCTACTCGGTGAACGACTCCGTCGTCGTGTTCGACCGGATCCGGGAGCTGCGGGCGGCCCGACCGGGGGCGTCCTTCGCGCGGGTGACCAACACGGCGCTGCTCCAGACCGTGCCGCGCACGCTGAACACGGGCATGGGCGCGGTGTTCATCCTGGCCGCGCTGGTGGTGCTGGGCACCGGGTCGCTGACGGACTTCGCGCTGGCCCTGCTGGTCGGCATCGTCGTGGGCACGTACTCGTCGATGCTGACCGCCGCCCCGCTGGCGGTGGAGCTGCGGGCGCTCGGCCGGGCCCCGGCGCGCGGCGGCGGGAGCGGGGCCGTCCGGAAGGAGCCGAACCGCGTCTGAGGCGCGTGGCGGGCCGTCCCTCCCGCCTCGTCGGGGAGCCCGGTGAGCCCGTGTCCGGCACCACCTCGGTCGAGGGCGGTGGCACCCGGGCGGGGAGCGGCCCCCGCGGCCTGCCGTGTCGGTCCCGGCGTCTACCCGGCGGTCCCGCCGGCCGCGTCGTCCCGCCCCCGCGGACCGGCCCCGGGGACCGCCGGAGGCACGGAGTAGGTGACCGTCGCGGTGGCGGCCAGGGTGCCGGCGCCGTCGCGGAGTTCGGCGAGGACGACGCAGAGGCTCCTGCCGAACTTGGCCATCCTCGCGTGCGTGCGGAGCCGGCCGGGGCGGGGACGGTTGAGGTA
The DNA here is from genome assembly GCA_012396115.1 of Streptomyces somaliensis DSM 40738. GTDB lineage: Bacteria > Actinomycetota > Actinomycetes > Streptomycetales > Streptomycetaceae > Streptomyces > Streptomyces somaliensis. The sequence goes on along the minus strand of JAAXOU010000135.1, from coordinate 8,199 downwards.
GCTGATCTGGATGGAGCTGGTCAGGGCCATGGGGGTGGGGCGCCCCAGGCGGGCGTTGACCAGGAGGAAGGCGGCCAGGTCGACGAGGGCGGCCTGTTCGGGGCCGGAGACGGTGCCGCCGGGGCGGAGGCGGAGACGGCTGCCGTCGGCCTCCATGGTGAGGTGGGTCGAAGTGGCCTCGGTGACGCGGCAGGCGGTGTAGTCCCCGAAATCCCGCGCGACCATCTCGTTGAGCGCGGCCGGGGTCATCGGGGCGTCGTCAACCAGGGCGGCCGACTCGGTGGGCATGGGGGTCCCTTCCGGAGCGCGCGGGTCACGCGAAGGTCTTGGCCAGACGGCGCAGGCCCTCGGTGATCTCCTCTGGGGAGTGGGTGGTGAAGGACAGGCGCAGGGTGGCCGGGTCCGGGCTGCCGGCGAAGAACGGGGCTCCGGGGACGTAGGCCACCTCGTGCCCGATGGCGACCTGGAGGAGCCGGGTGGCGTCGTGGCCCTCGGGCAGGGCGACCCAGACGAACATGCCGCCCGCCGGGTGGTTCCAGCGGCTGCCGGAGGGCAGGGCGGCGGGCAGGCCGTCGAGGAGGGCGTCGCGGCGTTCCCGGTAGGCGTCGCAGACGGTCCGGACGTGGGCGTCCAGGTCGCTGTCGCGCAGGTAGCGCGCGGCCGCGGCCTGGTCGACGGTGGAGGTGTGCAGGTCGGCGGCCTGCTTGGCGAGGACGCAGGACCGGCGGATGGCAGCGGGGGCGCGGAGGTGGCCGAGGCGCAGGCCCGGGGCCATGATCTTGGAGAAGGAACCGAGCAGGATGGTGCGGTCGGACGCGGCCGGGGACGCGGCGATCCAGGGCACCGGCTCCCCGTCGTAGCGGAGTTCGCCGTAGGGGTCGTCCTCGACGATCCAGAAGCCGTGCCGGGCGGCGGCCTCGGCGACGGCGGTGCGCCGCGCGGCGGGGAGCGTGCGGCCGGTGGGGTTCTGGAAGGTGGGGACCAGGTAGAGCAGCTTGGCCGGTTCGCGCGCGGCGATCTCGTCCAGGGCCTCGGGGACGATGCCGTCGTCGTCGGTGGGGACGGGGACGACGCGGGCGCCGGCGAAACCGAAGGTCTGGAGGGCGGCCAGGTAGCAGGGGTCCTCGACGAGCACGACGTCGCCGGGCTCCAGGACGGTCGTGGTGATGAGGGTGAGGGCCTGCTGCGAACCCGTCGTGATCACCAGGTCGTCGGGGCCGGTCGGCAGGGCGCGTGCCGTGAGGCGCTGCGCGACGGCCTCGCGCAGGTCGGCGTCGCCCTCGGTGGTGGAGTACTGGAAGGCCCGGCCGGGGGCGTCGGCAAGTACGCGGTCGAAAGCGGCCCTGATGCCGTCGACGTCGAACAGCTCCGGGGCCGGGAGTCCCCCTGCGAAGGAGATCACTTCGGGGCGTGCAGTAAGCGACAAGATGTCCCGCACCGGCGAGGAGGCGACATTGGCCAGGCGGGAAGCAACTGCGGGCGGGGGAACAGAAGACCTCATGCGGCAAGCATATAGAGGCCCGGTAGGCTGTCCAGGGTGTGGACGGGCGGGGAATCGCCGCCCGGTGGCGGCCCCCGTCCACCCGTCCCGGTTTCCCCTTCGGCCTGGTATTCGAGCCCGCGGCCCCGTGCCGGTGATTGCGCCCGAGAACGTCTGACGCGTTTTCGGCGAGGGGCCCGGGCCCGCGCGCCGTTCGGGGCGGTGGGTCCCGCCGCAGGTGGGAGACGGTGGGCGAAGCGCTTTCCACGGGGAAGGGGTGATCGTCCTTTGCGGCGGGAGGGCGGATCGGGGCGCGATTCCGGCGTCCTTCGGCAACACATCGGCCACCGAGGCCGAGAGCCTTCCGTTGATTGCCCGTCCCGGTGTGTCTATCGTCGGCCCGACCCACCGAAACGAGGGCATTGACCGGCGGCACGGGAAGCCGAAATCGGAGTCGAGGATTCCGTTCGGGCCGTACGCAATCCCCGTCCGCGTTTTTCTCCACCGGGTCCGGTGATCCGGTGCGTCCGGGCTCGGCGAGGCGAGTGAGGGGCGGAAACACGCATGTCATCCACCATTCCGAGCGACGAGGTCGTCGTGGTGCGGACTCCCGGGGAATTCCTCGCGATGCCCGAGGACTACCGGGAGATCGCGATCCGGGGAATGATCGTCAACACCGAGGGCGAGCTCTCGGGCGGCGACGACTACGTACAGGTCTTCCTGCCGCTGGCGCCGAACGCCGAGGAGCGGCAGGTCTGCGCGGAACGAGCGGTCGAGGAGTACGACCACTACAAGATCGGCAAGCGCGTCCTCGCCGACATCGGCGTCGACACGTCCTACATGGAGAAGCAGACGCTCGCCGAGCGGAGGCTCTTCGCGGGCCACGAGTTCCACGAGTGCACCACCTGGGCCGAGCGCGGCGTCTTCTCCTACATCGGCGAGGAGACGGCGATGGTGATGATCTCCGAGTTCGCCCAGAGCAGTTACAAGCCGTGGGCCGAGGCCGTCCGCACCATCATCCTCGACGAGAAGGTCCACATCGCGCACGGGGCGCGGGTCTGCCGCAACCTGGCGGCGACGGGCGAGGGCCGCGAGGAGCTGCAGCGGGCGCTGGACCGGCTGTGGCCCGGTTTCGAGCGCATCTTCGGCAGCTCGCGGTCCGAGCGCTCCCGCATGGCCGTCCGCTACGGACTGCGGCGGACGACGAACGGGCAGGCGCGGGACCTCTGGCGGGAAAAGGTGACGCCGCGCATCAGGAACCTGGGGCTGAGGGTCCCCGGGTAGGGCGGGACGCGCCCGGGGTGCCGGGTGCCGGAAGCGACCGCAGCAGCGCGTTCCGACGATTCCGAGGACGAGGAGCACACCCCCCATGGGAACACCTGTCACGATCGGCAAACGCCCCCTCACCCGCAGGGAGGCCAAGGAGCGCACGGCCGCCCTGCTGGCGGAGCGGCCGGACCTGGCCGACCGGCTGCACCGCCTGCGCCGGCTCGGACGCACCGTCCGCTCGTGCGAGGTCCACCTGACCAACACGTGCAACATCCGCTGCAAGGGCTGCTGGTACTTCGAGGGCGGCTTCGACTCGGCGGTCAGGGAACTGTCCGACCTCGGCAGGATCAGGGCGTTCGCCCGCAGGCTGCGCGACGAGGGCGTCAACCAGGCGACGCTGATCGGCGGTGAACCCACGCTGGTCCTGCGCCGGGTGGAGGCGTTCGTCGAGGAGCTGCCCTACATCACCGTCTCCACCAACGGGCTGCGGCCGATGCCCGTACAGGGCTTCGAGCACATCGCGATCGCCGTCAGCGTCTTCGGCGGCGGACCGCTCGACGACGACCTGCGCGCCATCCGCGTCAACGGGTCGAAGTTCACCGGCCTGTTCGACACGGCGCTGTCCCACTACCGCGACGACCCCCGGGTGCTGTTCATCTTCGCGCTCTCCGAGGCCGGCCTGCCCCACCTGGAACCGACGGTCCGGAAGATCGCGGACAACGGCAACATCGTCACGTTCAACTTCTACAGCGAGCACGGCTCCGACCACCCGATCCGGATCGAGAACGAGCGCCGGGTGCTGGAGGAGGCGCTGCGGGTCAAGGAGCTGTACCCGCGGACGGTGGTGAGCCACCCGTACTTCATCCGCACCCTCGTCACCGGCACCTCCCACTGGGGCGCCCGCTTCGGCTACGACGTCTGCCCGAGCCTGAGCGTGGACCACCCGGACCACGAGGAGCGCGTCGCCAACGGCAATCCGGTGATCCCCGGCTTCGCGGCCTGGGGCGCCGACTACGAGACGCTGCAGTTCTGCTGCACCTCCGGGGACTGCGGCGGCTGCCGGGACAGCCAGGCCGTCTACAGCTGGCTGGTGGTCAGCGCCAACCGGTTCCTGGACAGCGCGGAGCGGCTGGAGGAGTGGCTGGACATCGCGGAAAGCTACTGGCGGCAGTGGCACTGGTCGCCGTTCCACGCCGCCGGGGCCACGGCGTAGCCCGCAGGACCCCCGGCCCACGACCCCCGCACGTCCCGTACGAGAAGGGCACACCATCCATGCTTGACCACGCCGCGATCGAGAAGTTCGTCAACGGCGCCCTGGTGGAACTGGGCGTCGACGAGGCGGATGTCTCCCCGGACGCCGCGCTCGACGACCTGGAGATCGACTCGCTCGACATGGTCGAACTGGCGCAGGCGATCAAGAAGGACCTGGGGATCCCGGTGAAGCCGAAGGACTTCGACGGCCTCGACACCGTCGGCCAGGTCCTCGGACTCTGCTACGAGAAGGCCGGACTTGAATGACGCGGCGACGGGGGCGGTGGTGACGGGCTTCGGCGCGGTCACCCCGCTCGGCGTGGGCGCCGACGCGCTGCACGAGCGGGCCGTCGCGGGCGAGAGCGCGCTGCACGGCGGCCTCGGCTCCTGCGACGGGTTCCGCGCCCTCGACCACCTCTCCCGCCACCTCGTGCGCCGCACCGACCGCTTCACGCAGTTCACGCTGGTGGCGGCGGACGAAGCGCTGGCGCGGGCCGGTTGGACCCCCGGCGACCCCCCGTACGACGCCGCGCGCGTCGCCTGCGTCGTCGGCTGCGGGCTCGGCGGCACGGCCAGTTTCGAGGCGCAGGGCCCGGTCCTCGCGGAGCGGGGAGCCGAGTACGTCTCGGCGCTGACGGTGCCGCGGATGATGGCCAACGCCGCCGCGTCGCACCTGTCGATGCGGTACGGGCTCAAAGGCGAGTCGCTGTGCGTGGCCTCCGCCTGCAGCAGCGGCGCCCAGGCCGTCGGCGCGGGGCTGCGGCTGCTGGCCGCGGGCGCGGCGGACGCCGTCGTGGTGGGCGGTGCGGAGGCGTCGACGTCGGAACTCGTCAGCGCCGCCTTCCGCAACGCCGGGGCGCTCTCCCCCACCGGCCGCTGCCTGCCGTTCGACGCGGACCGGGACGGCTTCGTCATCGGGGAGGGCGCGGGCGTCCTCGTCCTGGAGACGGCCGGCGGCGCCGCCCGGCGCGGGGCCGCGGCCCTCGGGGCCGTGCGCGGCTACGGCGCCACCTCCGACGCCCACCACCTCACCGCCCCCGACCCCGGCGGCGGCCCGGCCGCCGAGGCCGTCACCCAGGCCCTGCGCCGGGCCGGAACGGCCCCCGGGGAGCTGGACTACCTCAACGCCCACGGCACCGGCACCCTCCTCAACGACCGGCTGGAGTGCGACGCCCTGCGCCTCGCCCTCGGCGGCGACGTACTGGCCCGCGTCCCGATGTCGTCCAGCAAGGGCGCCCTCGGGCACCTCTTCGGCGCGGCCGGAGCGGTGGAGGCCATCGCCACGCTGCAGGCGCTGCGCCACGGTGTCGCGCCCCCGACCGCCGGTCTGCGGCAGCCGGACGAACGGCTCGGCGAGCTGGACCTGCTCCGGACGGCACGCGAACTGCCCGGCGGACGGCCGCGGGTGGGCCTGTCGACCTCGTTCGGCTTCGGCGGCCACAACGCGGCGCTGGTGCTCTCAGCTCCCCCGACCGACGGAGGGCCGTAGCGCGATGCTCGGTTTCGAAGGACGCCGCTACCTCGTGACCGGGGTCCTCAACGACGACTCCATCGCCTGGCACACCGCCGGGGCCCTCCAGGAGGCGGGCGCGGAGGTGCTGCTGACCGGGTTCGGCCGGACGCGGCGGATCACCGAGGCCGCGGCGGCCGGGCTGCCCCGCCCCGCCGACGTCCTCGAACTCGACGTCACCCGGCCGGACGACCTCGCCCGACTGGCCGGATGCCTGGAGGAGAGGTGGGGGGCGGTCGACGGCGTCCTGCACGCGATCGCCGCCGCCCCGCAGTCCGCGCTGAGCGGCAACTTCCTCACCACCCCCGTGGAGGACGCCGCCCACGCCCTGCACACGGCGGCCGTGTCCCTGCACGGGCTCACCACCGCCCTGGCCCCGCTGCTGGCCGAAACCCGGGGCAGCGTGGTCGGGCTGGACTTCGACTCCTCGGGCGCCTGGCCCGGCTACGACTGGATGGGCGTCGGCAAGGCCGCGCTCGGTGCGGTCTGCCGCTACCTCGCCCTCTACCTCGGCGGCAGCGGCATCCGCGTGAACCTCGTCGCCGCCGGGCCCGTGGAGACGGTCGCGGGGTCCGCCATCAGCACCTTCGGCACCATCGCCGACCGCTGGGAGCGGGAGGCGCCGCTCGGCTGGGACCGCGCGGACGTACGGCGCCTGACCGGGCCCGTCCTCTTCCTGCTGTCCGATCTCGCCGCCACCGTCACCGGCGAGATCGTGCACGCCGACGGCGGCATGCACGCCGTCCGCATGGGGACGGGCGGCCGGCCCTTCCGGAAGGAGGACGTACGATGACGGCCGCGATCACCGGCATCGGGGCCGCGCTGCCCGAACGCACCGTGCCCAACAGCCACTTCGACGCGATCGGCTCGTCCGACGAGTGGATCGTCAAGCGGACGGGCATCAGGGAGCGCCGCTTCCTGGCCGAGGACGGCCGGCTCGCCGACCTCGCCGTCACCGCCGCCCGGACGGCGCTGCGGCGGGCCGGACGGGACGCCGCCGACCTGAACCACGTCGTCGTCGCGACGACCACCCCGGACCGGACGACGCCCGGGCTGGCGGTGGAGGTGGCCGCACGGCTGGGCACGCCCCGGGCCGCCGCCTTCGACCTGCACGCGGCCTGCGCCGGGTTCGTGTACGCCCTGGACCAGGGGACGGCGCTCATCGAGTCCGGGCGGGCGGAGGCCGTCCTCGTCTGCGGGGCGGAGGCGCTGACCCGCATCACCGACGCCGCGGACCGGTCGACGGCCGTCCTGCTCGGGGACGGCGCCGGTGCCGTCGTCCTCACCGACATCCCGGACGCCCCCGTCGCACCCGCCTTCCACCTGGCCTCCGACGGCGAGCACATCGGGCTGCTCTTCGCCGACCGCCACGACCGCAAGCTCCGCATGGACGGCCCGGAGATCTTCGTCCACGCCGTGGAGAAGATGAGCGACGCCACCCGGCGGGTGCTGGAGCGGAGCGGGTTGGCCTGCGACGACGTCGACCTCTTCGTCGCCCACCAGGCCAACGCCCGCATCGTCAGGGCCGTCGGCAAGGAGATCGGGGTGCCTCCCGAGCGCCTGTTCCTCAACGTCGACCGGGTGGCCAACACCTCGTCGGCGTCCATCCCCATCGCCCTGGCCCACGCCCTGGAGGAGGGCCGCATCGGGCCGTCCGGGGTGCTGGGCGTGGCCGCCTTCGGCGCGGGCCTCACCTGGGGCGCCGGCGTGCTCGGCTGGCGGCTGGGATGAGCGCCGGACCGCCCCGGCTGCCGCTGCTGGGCGAGGTCACGGCGCCCGACGGCGCGCGGCTCACCGTGCGGGTGCAGGCGCGGGACGACGCCGGTGCCCCCGTCGTCGTCCTGCTGCCCGCCATGGGGACGCCCGCGCGCACCTACCTCCCGCTCGTGCGGGCGCTGCACCGGCAGGGCCTGACGGTCGTGACGACGGACCTGCGCGGGCAGGGCGAGAGCGTGCCCGTGCCGGCGCGCGGCGTCCGGTCCGGTTACCGCGAGATCGTCGAACACGACATCGGGGCCGTGCTCGACATCGCCGGCGCCGCCTACCCCGCCGCCCCCCGGCTGCTGCTCGGGCACAGCCTGGGCGGGCAGCTGGGGCTGGTGCACTGCGGGCTGTTCCAGCCGCCGCGCCTCGACGGCGTCGTGCTCGTCGCCAGCGGTTCCGCCTGGTACCGGACGCTGGGGCGGCACGGGAGGCGCTGGCTGGTGCGCAGCCAGCTCGGCGCCGCGGGGGCCGCGGCGCTCGGGTACTGGCCCGGGGACCGGTTCGGGTTCGGCGGGCGGGAGACGGCGCGGCTCATGCGGGACTGGGCACGCCAGGTGCGCACCGGCCGCTACACCGTGCCCGGGGCGCGGGCGGACTACGAGCGGGCGCTGCGGGCGGTGGCGCTGCCCGTCCTCGCCGTCGACGTCGAGGACGACACCATGGCGCCGCCGGCGGCCGTGGACCACCTGTGCGCCAAGATGCCCGCCGCCCGCGTCGAGCGTCTCCACCACGCGCGCGCCGACACGGGCGGCCGTCCGCTGGACCACTTCCGCTGGATACGGCACCACGGCGGTCTCGTCGAGCGGATCGGGGCCTGGGCGGCACGGGTCGCCGCCGCCTCCGGCCGGGCGGCCTGATGCCCGGCGGGCCGCTGCCGGCGGGGGGCGGCGCGGGTGGAACCGGACCTCCCCCGCCCGGCACCCCG
>JAAXOU010000134.1 GCA_012396115.1 Streptomyces somaliensis DSM 40738 | reverse complement strand
GGCCGGGCTCCGGCGCCCCGGCCCCGATGCGCTCCGCGAGGGCCCGGGCCGGTGCCGTCACTCCGCTCCGGGCCGGCCGCGCCGGGTGTAGGCGCGCGCGGCCCGGAGCCCGGTCGCCGCAGCGGGTGGAGCACCGGTGGCGGCGGCCGTGGCGGAGCAGGAAGCGGTTGCAGGGGGTGGAGCCGCAGGTGGTGAGGCGTTCGGCGTCGCGGCCGGTGAGGAGGTCGGCGGCGTCGGTGGCGGGGGCTGCCGGGGCATGGGGGACGATCCCCGTGGTGGGGCGGACGGCCGCGCGGTAGGGGCCGTTCCGCTCGTCCCACCGCAGCAGCGGGGCCGTGGGGACGCCGGTCATTCGTCGGCTTCGTACTGACGGGGGAGGGCCTGCCCACCGTCTACGTCAGCGGCGACAACGCCTCGATCGGCGCGGTCGGGGGATCGCCGAGCGCTTCGCCCCGGTGGGCACCGCCCTCCCCTTCGCCGGAGCCCCCCGCAGCGCACCGAAGCGCCCCTGCCGACGGGTCACGCGACCCGAGCCGGTCGCCCACGGCCGGGATCCCGTCCGGGGAGCCGCGCGGCGCGACCCCCCCCGGGCCGTGGACGGCGCGAGGCGGTCCTCCCGTACGGATCCCCGGTGACGGGAGGGGCGGGAAAGGGTGAGAAGGCGGGCTGTCGCCGCCACGGACCGGTGGCGGGCTGTAGCGTCGGTCCGGGACGTCGGTGGAGTGGGCGGGGCGGCACATGGACGCGTTTCTGTGGCTCGGTTTCATCATCAGCATCGGCACGGCCGGGTTCGGCTACTCGTACATGGAACTCGCACAGGGTTACAAGGACGTGGGGCTGGGCGCGCGGCGGGAGTCGGGCAGGAACATCATGCTCGGGGGCCTCGCCGGCACCACCGTCTTCGGCATCCTCACCGCCCTGTGGTTCGGCGAGACCGACGGGGACCTCTCCGCCGGCGCCGCGGTCCTCCTCAGGGCGGGAGCCGGCCTCCTCGCATGTCTCCCGCCGGTCGCCGCCGTCGCGTACGGCGCGAAGGCGGTACGCCGCCGCCGGCGCGCTCGGGCCGCCGACCGGGAGCACCGGCAGGCGGTCGGGGAGGCCGTGCGTGCCCGCCACGACCGGGTCAGGGAACGGTACGGGGCGTACCTGTCGGACGTCTTCGCCGTACTGGACCACCCGGCGATGACGGACGTCCAGGTCCCCACCACCGAATCGCTGGTCCGGGCCCTGGCCGCGGCCGACGACGCCGCAGCGGCCGCCGGCACCGGACACGCGGGCCTGTCGGCCTACCGGGAGGCGGTCGCGGCGGCCGAGATCGCCTTCGCGAAGGCGCAGCAGTACGCCCGCAAGGTGGGGACCGGCCTGCTGTCGGCCCGGGAGCGCGACACGGTCGCGCTGGCCCGGAAGCTGCTGACCACGGCTCTCGACGGCGGCGGCACACCGGAGGAACGACGGTCGGCCTACCGCAGGGCCCGCTCGCTGCTGGACGGCGTCATCCCGATGCCGCCCCGGGCGTCCGCCGCACTCGACGGCCGGCTCCGGCAGGCCCTGGCGCCGGCCCCGCGACCGGGGGAGCATCCGCGGGAGCAGGACGCTGACCGCACGGAGGACGGCGCCTGAGGAGACGGGCGGCGAGCGTCCGGCCCCTCCGCCCGCGTACGGAGGCGGGTCGAAACGCCCGTCGCCCGGTTCGGGCCGGTCCCGGTGGGCGCTCCGTGGTCCCGGGCGCGACTCGCCCCCCACCGGCGAGCCCGGCGCCGTCGCGCCACGGGCCGCGCGGAGGCGTGGTGCGGGATCCACGGGTCAGGTCCGCAGCTCCCGCGCCAGCACCGCGGCCTGCACCCGGCTGCGCAGCCCGAGCTTCCCGAGGAGCCTGCTGACGTGCGTCTTCACCGTCGCCTCCGCCATGTCGAGACGCACCGCGATCTCCGCGTTGGACAGTCCCTCGCCGAGGCACGACAGGACCTCGCGCTCCCGCCGGGTCAGCGGGTCGAGCACGCCCCGGTCCGGCTCGGGCTCCGCGGTGCGGCCGGCCCGCGCGCCGCCCCGCCGCCCCGCCGCGAACTCGGCGATCAGCCGCCGGGTGACCGCCGGGGCGATCAGGCCCTCGCCGCGCCCCACCGCCCGCACCGCCTCGATCAGGTCGCGCGCCTCGGCGTTCTTCAGCAGGAACCCGGCGGCGCCGGCGCGCAGCGCCCCGAAGACGTACTCGTCGAGGTCGAAGGTGGTCAGGACCAGGACGTCCGCGAGTCCCTCGGCCACCACCCGGCGCGTCGCCTCCACCCCGTCCAGCAGCGGCATCTGGACGTCCATCAGCACCAGGTCCGGGCGCAGCTCCCGGGCCAGCCGCACCGCCGCCTCGCCGTCCCCGGCCTCGCCGACCACCTCGACGCCGGGAGCGCTGCGCAGGATGAGGACGAGCCCCGCCCGTACGGACTTCTGGTCCTCCGCGACCAGGACGCGGACCACGCCGCCCGCCGCACCCGTCTCCGCGCTCCTGCCCGTTCCCGTGCTCATTCCGTCGGCTCCCTGCCGTCCTCCGCCACGGGCAGCACCGCCCGCACCCGCCACGTCCCGTGCCCCGCCCGGTTCGCGGGACCCGCCTCGAACTTCCCGCCGAGCAGCGCCACCCGCTCCCGCATCCCCACCAGCCCGGCCCCCGACCCGGGCGCCCGCGGTCCCGCCGGACGGCCCAGCGGGCTGGTCACCACGATCGTCAGCGCGTGCCCGGTGCGCTCCACCACGACGTCCACCCCGCCCGCGCCGGCGTGCTTCAGCGCGTTCGTCAGCGACTCCTGCACGATGCGGTACGCCGCGAGTTCCACCGGCGCGGGCAGGTCCTCGTCCGGCGGCGGCGCGGTCAGCGTGAACGTCAGCCCGTTCGCCGTACCGTGCGCCCCGGCCTGCCGCACGAGGGCGGAGAGCCCGGCCAGGGTGGGCGCGGGCGCGGGCTCGCCGTCGGCGCCGCTGTCCCGGAGCAGCGAGATCAGCCGGCGCATCTCGGCCAGGCCCTCGACGCTGTTCTCCCGGATCACTCCGAGCGCCTCCCGGCTGGTGGCCGGGTCGTCGAGGGAGAGCGCGGCGGTCGAGTGGATGGCGATCGCGGAGAGGTGCCCCGCGACCATGTCGTGCAGCTCCCGCGCCATCCGGGCGCGCTCCGCCACCACCGCCTCCCGGCGGTCCATCTCCGCCAGCAGCGCCGTCTGCTCGGCGCGCAGCCGGGCCGTGTCGGCGGCCTGCCGGTGGTTGCGCACGACCACGCCGGTGACGGCGGGGACGAACGACACCATGCCGGTGACGACCCCGATCAGCAGCGCCCACGGTTCGCGGTACCAGGCCAGCGACGCGACCGACACCGCGACGGTGACCAGCCCCGTCGTCACCGGCAGCCGCCGGGCGGAGGCGGGCGGCCCGTACACGACGGCCGCGTACACGAGGTCCGTGAACATCAGGATCGTCGCGATGTTGCCCCGCGTGAACTGGTCCGCGACGACCGCGACCGTCCCGGCCAGCAGCGCCGTGCGGGGCCGGACGCGCCGGAGGAGCTCCAGCGACGCCGTCACCAGCAGCGGTGGCAGGACGGCCCACGGCGCGTCGAGGACGGCGTGGCGGGCGCCCTGGTTGAACACGCCGAGCGACCACAGCAGGAGGCCGCCGGCGAGACCCGCCGAGGCCAGGAGGACGTCGTCGCGGTGAGGGCGGAGCGGGGTCACGGTCCCATCCAACACGCCCGCCGGGTCCGCCGCGTCGCCGTCCGGGCCGAGCCGCGACTACATCGAAGGATGCAGCACGGTCTCGTCATCGGCGACGACGCCCGGGGCGCGCCTCGGCGGCAGGCTGGGGACATGGTTGTCACACTGATCGTGATCTGCGAGGTCGGCTTCTGGGTGCTGCTGGCGGCGGGCCTCACCGCACGGTACGCGCTGAGGATGCCCCGTACGGGCGCGGCGCTGCTGCTGTGCGAGCCGCTCCTGGAGGTCGTCCTGTTCGTGGCGGCCGCCGTCGACCTGCGCGGCGGCGCCGAACCGAGCTGGCGGCACGGGCTGGCGGCGCTGTACATCGGCTACACCGTCGGCCACGGGCACCGGACCGTGAAGTGGCTGGACGGCCACGCCGCCCACCGCCTCGGCGGCGCGCCCCGCCCGGCCGGCCCGCCCCGTCACGGCACGGCCCGCGCCCGCCACGAGGGCCGCGTGTGGCTCGGCACCCTGGTCGGCGCGGCCGTCGCGACCGTCCTGCTCCAGGCCGCCGTCTGGTACGTGGACGACCCGGGCCGGGTCGGCCCGCTGCAGAGCTGGATGGGCACGGCATGGCGGGTGGTGGGCGTCCACGGGCTGATCGCCCTGTCCTACGCGATCTGGCCGAAGAAGGCCCCCGAGGAGGAGGGGAAACCGGTCCGCACGGACGCCTGACACCCCCGCCCGGCCCCCGGCGGGGCGGGGCCGGGCGGGGTCAGCGTTCTCCGCCGGGTACCCGGAGGATGTCGCCGACCTCCTTGTTCGCCGTTCGCGCCGGGATGCCGTGCTGTTCCGGGGGACGATCCCCCGGACCCCCGGACCCCGGACCCCCGGCGGGGCGGGGCCGGGGGGTCAGCGTTCTCCGCCGGGCACCCAGAGGATGTCGCCGACCTCCTTGTTCGCCGTCCGCGCCAGGATGAACAGCAGGTCGGAGAGGCGGTTGAGGTAGGTGGCGGTCAGGGCGTTCATCGTCTCGCCGTGCACCTCCAGCGCCGCCCACGTCGAGCGCTCGGCGCGGCGGACCACCGTGCACGCCTGGTGCAGCAGCGCCGCGCCGGGCGTGCCGCCCGGCAGGATGAAGGAGCGGAGCTTCTCCAGGCCCTCCAGGAACCGGTCGCAGTCCGCCTCCAGCTTGTCGACGTACGACTGCTCCACCCGCAGCGGCGGGTACTGCGGGTCCTCCACCACCGGGGTCGACAGGTCCGCGCCCACGTCGAACAGGTCGTTCTGCACCCGGACGAGGACCTTGACGACCTCCTCGGGCAGGTCGCCGAGGGCGATGGCGGCTCCGATCGCGGCGTTCGCCTCGTTCGCGTCGGCGTACGCCGCGATCCGGAGGTCCGTCTTGGCGGTGCGGCTCATGTCGCCGAGCGCCGTCGTGCCCTTGTCGCCGGTGCGGGTGTAGATGCGCGTCAGGTTGACCATGCGGCCAGCCTAGTTACGCACCGGCCCTCCGGAAGCCCCGTGTGCCGATCGCCACGGCCGGCACCGCGCAGACTGTGGCGGCGAGCGTCCCGTACAGCATGTCCGGGCTGCCGTAGTCCCCGGCGTACGCGGACCGCACAGCGTCCACCAGGTAGCGCAGCGGCATCAGCCGCGACAGCAGGTCGAGCCAGCCGGGCGCCAGCGTCATCGGCAGCACCAGCCCCGACAGCAGCATCGACGGCATGGTCACCGCGTTGACGACGGGCCCGAACTCCTGCGGGGAGGAGGCCCGCAGCGCCAGCGCGTACGACAGGGACGCCAGGGTCACCGTCAGCGCGGCGACGAAGGCGAAGCCGACGAGGATCCCGCCCAGCGGCGCGCGCAGTCCCATCACCAGCGCCGCCAGCACCAGCAGGACCGCCTGGAGGACGAGGAGCGCGGCGTCCCGCAGGACGCGGCCGAGTAGCAGGGCGAGCCGGCTCACCGGCGTGGCCCGCATCCTTTCGATCACCCCCCACTGCTTCTCGAGGACGGCCCCGAAGCCGGCGAACGACGCGCCGAACAGGCCGAGCTGGAGCAGCAGCCCCGGTACGAGCACCTGCCAGGAGTCCCCCCGGCCGCCGAGCGGCAGCCGGGTGAGCAGCGGGCCGAAGAAGAACAGGTACAGCAGGGGCATCAACACGCCGAAGAACACGTGGAAACGGGAGCGCAGGGTCTGCCGGGCGCACCGCCCGAAGACCAGTGCCGTGTCGTGAAGTAGCAAGGCGTCCTCCTAGACGGCGATCGGGGCGGTGTCGGTGGGCACGGGGCCGCGGCCGGTGACGGCGAGGAACGCCTCCTGCAGCGAGGCGTCGGGCGAGCCCGCGTACCGCTCCTTCAGCGCGGCGGGCGTGCCCTCGGCGACGACCTCGCCGCGGTCGGCGACGACGATCCGGTCGGACAGCTCGTCGGCCTCGTCGAGGTAGTGGGTGGTGAGGAGGACCGTCGTGCCGTGGGTGTCCCGCAGGTGCCGCACGAGCCGCCACAGGTCCGCGCGGCCGGCCGGGTCGAGGCCGGTGGTGGGTTCGTCGAGGAGCAGTACGTCGGGTCGGTGCACGAGGCCCAGCGCGATGTCCAGGCGCCGCCGCTGCCCACCGGACAGCGCCGCGCAGGGCCGGTCGAGGAGGTCGGTGAGGTCCAGGTCGCGGGCGAGTTCGGCCGCGCGGTCGGCCGCCTCCGCCCTGCCCGCGCGGTGGAGGCGGCCCTGGGTGACCAGTTCCTCCCGTACGGGGACGCCCGGGTCGACGCCGCCGGACTGGGGGACGTAGCCGATCCCGCGGCGCACGCCGGCCGGGTCGGCGAGCAGGTCGCACCCGGCGACGGTCGCGGTTCCGGCGGTGGGGCGCAGCAGCGTGGCGAGCATGCGCAGGGTGGTGGTCTTGCCGGTGCCGTTGGGGCCGAGGAAGCCGAGGATCTCGCCCGGCCGGACCGTCAGGTCGATGCCGCGGACGGCCTCCACGTCGCCGCCCCGTCCGCGGAAGGTGCGGGTCAGCCCGGAGGCACTGATGATTGCCGTTGCCATGCCCCCAGAAAAGCAGAGTCGATAGCAATTTTGCAATAACCCCAAGTTTTCAGCTGCTTCAAGAAGGCTAGGATGAGGCCATGGCCGAGGGACTCAGGGAGCGGAAGAAGAGGCGGACCAGGCAGCACATCTCCGACGTGGCCACGGGTCTGTTCCTGGAGAGGGGCTTCGACGCCGTCACGATCACCGAGATCGCCGAGGCCGCCGAGGTCTCGGTCAACACCGTCTACAACTACTTCCCCGCCAAGGAGGACCTCTTCCTCGACCGCGGCGAGGACGCCGTCGACCGCCTCGCGCGCTGGGTGCGCGGGCGCAGGGACGGCGAGTCGGCCGCCGGGGCGGTGCTGCGCGAGCTGCGCGAGGCCGTCGAGACCCTCTCCTACGCCGTCGGCCTCTTCGAGGGGCACGCGGACTTCATGCGCGTCGTCCTGGAGGCGCCCACCCTGCGCTCCCGCCTCTGGCAGATCCGGCAGGACGGCCTGAGGGAGCTGGAGCGCACCCTGCGCGCCGAGGTCGCGGCCCCGGAGGACGACCCCGTGCCCGCCCTGGTCGCCGGGCAGCTCGACTGGCTGTACACCGCGCTCACGCAGTGGATCTCCGCCGAAACGGCCGGGCGCCGCGACCTCCGGGAGGTCTCCCGCGGAGCCCTCGCCCTCCTCGACGAGATGGAGACGCTCCTGGGCGAACGCGTCCTCGCCTACGCGGCGCGACCCGCCTGAGGGAGCGCTCCCCTGTGATGTCCGTCATCCGAGACGTGACGCGCATCTCTTCACCGCCCCGCGGACCCTCCCGGGCAGTAACCTCCCGCCGGAGAACCGAAAAGCGGACGCGTGTGAAGGGGATTGATCGTGGCCAGGAAGCTCGCCGTCATCGGCGCCGGACTCATGGGGTCCGGTATCGCGCAGGTCTCCGCCCAGGCCGGCTGGGACGTCGTGCTGCGCGACGTCACAGACGCCGCCCTGACCCGCGGTACGGACGGCATCAAGGCGTCGTACGACAAGTTCGTCTCCAAGGGGAAGCTCGACGCGGCCGACGCCGAGGCCGCGCTGGCCCGCATCACCCCCACCACCGACCTCGACGCCGCCGCCGACGCCGACCTCGTCGTGGAGGCCGTCTTCGAGAAGCTGGAGGTCAAGCACGAGATCTTCCGCGCCCTCGACGGGCTGGTCCGCGACGACGCGGTCCTCGCCTCCAACACCTCCGCCATCCCGATCACCAAGATCGCGGCGGTCACCGGGCGCCCGGAGCGGGTCGTCGGCACGCACTTCTTCTCGCCCGTCCCGATGATGCGGCTGTGCGAACTCGTCCGCGGCCACAAGACCAGCGACGAAACCCTGGCCACCGCCCGGGAGTTCGCCGAGTCGGTCGGCAAGACCTGCATCGTCGTCAACCGCGACGTGGCCGGCTTCGTCACCACGCGCCTCATCTCCGCCCTCGTCGTCGAGGCGGCCAGGCTGTACGAGTCCGGCGTGGCCTCCGCCGAGGACATCGACACCGCGTGCAAGCTGGGGTTCGGCCACGCGATGGGCCCGCTCGCCACCGCCGACCTCACCGGCGTCGACATCCTCCTCCACGCCACCGGCAACATCTACACGGAGTCCCAGGACGAGAAGTTCGCCCCGCCGGAGCTGATGCGCCGGATGGTGGACGCGGGTGACATCGGACGCAAGAGCGGGCAGGGCTTCTACAAGTACTGACCGCCCCCCAGCAAGCCGGGTTCGCCCTTTGGGGTGAACTCGGTATCGATTCGCTTACGAAGCGCAACTGCCCGGGTGACGCGGTGGTCCCTTGTTGCAGACAGAGAGACGTGACGGAACAAGAACAGCACTCCCGGGGAGCGCATATGCACATCAGGGGCGACCACACCGAGCTGGTCGTCGGGGGCCGCCTCGACGTCCGCAGCGCGGCGGACGCCCGTACGGTCCTGCACTCGGCCGTCGACGACGGAGCCGGCGACCTCGTGCTCGACCTGACCGGCCTCGACTCCTGGGACGCCACCGGGCTCGGGGTCATCATGGGCGCCCACCGCCGCGCCGGCCGCTGCGGCCGGCGCCTCGTCCTGCGCGGCGTGCCGCCCCAGATGCAGCGCCTGCTGGTGGCCACCAGGCTCCACCGCATCCTCGCCATCGAGGGCGGCCTCGCCGCGGAGTCGCTCCCCCGCGTCTGAGGGCGTGGGGGAGCACGCTCCCGACCGGGCGGAACACACCGTTCCGGAACGCCCTCGTCCGGGGGAGCGCACCCGGTGCCCCCGGAGGCGCGTACGGGCGCCGCTCCCGCCGCGCGCTCCCGCCGTACGGGTGGGCCCAGATCCCCGACCCGCCCTCCGCGAAGGCGCGTCCGGCCCCGCGCGGGGGAGCAAAACACCCCAGGCGGCCCCAGCCGCCCATACTCACAAGACCGTGACGTCTGGGGCGGCCGGTGCCCCGACTGTTTCCCGCGGCCCGTCGAGCGTCTAGGGTTTCGGACGTCTGCCCATCGACGGACCCACACGGCGGGCACCGGACCAGAAGCGACACCGTGCGTGCAGATCGGCCGGGAGGGGTTTCGCCGCACCACGCTTTTGAGGGGCTTTCACCATGGACCCGATGCACCCGCGGCCGGACGACCACGGCCACGAGACCACCGACGGCGCCGCCCGCCCGGGCGACGACGCCGGCCACCCGCGCACGTCCCGCGACGACCCGCCCGCCGCGCTCGGCGCCGGCAGGACACCCGTCCGCACCGCCCGGCTCGTCGCCGGCGACTTCCTCCTCACCGTCAACCCGGTCGACGGCAGCGAGATCGAGCCGTGCCCGCCCGGCCGCCAGCCCGAGCCCCCCGTCCGGCACACCCCCGAGCAGCGCGCCGACCGCGACCGGGCCGCCGCCCCGCCCGTCCCCGCCGGGCCCGCCGCCCCGCTCCCGCCGCTCCTGAACCGCGCCGAACAGCGCGAGCGGCTCGTACAGCTCCTCTCCCGCGGCCGTTCCGTGCGCCTCACCGGCCCCGCCGGTTCCGGCCGCACCCGCCTCCTCGACGCCGTCGCCGCCGACTGCGCCGACCTCGCGCCCGACGGCGTGATCCGCCTCTCCGGCCACCGCCAGACCCTCGGCGACCTCCTGTACGACCTCTTCGCGGCCGTGCACCACGCCCCGGGCCACCGCCCCGACCGGGCCGGGCTGCTCGCCCTCGTCCGCGAGATCGGCGCCGTCGTCCTCCTCGACGACCTCGAGTTCGGCGGTGCGGCGCTCGACGAACTCCTCGACGCCGCCCCCGAGTGCGCGTTCCTCCTCGCGGCCACCCCGGGCACGCCCGCGCCCTCCCCGGACGCCTCCGTCGAGGAGATGCCCCTCACCGGTCTCGACCGGTCCACCACCCTCGAACTCCTCGAGCACGCCGTCGACCGGCCCCTCACCGACGAGGAGGCCAACTGGGCGGGCGACCTCTGGTTCGAGTCCGAGGGCCTGCCCCTCCGCTTCGTCCAGGCCGGCGCCCTGCTGCAGCAGCGCGACGCCCTGCGCACCCCCGCCCCGCAGGACGGCGACGGGGCCCCGGGCGGGGAGGCGTCCACCCGGGTCCGCGACGTGCCCCTGCCGAGCCTCGGCGAGGCCGCCGCGCCCGCCGCGCTGCTGGCCTCCCGGCTCTCCGAGACCGCCCGCGAAACCCTCCGCTTCTCCGTCGCCCTCGGCGGGGAGGTACCCCACCAGGCGCACCTCCCCGCCCTCATCGGGGACACCCACGCCGACGCCGCGCTCGGCGAACTCCTCCGCTGCGGTCTGCTCACCCCCGTCGGCCCGCGCCACCGCCTGGCCCCCGGCGTCACCGAGCAGCTCGCCGGACACGGCTACGGCGAGGGCGCCCCGGCCCGCGCCCACACCGCGGCCCAGCACTACGCCTGGTGGGTGGGCCACCCGTCCGTCGCCCCCGAGCGGGTCGCCGCCGAGGCCGACGCGGTGCTCGCCGCGCTGCACGCCCTCGCCTCCAGCCAGGAGGCCGGACACGCCAGCACCGCCGTCCTCCTCGCCCGCAGCGCGGCGCCCGCCCTCGCGGCCGGCCTGCGCTGGGGCGCCTGGGAGCGGGCGCTGCGCTCCGGCCAGGTCGCCGCCCGGCTCGCCGGGGAGGTCGCCGAGGAGGCGTACTTCCACCACGAACTGGGCGTCCTCGCCCTGTGCGGGGGGAACCTCGACCGGGCGCGCGCCGAGCTGGAGGCGTCCATCGCGCTGCGCGGCGCCCTCGCCGACAAGCGCGGCACGGTCGCCGGCCGCCGCGCGCTCGCCCTGGTGGCCGACTGCGAACGCGGCGCCCGGCAGTCCTCCGCGCCCGGCGGCCTCCGCGCGGGCGAAG
>JAAXOU010000133.1 GCA_012396115.1 Streptomyces somaliensis DSM 40738 | reverse complement strand
CGTACGGGATGCGGCGGTGGCCGGGGCGGGGGTGGCCCGGGCGGGCGGCGTGGGGGGTGGTGGTGCTGTGCCTGACGTCCGGGTTCGGCTTCCTGCTGAGCCCGACGCGAGTGCTGGCGTTCCTCAGCCGCGACCAGCCGCCGATGGACTGGGCCGCGTGGGCCAACCAGGGCGCCGCCGTGGTGGGCGCCGCCCTGTGGACGGGCGCGGGGCTGGCGTACCGGCGGCACGGGCGGGGCGTGTGCGCGTGCTGCGGAGGTGCCCGTGCGGCCGCGGGCGCCCGGTCCACGGGGGCGGGGCTGGTCGCCGTGGCCGCACTCGTGCCGTACGCCGTGATGAAGACGGCCTGGGCACTGGGCTGGACGGTCGGGTACACCGGTGGGGGCCGCCCCGGTCTGGACCCGCGCTACGCGAGCGACCTGGCGATCCGCCTGTACGCGCACGGGGTGGACGCGACCGCCGTGCTGGCCGTCGTCGGGATGGGGCTGGCGCTGGCGCTCACCCGGTCGTGGAGGGCGGGGCCGGTGCGGGCGGTGCTGCTGGCGCTCGGATGGGCGGGGGCCGCGGCGCTCGCCCCGTTCGGGGTGTTCCTGGCGGTGACGGGGGCGCTGGTGTGGGCCGGGCCGGTCGACGTGGGGCTCGGGGACCACGCTCCGTGGGTGGTGGCCGTCGCGTACGGGGGCTTCTCGGTGTACGGGGTGGCACTGGGGCGCGCGACAGGGGCCTACCGAACGCGGACGCGCCGCCCGTGTGCGTGGTGCTGACCGTCAGCCCAGGACGACGACCTCGTCCGGGTCGAACGCGGCGCCGACCGTCGCGCCCTGCTCCGGCGCCTCCCGCAGGGCGCACTCGGCCTCCAGTACGGGTGCCTCCGCGCCGGCCGGCCGCAGCAGGACCGCCACGTGGTGGCCCCGGAACGTCCGCCCCTCGACCGTGCACCGCAAACCGCCGGCGGGGTCGCCGAGCCGTACGCCGGCGGGCCGCACCAGCAGGCGGGCCGCGCCGGGCGGGGTGCCGGGCGGCACGGGGATCCTGCCCCACGGGGTGTCGGCGGCGGCACCGTCCACGGTCGCGGCGACCACGTTGTCGAAGCCGAGGAACCGGGCGACGAACTCGGACGCGGGCCGCTGCCACACCTCCAGCGGGGTGCCCGCCTGCGCGATGCGGCCCTCGTGCATGACGACGACCCGGTCGGCGAGCGCGAACGCCTCGGCCTGGTCGTGCGTGACGGCCAGCACGGTCGTGCCGAGCCGGCCGAACAGGCCGCGCAGTTCGGTGACGAGCCGCTCCCGCAGCCCCCGGTCGAGCTGGCCGAGCGGCTCGTCCAGCATCAGCAGCCGCGGGCCGGGGGCCAGCGCCCTGGCGAGCGCGACGCGCTGCTGCTCACCGCCGGACAGCGCGGCCACGGACCGGCGCCCGGCGCCCGGCAGGCCCACGAGGTCCAGCAGCTCCGCCACCCGCGCGGCCCGCTCGGCGCGCGGCACCCCTCGCATCCGCAGCCCGAACCCGACGTTCCCGGCCACGTCCCGCTGCGGGAACAGCTGGTGGTCCTGGAACATCAGCCCGACCCCGCGCCGGTGCACGGGCACGCCGGCCTGGTCGGCGCCGTCCAGCAGCACCCGGCCGGCGTCGGCCGGCAGGAGTCCGGCGACCACCCGCAGCAGGGTCGACTTGCCGCTGCCGCTCGGCCCCAGCACGCAGACGGTCTCGTGCTCGGCGACCGCCAGGTCCACCGCGTCCAGGGCGGTGCGGGCGCCGAAACGGACGGTCACGCCCTCCAGCCGAAGCAGCGTCCTCACAACTCCCCCTCACGGTCCGCCCGGACGCGTTCGAGCAGCAGCAGCGCGACCGCGCACACCGCCATCAGGATCGTGGACAGCGCCATCGCCTGCCCCTGGTTGAGTTCGCCGGGCCGGCCGAGCAGCCGTGCCACGGCCACCGGCAGCGTCGGACGGTCGGCGCGGGCGAGGAACACGGTGGCGCCGAACTCGCCGAGCGACACGGCGAACGCGAACCCGGCCGCGACCAGCAGCGCCCGCCGCACCATCGGCAGGTCCACCTCCCGCCACGCCCGCAGCGGCGACGCCCCGAGCACGGCGGCCGCCTCCCGCAGCCGCACGTCGACCGCGCGCAGCACGGGCAGCATCGTCCGTACGACGAAGGGCACCCCGACCAGGGCCTGCGCCAGCGGCACCAGGATCCACGACGAGCGCAGGTCCAGCGGCGGCTCGTCCAGCGCGATCAGGAAGCCGAAACCCACGGTCACGGCGGACACGCCGAGCGGCAGCATCAGCAGTGCGTCGAACCCGCGCACCAGCCGTCCGGCCCGCCGGGTGAGCGCCGCCGCCGCGAGCCCGCCGACGACGACGGCGATCGCGGTCGCGGCGAGCGCGAACTCCAGGGAGTTGCGGACGGCCTCCAGCGGCGGGACGGCGAACGTGCCGCCGCTCGCCTCCGCCGACCGCAGCGCCCGGTAGAAGCCGAGGCCGCCGGAGGCGTCCAGCGAGCGGGCGACGAGCACCCCGAGCGGCAGCAGGAGCAGCAGCGCGACCGAGGCGAGGACGCCGCCGAGCAGCGCCCACTGCCCGGCGCCGCGCGGCCGGCGTGCGGTGCGCGCCGGGTCGACCAGCCGCAGCGCGGTCTCCCGGCGCCGTACGGTCCACGCGTGCAGCGCCAGCACGCAGGCGACGGCGGCGAACTGGACGAGGGTGAGCACGGCGGCCGTCGGCAGGTCCAGCAGCTGGGCGGTCCGCCGGTAGATCTCCGCCTCCAGCGTGCGGTAGGCGGGCCCGCCCAGGACCGCCACGACGCCGAAGGAGGTGTACGTGAAGAGGAACACCATGAGCGCGGCCGCGGCCACCGCCGGACCGAGCGCCGGCAGCGTCACCCGGCACCAGGCGGCGGTGCGGGACGCGCCGAGCACCCGCGCGGCCTCCTCCTGCCGGGGGTCGAGCTGCGCCCACAGCCCGCCGACGGTGCGGACGACGACGGCGTAGTTGAAGAAGACGTGGGCCAGGAGGATCGCCCACACGGTCGTGTCGAGGCGGACGCCCCACAGCTCGTCGAGGAGCCCGCCGCGGCCGAGGAGCGCCAGGAACGCCGTGCCCACGACCACGGTCGGCAGCACGAACGGCACGGTGACCACCGCCCGCAGCACCTGCCTGCCGGGGAAGTCGAAGCGCGCGAAGACGTACGCGCCGGGGAGCGCCACCAGCAGGGTGAGCGCGGTCGAGGCGAGCGCCTGCCAGGTGGTGAACCACAGGACGTCGAGGACGTCCGGCCGGGTCAGCACCTCGCCGAGTCGGCCGGGCCGCCACCCCTCGTCCGTCCTCAGGCCGCGCCCGACGATGGCCGCGACCGGGTAGGCGAAGAAGACGGCGAAGAAGGCGGCGGGCAGCAGGAGGAACGCCCCGCGCACCGCGCCGCCGCGGGCGCGCGCTGCCCTCGCGCCCCGCGCGCCGGCGTCCTCCACCGGACGTCCGCCTACTTCAGGACGAGCGAGGACCACGCCTGGACCCACCGGTCGCGGTTCTCGGCGATCTTCCCGGGTGCCATGGTCAGCGGCTCGTCCACGGTGACGCCGTGCCGGGTGAACAGCTCGGGCGGCCGGGCGTCCTCCACCACCGGGTGCACGAACATGTTCAGCGGCATGTCCTCCTGGAACCTCTTGCCGATCATGAAGTCGAGGAGGGCCCTGCCGCCCTCCTCGTTGGCGGCGCCCTTCAGCAGCCCGGCGAACTCGATCTGCCGGTAGCAGGTGCCGGTGGCGACGCCGGTGGGCGCCTCGGCGGGCTTCGGGTCGCCGTAGAGGACCTCGGCGGGCGGGCTGGAGGCGTACGAGACGACGAGCGGCCGGTCGGCCCCGGCCTTCCGGCCGCCGGCGGAGCCGGAGAACTCCTGGTTGTAGGCGATCTCCCAGCTGTCGACGACCTTGACGCCGTTGTCCTTCAGCTTCTTCCAGTAGCCCTGCCAGCCCCCGTCGCCGTACGCGGCGGCCGTGCCGAGGAGGAAGCCGAGGCCGGGCGAGGACCGCTCGGGGTTCTCCACCACGAGGAGGTTCCGGTAGGCGGGTTCCGCCAGGTCGTCGAGGGTCTCGGGCGGGGCGAGCCTCCGGTCGGCGAAGAACTTTTTGTCGTAGTTGACGCAGACGTCGCCGTAGTCGATCGGGGTGACGCGGTGCCCGGCCCCGTCGGGCCGGAAGGCGGGGGCTACCCGGTCGAGGCCCTTCGCCCGGTACGGCTCGAACACGTCGTTGTCGAGGGCGCGGGAGAGGGTCGTGTTGTCGACGCCGAAGAAGACGTCGCCCTGCGGGGCGCCCTTGGTGAGGACGGCCTTGTTGACCGCCTCGACGGCGTCGCCGCTCCTGAGGACCTTCACCGTGTAGCCGGTCCGCCGGGTGAACTCCTCCAGGACGGCGTCGGAGGCGGCGAAGGAGTCGTGGCTGACGAGCGTGACGGTCTTCGACCCGGCGCCGCCGGCCCCGTCGCCGGACGCGCCCCCGCACGCCGTGAGCGCCAGGGCGCCCAGGGCGGCGGCGACCGCTCCCGCGGTGATCTTCTCGGTGGTGCTCACTCGTTCCTCCTGGGACGGCCAGGAAGAGGCACGGCCCCGCCCGCCGCGGGCGCGGCGGACGGGGCGCGACAGCCCGAGTGACGACCGAACTCCCTGCCCGGCATGACCCGGGCGAGGTCCAGAGGGTCTGCGGCCCGGCGGTCACCGCACTCTCAGCGCTGTGGCGCTCCCCTGTCGGATGTATCCAGATGTTCGAACATCAGACTACAGCGGGACGGTTTCCGGTCAGCGCTCGGCCGCCGCGAGCTGGCCGCACGCCCCGTCGATCTCCTGGCCGCGGGTGTCGCGGACGGTGACCGGGACGCCGTGCGCGGCGACGGCCTCGACGAACGCCCTCTCGTCCTCGGGGCGGGAGGCGGTCCACTTCGAGCCCGGCGTCGGGTTGAGCGGGATCAGGTTGACGTGGACCCGCCGGCCCTTGAGGAGCCGGCCGAGGAGGTCGCCGCGCCACGCCTGGTCGTTGACGTCGCGGATCAGCGCGTACTCGACGGAGACGCGCCGCCCGGACTTCCCGGCGTACTCCCACGCCGCGTCGAGGACCTCGCGGACCTTCCAGCGCGTGTTGACCGGGACGAGCGTGTCGCGCAGCTCGTCGTCGGGGGCGTGCAACGACACGGCGAGGCGGCACTTGAAGCCCTCGTCGGCGAAGCGCAGCATCGCCGGGACCAGGCCGACCGTCGAGACCGTGATGCCGCGCTGCGACAGACCGAGGCCGTCCGGCTCGGGGTCGGTGAGGCGGCGGACGGCGCCGACGACGCGGTTGTAGTTGGCGAGCGGCTCTCCCATGCCCATGAACACGATGTTCGACAGCCGCGCGGGGCCGCCGGGGACCTCGCCGTCGCGCAGGGCGCGCATCCCGTCGACGATCTGGTGGACGATCTCGGCGGTCGACAGGTTCCGGTCGAGGCCGGCCTGGCCGGTGGCGCAGAACGGGCAGTTCATCCCGCACCCCGCCTGCGACGACACGCACATCGTCACGCGGTCGGGGTACCGCATGAGCACCGACTCGACGAGCGTGCCGTCGTGCAGCCGCCACAGGGTCTTGCGGGTCGTGTCGCCGTCGCACGAGACGTGCCGGACGACGTTCATCAGGTCCGGCAGCAGTTCCTCGGCGAGCTTCCCGCGGGAGGCGGCGGGGATGTCGGTCCACTCGGCGGGGTCGTGGGCGTACCGGGCGAAGTAGTGCTGGGAGAGCTGCCTGGCGCGGAACGGCTTCTCGCCGATCGCGGCCACCGCCTCCCTGCGCTCCGCGGGCGTGAGGTCGGCGAGGTGCCGCGGTGGCTTCTTGGCTCCGCGGGGCGCGACGAAGGTGAGTTCGCCAGGGACGGGGCGTACCACGCGAGCAACTCCTCGTGAGGACTGGGGTCCGGCCCCGCGCGTGCGGCGGCGGCTCCGTGCCGGAGCCGGGGACCTCGTCGGATCGTCCCCGCGTCGGCGGGGAGGGGGGAAGGGCCCGCGGCGCGGCGCCGCGGGCCCTTCCAGGGTACCTGCCGGCCGTCAACCCGCTCCGACGAAGAACACCAGCAGCAGCCACACCACCGGCGCCGTCGGCAGCAGGGAGTCCAGGCGGTCCATGATGCCGCCGTGTCCCGGCAGCAGGGCGCCCATGTCCTTGATGCCCAGGTCCCGCTTGATCATGGACTCGCCCAGGTCGCCCAGGGTGGCGCTGACCGCGACCGCGAGGCCCAGGAGCAGGCCCTGCCACCACGCGCCGCCCTCGACGAGGAGGCCCATGCACAGCGCGCCGGCGACCATGGCGAAGGCGATCGCGCCGAACAGGCCCTCCCGGGTCTTGCCCGGGCTGATCCGCGGCGCCAGCTTGTGCCTGCCGAAGCGCCAGCCGACCGCGTACGCGCCGGTGTCGCTGACGACGGTCAGCAGCAGGAACGTCAGCACCCGCTGCGGCCCGTCGTCCGCGGCCAGCATCAGCGACACGAACGTCGCCAGGAACGGCACGTAGAAGGCGGCGAACACGCCGGCCGTGACGTCCTTGAGGTACCCCTCCGGCGCCTCCGCCATCCGCCACGCGAGCACCGCGAACGCGGTCAGCACCATCGCCGTCCAGGCGCCCTCGGCCCCGCGCACGTACCCGGCGACGACCATCGCCGCGCCGCCGACGGCGAGCGGGACGAGCGGCGCCCTGATGCCCTTGCGCTCCTGGAGCCGGGACGTCAGCTCCCACAGGCCGACGACGACGGCGATCGCTATCACGCCGACGAAGACGGCCTTCTGGACGAAGAGCGACGCGATGATCACCGCGCCCAGGCCGACGCCGACCCCTATGGCGGCCCGCAGGTCGCGTCCGGCCTGCTTCTTCCGCCGCTGCTGTCTCTTCCGCTGCGAGCGGCCCTGCGGCTCGGCGGGCTCCGGTGGCATGGGCTCCTGCGGCATCTCGTCACGGACCGGGGGGCCGCTCAGCCGAGCGGCCCCCCGGTCATGGTCGTCCTGGTCTCCGCCGGCGGGGGCTCCGGGCGCGAGGGCCACGGACCGGGCGTGCTCGTCGGGGGCGGGACCCGCCGGGGCGACCGGAGCACGCCCCCGGTCGGGCGGGCCCCAGTGTCCGCCTCGTGGCGGGGCCCCCGGATAAGCGTCGTTCATCAGACCTCGAGCAGCTCGGCTTCCTTGTGCTTGAGCAGCTCGTCCACCTGCGTGACGTACTTCGCGGTGGTGTCGTCGAGCTCCCTCTCCGCACGGCGGCCCTCGTCCTCACCGACCTCGCCGTCCTTGACGAGCTTGTCGATGGTCTCCTTGGCCTTGCGGCGGACGGCGCGGATCGAGATCTTCGCGTCCTCGCCCTTGCCCTTGGCGACCTTGATGTAGTCGCGGCGGCGCTCCTCGGTGAGCTCGGGGAAGACCACCCGGATGATGTTGCCGTCGTTGGACGGGTTGACGCCGAGGTCGGAGTCGCGGATCGCCTGCTCGATGTTGCGCAGGGCGGTCTTGTCGAACGGGGTCACCACGGCCATCCGCGGCTCCGGCACGGAGAAGGAGGCCAGCTGGTTGATCGGCGTGAGGGCACCGTAGTAGTCGGCCACGATCTTGTTGAACATGGCCGGGTGCGCACGTCCGGTGCGGATCGCGGCGAAGTCCTCCTTGGCGACCAGGACGGCCTTCTCCATCTTCTCCTCGGCTTCGAGGAGGGTTTCTTCGATCACCACTTGCTCCTGCGTGTCTTGGTTTCGTCCCGGCGTGCACCACGGCCGCGGAACCTGCGTCGCGTCTTCTCCTGCACGGTGTCCGACCGGCAGGGCTTTGTCCATCCCCGGCCGGGCGGCGGGGGTGCCTCCTGCCCGATCGGGGCCGAGGGCCCGGGAGGGTTCAGTGCCGGGTGACCTCGTCGCTCACGAGAGTGCCGATCTTCTCACCCTTCACGGCGCGGGCGATGTTGCCGGCCGCGAGGAGTTCGAAGACGAGGATCGGCAGCTTGTTGTCGCGGCAGAGGGTGACGGCGGTGGCGTCGGCGACCTTGAGGTCGCGGGCGATCACCTCGCCGTACTCCAGGGCGTCGAACCTCACGGCGTCCGGGTTGGTCTTCGGGTCGGAGTCGTAGACCCCGTCGACCCCGTTCTTGCCCATGAGGAGAGCCTCGGCGTCGATCTCCAGTGCGCGCTGGGCGGCGGTGGTGTCGGTGGAGAAGTACGGCATGCCCATGCCTGCGCCGAAGATCACGACGCGGCCCTTCTCCAGGTGGCGGACGGCACGCAGCGGGATGTAGGGCTCGGCGACCTGCCCCATGGTGATCGCGGTCTGGACGCGGGACTGGATGCCCTCCTTCTCCAGGAAGTCCTGGAGGGCGAGGCAGTTCATGACCGTGCCGAGCATGCCCATGTAGTCGGAACGGGCCCGGTCCATGCCGCGCTGCTGGAGCTCGGCGCCGCGGAAGAAGTTGCCGCCGCCGATGACGACCGCGATCTGCGCGCCGTCCCGGACGACCGCGGCGATCTCTCGGGCGATGGCGTGCACCACGTCGGGGTCGACGCCGAGGCCGCCGCCGCCGGAGAACGCCTCGCCGGACAGCTTCAGCAGGAAGCGGCCGGCTTTCTTACCGGTGTTGTCGTCGCCCTGTGCGGCGCCCTGATTCATTGGAGATCTCCTCGTGCGCATACGAAGAAGGCCATTGCCGGGGGTGCTGGTGTCCCTGTGCGGCAATGGCCTCCTCGTCAGATCTGCGGCCGTCCGGCGCGGACGCGGACGGCTGCTGCGACCCCGCGGGGTCCGGTGTCCGTCGGGTACGGACTCAGATGCCGACCTTGATGCGCGCGAAGCGCTTCAGGGTGACGCCGGCCTCGTCCAGGATCTGCTGGACGGACTTCTTGTTGTCGAGCGCGTACGGCTGGCCGAGCAGCGTCGCGTCCTTGAAGAAGCCGTTGAGGCGGCCCTCGACGATCTTCGGCAGCGCGGCCTCGGGCTTGCCCTCGGCGCGGGTGGTCTCCTCGGCGACGCGGCGCTCGGCCTCGACGACCTCGGCCGGGACGTCCTCCTTGGAGAGGTACTTCGGGGCGAAGGCGGCGATGTGCTGCGCGACGCCCTTGGCGACCTCGGCGTTCTCCTTGTCGAGCTCGACGAGGACGCCGATCTGCGGCGGCAGGTCCGGCATGGTGCGGTGCATGTACGCGGTGACGTAGCCGCCGGAGAACCGCGCGAAGCGGTCGAGGACGATCTTCTCGCCGAGGTTGGCGTTGGCCTCGTCGACGAACGCCTGGACGGTCTTGCCGGGCTCGATCTCGGAGGAGAGCAGCGCGTCGATGTCGGCCGGGGCGGTGGCGGCGACGTGCTGGGCGAGCTGGCCCGCGACCGACTGGAACTTCTCGCCCTTGGCGACGAAGTCCGTCTCGCACTTCAGCTCGACGAGGACGCCGGAGGCGTGGTCGTCGGCGATCAGGGAGACGACGGCGCCGTTCTCGGCGGAGCGGCCCTCGCGCTTGGCGACGCCCTTCTGGCCCTTGATGCGCAGGGCCTCGACGGCCTTGTCGACGTTGCCGTCGGACTCGTCCAGCGCCTTCTTGCAGTCCATCATGCCGGCGCCGGTGAGCTCGCGAAGCTTCTTGACGTCAGCGGCGGTGTAGTTCGCCATGATCTGTGAATCTCTCTCGAGTCTGGAGGATCTACCGGGATCTACGGGATGACGGAGGGGGCTTGCGGCCCCCTCCGTCGACGACCGGACCGGTCGGACCGGGCACGGGCCCGGGCCTCGGTCCCGGTACCGCTGGTCAGGCCTGCTCGGCCTCGGCGGCCGGAGCCTCGGCGGCGGGGGCCTCGGCCGGCTTCTCGGCCTCCTCGGCGGGCTTCTCGGCCTCGTCGGCCGGCTTCTCGGCCTCGTCGGCCTTCTTCTCACCCTCGAGCAGGTCGCGCTCCCACTCGGCGAGCGGCTCGCCGGCCGCCTTGTCGCCCGGCTTGCTGTCGCCGGTGGCGACGCCGGAGCGGGCGATGAGGCCCTCGGCGACGGCGTCGGCGATCACGCGGGTGAGCAGGGTGACGGAGCGGATCGCGTCGTCGTTGCCCGGGATCTTGTAGTCGACCTCGTCGGGGTCGCAGTTGGTGTCGAGGATCGCGACGACCGGGATGTTGAGCTTGCGCGCCTCGCCGACGGCGATGTGCTCCTTCTTGGTGTCGACGATCCAGACGGCGCTGGGCACCTTCTGCATGTCGCGGATGCCGCCGAGGGTCTTCTCCAGCTTGGTCTTCTCGCGGGAGAGGACCAGGAGCTCCTTCTTGGTGAGGCCGGAGGCGGCCACGTCCTCGAAGTCGATCGCCTCAAGCTCCTTGAGGCGCTGGAGGCGCTTGTACACGGTGGAGAAGTTGGTGAGCATGCCGCCCAGCCAGCGCTGGTTGACGTACGGCATGCCGACGCGGGTCGCCTGCTCGGCGATGGCCTCCTGCGCCTGCTTCTTCGTGCCGACGAACATGATGGAGCCGCCGTGCGCGACGGTCTCCTTGACGAACTCGTAGGCGCGGTCGATGTACGACAGCGACTGGAGCAGGTCGATGATGTAGATGCCGTTGCGCTCGGTGAAGATGAAGCGCTTCATCTTCGGGTTCCAACGGCGGGTCTGGTGACCGAAGTGGACGCCGCTCTCCAGCAGCTCCCGCATCGTGACGACGGCCATGGCCGTATCTCCTTGGTGTGTCGGTTGTTCCCTGACGCCCCGGCGCGCTGTGCCACGAATGGACCGATGAGCGCTGCCACGGCCGGTGAGGGCGGTGGCGGGGCGTGCGAAGTCGACCCGGTGGCCCGGATCGCCAGAAGAAGTGTACGGGACCTGGGCACCGCCGGGTGACGGCGCTGTCCACAGGCGGCGCCGTCGTCCACAGACCGGAGCCGTGATCCACCCGGGTGGGCGGATCGGGGGACAGTTGCGGTCATGGACCGACGCTCTCCGACCGCCGCCCCGCCGGCGGCCCTGGTACTCCTGCTGTTCCTCGCCGTGGTCGCGGGCCAGGCCGCCGGGCCGGCGCCGCGCGCCCCGGCGGCCTGGCCGGCGGCGTCGCTGCG
>JAAXOU010000132.1 GCA_012396115.1 Streptomyces somaliensis DSM 40738 | reverse complement strand
CCCGCGACCGCGCCCCGGCGGCGGAGGTCGCCTTCCGCCGGACGGCCGCGGTGGTGCCTCCGCCGCCGGGGCGGCGGTCGGCGCCCGTGCGGTCGGCGACGCCGTACGGACCGGGGAACGCTCACTCCCCGGGGCCGCGCCGGGCCGGTGCTCCGGTGAGCGCGGCCGGCGGGCCCCGCGTGAGGGAGGCGTCCGCCCCGGACCGGGGGACGGGACGGGAGCCGCGGGTGCTCGTGAACCGATGGTCGCGCACGGGGGGCGAGCACGCACGACGGCTTGCGCCTGCGGGGTCACAGGGCAGGGCGCCCCGAGGCGAAGCGGTCCAGGGCCGCGCGGACGTGCGCGCGGGTCGCCTCCGTGCCCAGGTGGCCGGAGTCCGCCACGACGGTCAGTTCGGCGTCCGGCCACGCGCGGGCCAGCTCCCACGCGGTGGTGAGCGGACTGCCCAGGTCCAGCCGGCCGTGGACGAGGACACCGGGGATACCGGCGAGCCGGTGCGCGTCACGCAGCAGGGCGCCCTCTTCCAGCCAGGCGCCGTGGGAGAAGTAGTGCGCGCAGATGCGGACCATGGCGAGGCGGTCCGCGTCCGGCCTGTCCGCGTACGGGGTCCCCGCCCCCTCCGGGGACACCACCGCGTCCTCCCAGGCGCACCAGTCGGCCGTGGCCTTCTCCCGCACCTCCCGGTCGGGGTGACCGGTCAGGCGGGCGTACGCGGCGACCAGGTCGGCGGCGGTGTCCGCGTCGGTGCCCGAACCCTCCCGGAACCGCTCCCAGGCCTCCGGGAAGAACCGGCCCACGCCCTCGTACAACCAGGCGATCTCGGAGCGGCGGGTCGTCGTGACGGCCGGGACGACGACCTCCGTGACGCGGTCCGGGTGGGCCTCGGCGTACGCCAGCAGGAGCGTCGACCCCCATGAGCCGCCGTACAGCAGCCAGCGGTCGACGCCCAGGTGGAGGCGGAGCCGTTCCATGTCGGAAAGGAGGTGGTGCGTGGTGTTGACGGCCAGGTCGGTGGCGGGGTCGCTCGCGTGCGGGGTGCTGCGGCCGCACCCGCGCTGGTCGAAGAGGACGACGCGGTAGCGGGTGAGTTCGAAGCGGCGTACGGCACCCGGATCGCTGCCGGAGCCCGGTCCGCCGTGCACGACGAGGGCCGGTTTGCCGGAGGGGTTGCCGTGGGCCTCCCAGTGGAGGAGGTTGCCGTCCCCGACATCGAGCATCCCCTGCTCGTAGGGTCTGTTCCGCGGGCGCACACCGGTCCCCTCTCGACCACGACGGTGCCGTCACGTTAACGGTCGTGATCCGGTGCGACCGCGGCCGCGGCCGGGACCACCGGACGTCCGCCCCGGCCTGCCGGACGTCCTCGGCCGCGGGGCCGGGGGCCGGAGGGGTTCGGCACGGGTCGGCCACTGGTCCGTACCGGGGCACCGT
Source organism: Streptomyces somaliensis DSM 40738 (assembly GCA_012396115.1). GTDB lineage: Bacteria > Actinomycetota > Actinomycetes > Streptomycetales > Streptomycetaceae > Streptomyces > Streptomyces somaliensis. The sequence goes on along the minus strand of JAAXOU010000132.1, from coordinate 9,789 downwards.
GCCGGGCCGCCCGGCACGGCTGCCGGGCCCGGGGTACGGGATCCCGGTGGCACGCACCCTCGGCGGGACGGTCCGTTTGACGGCACGGTCCGTGGCAGCCGGGCGCCGACCGGGGCGGGTGCGCCGGACCCTGCCCGGAGGGCCCGGCGGCCCGGTGGGAGGGCCGGGTGCCTGGTGGGAGGCGGGAGGGCCGGGTGCCTGCTGGGGAGGCCCGGCGGCTTACCGGGGGGTGCTGCGGCCCACGACCGTGCCCGCGCGGTCGATGCAGACGACGTCGACCACGACCGGGGCGCCGCGGAGGACGGACAGGGCCTGGTCGCGGGCGGCCTCCGCGACGCGATCGCCCAGGGGGACGCCCCGGGCGGCGCAGAGCTGGAGGGCCGCTAGGCCCGTGTTGGCGACGGCGACCTCGGCGGCGAGGGACTCGTCGGCACCCGCCTCGCGGGCCAGGTCCGCGAGGAGCGCCTTGTCGACCTGGGAGCGCGCCGAGTGCAGGTCCAGGTGGCCCGCCGCCAGCTTGGACAGTTTCGCGAAACCGCCGCAGATGGTGAGCCGGTCCACCGGATGGCGACGGACGTACTTCAGTACGGCGCCCGCGAAGTCGCCCATGTCGAGGAGGGCGTCCTCCGGCAGGTCGTACAGGGACGTGACGGTCCTCTCGGAAGTCGACCCCGTGCAGCCCGCGACGTGGGTGCGGCCCGCGGCGCGCGCCACATCCACACCGCGGCGGATGGAGTCGATCCACGCGGAGCACGAGTACGGCACGACGATCCCGGTCGTGCCGAGGATGGACAGGCCGCCGAGGATGCCGAGGCGCCCGTTCCACGTAGAACGGGCGATCTCCTCGCCGTCGTCCACGGAGACGGTGACCTCCACGTCACCGGTGCCGCCGTGCGCGGCGGCGACCCGCGCCACGTGGTCGCGGATCATCTGACGCGGTACCGGGTTGATGGCGGGTTCCCCCACGGCGAGGGGGAGGCCCGGGCGGGTGACGGTGCCGACCCCGGGCCCGGCTCGGAACACCACGCCGGAGCCGGGGGGCAGCAGCCGTACCGTCGAGCGGACGAGCGCCCCGTGCGTCACGTCCGGGTCGTCGCCGGCGTCCTTCACGACGCCCGCCATCGCGTACGAGCCACCGTGCTCCTCCGCGGCGAGCGCGAAGGCCGGGGTCTGCCCCTTCGGCAGCGTGATCGTCACCGGATCGGGGAAGTCCCCGGTCAGCAGGGCGGTGTAAGCCGCCGTGGCGGCCGCCGTCGCACAGGCACCGGTCGTCCAGCCGGGCCGGAGACCGGTGTGCTTGAGTTGGGCGGTGCGCCCCCCGCTCGTACTCATGGACGGTGTCCCATGCATGTGTTGATCCTCGGCGGCACGACCGAGGGCCGTCGTCTGGCGGAGAGGCTGGACGCGGACGGCGTCCGGGTGACCAGCTCGCTCGCGGGCCGGGTCGCCGACCCGAGGCTGCTGCCGGGCGGGGTGCGGGTGGGCGGTTTCGGCGGTGCCGACGGTCTGGCCGGCTGGGTGCGGGAGCACCAGGTGGACGCGGTCATCGACGCCACTCACCCCTTCGCCGGGACGATCAGTTTCAACGCGGCGCGGGCCGCCGCCACGTCCCATGTTCCCCTGCTCGCCCTGCGGCGCCCCGGATGGGCCCCCGTGCAGGGTGACGACTGGCGCCCCGTGGCGTCCCTGGAGGAGGCGGCGCGCACCGTGCCGGGGCTCGGGCGGCGGGTGTTCCTGACCACGGGCCGCATGGGCCTGGCGGCCTTCGCGGACGTGCCCGAGACGTGGTTCCTGGTCCGCTCGGTGGACCCGCCGGAGCCGCCGCACCCGGCGCGGATGGAGGTCCTCCTCGACCGGGGCCCCTTCACGCTGGAGGGGGAGCGCGAGGTCCTGCGGACGTACGGGATCGACGTGCTGGTCACCAAGGACAGCGGCGGCGCGGCCACGGCCCCGAAGCTGGCGGCCGCCCGCGAGGCGGGCCTGCCGGTGGTGATCGTCCGCAGGCCGCCCGCCCCGGACGGCGTCCCGGTCGTGTCGACGGTGGAGGAGGCCGCCGCCTGGGTGGCCGCCTCGGCCGGCTGACCGTCCGGGACGGCCCCGGGGTTCCGCGACGGGGGCCGCCGGCGAGACCGAGGGCCTTACGGCCCCGGGCCCCGGGCGCGCGGTACGGAAGGAGCCCGGCCGCCGTACGGAAGGGCTCCGGCCGCGGCACGGGAGGAGCCCGGCCGCGGTACGGGAGGGGCCCGGCCGCGGCACGGGAGGAGCCCGGCCGCGGTACGAAAAAGGCCCGGCCGCCGTACGGGAAACCGGCGGCCGTGGGGGGCACGGCTCGACGGCCGGGCGAAGCCGACCGGCTTCGCCCGGGGCCTCAGGCGCCGCCCACCGGCGCCTGGGGGTACCGCCGCGGGGTCCACGCCACCGCGGTTCCGTCGCCGCGCCGCACGACCCGCGTCTGCGACGAGCCGACGAGCAGCAGCGTCCGCATGTCGACCTCGGCCGGGTCCAGATCGGTGAGCGTCACCACCCGGACGGACTCCTGCGGGCCGCCCACGTCCCGTGCCACCACGACCGGCGTGTCGGGGGCACGGAGCTCCAGCAGCAGCTCACGGGCCTCGGCCACCTGCCGGGTGCGGCTGCGCGAGCCCGGGTTGTACAGCGCCAGCACCAGATCCGCGGCGGCCGCCGCGCGCAGGCGCCCGGCGATGACCCCCCACGGCTTGAGCCGGTCCGACAGGGAGATCGTGGCGTAGTCGTGGCCCAGCGGGGCACCGGCCTTCGCCGCGGCCGCGTTGGCCGCGGTCACACCCGGCAGTACGCGCACCGGCACGTCCGCGTACTCCTCCTGCGACGCGACCTCCAGGACCGCCGTCGCCATGGCGAACACCCCGGGATCCCCGCCTGACACGACCGCCACGCGCCGCCCGCGGCGCGCTAGGTCCAGGGCGAACTCGGCCCGCTCCGACTCCACCTTGTTGTCGGACCCGTGCCGCCGCTGGCCCGGCCGCACCGGCACCCGCTCCAGGTACGTGGTGTAGCCGACCAGGTCGGTCGCCGAGGCGAGCGCGCCGCGGCTCTCCGGCGTCAGCCACTGCGGCCCCGCCGGACCGGTGCCGACGACGACCACCTCGCCCCGCTCGGGCTCGGCCGGTCCCGTGTCGACGCGGGACGGCAGCACCGCCACCGAGAAGTACGGCACCGAGTCGGGGTCCACGTCCGCGAGCGCCGCCGTGCGCCGGCCCTCCATGGTGGCGCGCTCCACGTAGTGGGCGTCCGCGAGCCGGTCCGTGCGCTCCAGGGCGCGGCGCACCGTCGGGAAGGTCCGCCCCAGTTTCATCACCACCGCCGAGTCGGCCGCCGCGAGCCGGGCCGTCAGCTCGTCCTCGGGCAGCGTTCCCGGAATGACCGTCAGGACCTCCTCGGCCTCCACCAGCGGCTTGCCGATGGTCGCCGCGGCGGCGCTGACGGAGGTGACGCCGGGGACGACCTCGGTCTCGTAGCGGTGCGCGAGGCGCTTGTGCATGTGCTGGTAGGAGCCGTAGAAGAGCGGGTCGCCCTCGGCGAGCACCGCCACCGTCCGGCCCGCGTCGAGGTGCGCGGCGAGGCGTGCCGACGCCTCCTCGTAGAAGTCGTCCAGCGCACCCCGGTAACCGCCGGGGTGGTCCGTCGTCTCCACCGTGAGCGGGTACATCAGCCGCTCCTCGACGTGGTCCTCGCGGATGTGCTCCGCCGCGATGGACCGGGCGATGGACCGGCCGTGCCGGGCGCAGTGGTACGCGAGGACGTCGGCCTCCGCGATGGCCCGCACCGCGCGCAGCGTCATCAGCGACGGGTCACCGGGGCCGAGGCCGACGCCGTACAGCTTTCCAGCGCCCCCGGTGTCCGTTCCGGCGGGGGTTTCACGTGAAACGTGCGCGCTCATTCCGCCTCACTCGCGATCGCGTTGACCGCCGCCGCCGCCATGGCGCTGCCACCGCGCCGGCCCCGTACGACGATGTGGTCGAGGTCCGAGGCCGCCAGGGCGTCCTTGGACTCGGCGGCGCCGATGAACCCGACCGGTATGCCGAGCACCGCCGCCGGGCGGGGAGCGCCGTCGCGGACCATCTCCAGCAGCCGGAACAGTGCGGTGGGCGCGTTCCCGATCGCCACGACCGACCCCTCCAGCCGGTCGCGCCACAGTTCCAGGGCCGCCGCGCTGCGGGTGGTGCCCAGCTCGGCGGCGAGACCGGGGACGGACGGGTCCGAGAGGGTGCAGACCACCTCGTTGTCGGCGGGGAGCCGCTTGCGGGTGACACCGCTGGCGACCATCTGCGCGTCGCACAGGACCGGCGCACCGGAGCGGAGCGCGGCGCGGGCGCGGGAGACGACCTGCGGCGTGTAGGCGAGGTCCCGGACGAGGTCGACCATGCCGCAGGCGTGGATCATCCGCACGGCGACCCGGCTGACGTCGTCGGGCAGCCCCGCGAGATCCGCCTCGGCGCGGATCGTGGCAAAGGACTGGCGGTAGATCTCCGCGCCGTCCTTCTCGTAGTCGAACACTGTGCTCCCGCTCATCTCTGTGCCTGTGCGTCGTCGTCTCGTCGCGCGGTCCGTACGGTGATGCCGTACGCGCCGTCGCCGGTGGCCAGTACGTCCACCCAGTCACCCTGCGGGTGACCGCACCGCCGGGCGCAGCCGGACCAGTGCGCGGGCAGTCCCCGCAGCGCCGCGTCGTCCAGCGGCCGGGCGTCCGCCCGTACGTCGGCCAGCGCCTTGCCGCAGCCCGGGCGCCCCGTGCAGGCGGTGACCGCCAGCCAGGGCGAGCCGGGACGGGTGAGGTACCCGGCGTCGTGCAGGGCCGCGAGCCGCTCCTCCGCCGCCCGGCCGGGCAGCCCCGCCACGACGAAGCCCCGCCACGGGGTCACCCGCACCTCTTCGGCGGGCTCCGCCGCGAGGGCGCGGAACTGCCCGCTGGAGACCCGCCCCAGGGGCGCCACGACCGACACGGCGCGGTCGCCGACCAGGCCGGGCTCCGGCGGCCCGGCCACCGGCGGCGCGTCCGCCCGGACCGGTGACGCGGCCACCCCGGCACCGGCCAGACACTCCGTCACGGCGCCCTCCAGGGACCGGTCGCCGGGCAGGTCGGCCACCCGCCAGGCACCCGTGCCCGACTCCCGGGCCACTGCCAGGAACGCCTCGGCGGCGGCCAGCGCGGCCCGCGGGGCGTCCCGTGCGGCCACCCGCCACGCCAGGCCCCCGATCCGTACCAGAGCGCGGCCCTCCGGCTCTGCGAGCAAGGTCACATCACCGCCCAGCCCGGCCACGTCCCCGCGTCCGTCGTCCACGGCGAACAGGAACCGCCCCGACAGGTCCGTCGTCCAGGCGTGCGCGCACAGCAGCGCGTCCAGCTCCCGCGCCCACGCCCGGGCGTCCCCGAGGGTCCGGCCGTCCAGTCCGCACAGGGGCGAGACGACCGCGTTCCGCACCCGCTCGTGCGCCGCCGACGGCAGCAGCCCCGCCTCGCCGAGCAGGTCCGCGAGGGCGGCTCCGCAGTCGTCGGGCAGGCCGCGCAGGTCGATGTTGCCGCGTGAGGTGACGCCGATCCGGCCGTCGCCCAGCCGGTCCGCCGCGTCGGCCAGGACGTTCACCTGCCGGGGCGTCAGGACCCCGGTGGGAAGGCGCAGCCGGGCCAGCCCGCCGTCGTCCGCACGGTGCAGCCGCAGAGCGCCGGGGCACGCGTCGGCGCGGTCGCGGACACGGTCCCGTATGTGGGTTTCGCCCCCGTTCCGGGGCTTTGAGTGGCTGGGCGGCATGGCGGCGAGCATACGCGCAGCCTCTACTATGCAGACGGCACAGGGTCCCGGACCCTAGGGAGGAAGCCCGGTGGGAATCCGGCGCGGTCCCGCCACTGTGAGCAGGGCCTCCCGGGCCCCGCGAGTCAGGAACTCCCGCCACCCACGACCACCCGGGGCGAGGACACCCCGAGGAAGGCCCGGCACGCCGTGATCCTGCTGCTCTCGCACTCCGACACCGACCTGCTGAGCGCCCGCGCGGCGGGCGGCCCGGTCGAGTACCGGTTCGCCAACCCCGCACGCCTCCCCGTCGACGAGCTGCCCGGCCTCCTCGACGGCGCCGACCTCGTCGTCGTACGCCTCCTGGGCGGGCTGCGCGCCTGGGAGGAGGGCATCGACCTGCTCCGCGCCCAGGAACGCCCCGTCGTCTTCCTGACCGGGGAGCAGGCGCCCGACGCCCAGCTGATGGAGGCGTCCACCGTCCCCATCGGCGTCGCCACCGAGGCGCACGCCTACCTCGCCCACGGCGGCCCGGACAACCTGGAGCAGCTCGCCCGCTTCCTGTCCGACACGGTCCTGCTCACCGGCCACGGCTTCGACCCGCCGGCCGCCGCCCCCACCTGGGGCCCCCTGGAGCGCACCCCGCGCTCCACCGACGGCCCGACCGTCGCCGTGCTCTACTACCGCGCCCACCACATGAGCGGCAACACCGCCTTCGTCGGTGCCCTCTGCGACGCCGTCGAGGACGCCGGCGGCCGCGCCCTGCCGCTGTACGTCGCCTCCCTGCGCGCCCCCGAGCCGGAACTGCTCGACCGGTTGCGCGGCGCCGACGCCGTCGTCACCACCGTCCTCGCCGCCGGCGGCACCAAGCCCGCTGAGGCCCAGGCCGGCGGCGACGAGGAGGCGTGGGACGCGGGTGCGCTCGCCTCGCTCGACGTACCCGTCCTCCAGGCGCTGTGCCTCACCGGGTCGCGCGCCGACTGGGAGGGGAACGACGAGGGGCTGTCCCCGCTCGACGCGGCCAGTCAGGTCGCCGTCCCCGAGTTCGACGGCCGGCTCATCACCGTCCCGTTCTCCTTCAAGGAGATCGACGAGGACGGCCTGCCCGCGTACGTCCCCGACCCCGAGCGCGCCGCCCGCGTCGCCGGGATCGCCGTGCGCCACGCCCGGCTGCGGCACGTCCCGAACGCCGAGAAGCGCCTGGCGCTGGTCCTCTCCGCGTACCCGACGAAGCACTCCCGCATCGGCAACGCCGTCGGCCTCGACACGCCCGCCTCCGCCGTCGCCCTGCTGCGCCGGCTGCGCGAGGAGGGGTACGACTTCGGCGACGAGGACGTGCCGGGCCTCGCGTCCGGCGACGGCGACGAGCTGATCTACGCCCTCATCGAGGCCGGCGGCCACGACCAGGACTGGCTCACCGAGGAGCAGCTCGCCCGCAACCCGGTCCGCATCCCGGCCGCCGACTACGAGCGCTGGTTCGCGACCCTGCCGGAGGAGCTGCGCTCGGCCGTCGAGGAGCACTGGGGCCCGCCGCCCGGCGAGATGTTCCTCGACCGCTCCCGCAACCCCGAGGGCGACATCGTCCTCGCCGCGCTGCGCCGCGGGAACCTGCTGATCCTCATCCAGCCGCCGCGCGGCTTCGGCGAGAACCCGATCGCGATCTACCACGATCCGGACCTGCCGCCGTCCCACCACTACCTGGCCGCCTACCGCTGGATCGCCACCCCCGCGTCGGACGGCGGCTTCGGCGCCGACGCCATGGTCCACCTCGGCAAGCACGGCAACCTGGAGTGGCTGCCCGGGAAGAACGCCGGGCTGTCCGCCGCCTGCGGCCCCGACGCGGCCCTCGGCGACCTGCCGCTGGTCTACCCCTTCCTCGTCAACGACCCGGGCGAGGGCACCCAGGCCAAGCGGCGCGCCCACGCCACGCTCGTCGACCACCTCGTGCCGCCGATGGCCCGCGCCGACTCCTACGGCGACATCGCCCGCCTGGAGCAGCTGCTCGACGAGTACGCGCAGATCTCCTCCATGGACCCGGCGAAGCTGCCCGCCATCCGCGCGCAGATCTGGACCCTCATCCAGGCCGCCCGCCTCGACCACGACCTCGGCCTGGAGGACCGGCCCGACGACGACGGGTTCGACGACTTCCTCCTGCACGTCGACGGCTGGCTGTGCGAGGTGAAGGACGCGCAGATCCGCGACGGCCTGCACGTCCTCGGCACCGCCCCGGCCGGGCCCGAGCGGGTCAACCTGGTCCTGTCCATCCTGCGGGCCCGGCAGATCTGGGGCGGTACGCAGGCGCTGCCCGGCCTGCGCGAGGCGCTCGGCCTGGACGAGTCCGCCGCGACCCGCACCACCGCCGACGAGGCGGAGGCCCGGGCGCGCGCCCTCGTCGAGGCCATGGAGGACGCCGGCTGGGACCCGGCCGCGGTGGCGTCCGTGGCGGAGGGCCACGGTGAGCAGGTCGCCGCGGTCCTCGACTTCGCCGCCCGCCAGGTCGTGCCGCGCCTCGCCGCGACCACCGCCGAGCTCGACCACGCGGTGCACGCCCTCAACGGCGGCTTCGTGCCGGCCGGGCCGTCCGGCTCGCCGCTGCGCGGCCTGGTCAACGTCCTGCCGACCGGCCGGAACTTCTACTCCGTCGACCCCAAGGCCGTCCCGTCGCGCCTCGCCTGGGAGACCGGGCAGGCCCTGGCCGACTCGCTGCTGGAGCGGTACCGCGGCGACAACGGCGACTGGCCGACCTCGGTCGGCCTGTCCCTGTGGGGCACCAGCGCGATGCGCACCAGCGGCGACGACGTCGCGGAGGCGCTGGCGCTGATGGGCGTCCGGCCCGTCTGGGACGACGCCTCGCGCCGGGTCAACGGCCTGGAGCCGATCCCGCTCGCCGAGCTCGGCCGCCCCCGCGTCGACGTGACGCTGCGCATCTCCGGCTTCTTCCGCGACGCGTTCCCGCACACGATCGGGCTGCTGGACGACGCGGTGCGGCTCGTCGCCTCCCTGGACGAGCCCGAGACGGAGAACTACGTCCGCGCCCACGCGCAGGCCGACCTGGCCGAGCACGGCGACGAGCGGCGCGCCACGACCCGCATCTTCGGCTCCCGTCCGGGCACGTACGGTGCGGGCATCCTCCAGCTGATCGACTCCCGCGACTGGCGCACCGACGCGGACCTCGCCGAGGTGTACACGGTGTGGGGCGGCTTCGCGTACGGCCGCGGCCTGGACGGGCGCCCCGCGCGCGAGGAGATGGAGACGGCGTACCGGCGGATCGCCGTGGCCGCGAAGAACACCGACACGCGCGAGCACGACATCGCGGACTCCGACGACTACTTCCAGTACCACGGCGGCATGGTCGCCACCGTCCGCGCGCTGCGCGGCACGGCGCCCGAGGCGTACATCGGCGACTCGACCCGCCCGGAGACGGTGCGCACGCGGACGCTGGTGGAGGAGACGTCCCGGGTGTTCCGCGCGCGGGTCGTCAACCCCCGCTGGATCGAGGCGATGCGCCGCCACGGCTACAAGGGCGCCTTCGAGCTGGCGGCGACCGTCGACTACCTCTTCGGGTACGACGCCACGACGGGCGTCGTCGCCGACTGGATGTACGACAAGCTGACCGAGGCGTACGTCCTCGACCCGGAGAACCGCGCCTTCCTCCAGGAGGCCAACCCGTGGGCCCTGCACGGCATCGCGGAACGGCTCCTCGAGGCCGAGTCCCGCGGGATGTGGGCCAAGCCGGACCCGCGGGTGCTGGAGGAGCTGAAGCGGGTGTACCTGGAGGCCGAGGGCGACCTGGAGGGCGGGGACGGCGAGTAGGGGCCGGAAGCGCCGGCGGCCGGGTCGGGCCCGCCGGTCCCGACGACCGGAACCGGCCCGGGGACCCGGCTCGGGGACCCGCTCCCGGGTGCGGCCCGTCGGCCGGACGGGCTCGTACGGACGGGCTCGTACGAACGGCTCGTACGGCGCGGCCGGCGCGCCGGGCCGGGTGCGCCGCCCGTGCCGGGCCGCCCGCGGTCCCGGTGCC
>JAAXOU010000131.1 GCA_012396115.1 Streptomyces somaliensis DSM 40738 | reverse complement strand
GTCGCGGTGTCGCCGGAGAGGTCGGCCGGGCGGCGGACCGCCCCCGGCCGCCGCCCGCCGTCACCGGGAGGGCGGATCCTCCGCGGCGGCCTCGCGCAGCCGGGCGAACTCCTCGGCCATCGTCCGCGCCGTCCAGTGCGCGTTCAGCCCGCTGGGGTTGGGCAGGACCCACACCCGCGTGTCGCCGATCGTCCGCTCCTGCGGTCCGATCGCGGCCTTCCTGTCGGCGAAGGCCACCCGGTACGCGGTCACGCCGACGACCGCGAGCCAGCGCGGCCGCAGCCGCTCCACCTTCGCGGTGAGCACCCGGCCGCCCTCCCGGAACTCCTCGTCGGTCAGCTCGTCCGCCCGCGCCGTCGCCCGCGCCACGACGTTGGTGACGCCCAGCCCGTACGACGGCAGTTCCTCCTGTTCGGACGGGTCCAGCCGGCGGGGGGTGAAGCCGGACAGGTGCAGCACGGGCCAGAAGCGGTTGCCGGGCCGGGCGAAGTGGTGGCCCGTCGCGGCCGACATCAGGCCCGGGTTGATGCCGCAGAAGAGCACGGACAGGCCGTCCGCGACCACGTCGGGGATGACGCGGTCGCGAGCGGCCCGCAGCTCCTCGTCGGTGAACCGGCGCGGGGCCATGTCAGAGGATGGCGCCCGGCGCGTAGGCGGCGGCCCGCGGGTGCCGCCCGGCGATCTCCTCGATCCGCGCCACCACGGCGCCCACCTGGTCGGCGGCGGCGCCCGTGAAGGACAGCCTGTCGGCCATCAGCGCGTCCAGCTCCGCGCGGTCCAGCGGGATCCGCTCGTCCGCCGCGAGCCTGTCCAACAGCTCGTTGCGCTCCGCGCCCCGCTCCCGCATGGCCAGCGCGGACGCGACGGCGTTCTCCTTGATGGCCTCGTGGGCCACCTCGCGGCCCACTCCGGCCCGCACGGACGCCATCAGCACCTTGGTGGTCGCGAGGAACGGCAGGTACCGGTCGAGCTCGCGCGCGACGACCGCGGGGAACGCGCCGAACTCGTCCAGCACGGTGAGGAACGTCTCCAGCAGCCCGTCGAACGCGAAGAACGCGTCCGGCAGCGCCACCCGGCGCACCACCGAGCAGGAGACGTCGCCCTCGTTCCACTGGTCGCCCGCCAGCTCGCCGGCCATCGACGCGTAGCCGCGCAGGACGACCATCAGGCCGTTGACGCGCTCGCAGGAGCGGGTGTTCATCTTGTGGGGCATCGCGGACGAGCCGACCTGGCCCGGCTTGAAGCCCTCGGTGACCAGCTCGTGGCCCGCCATCAGGCGGATCGTCTTCGCCAGCGACGACGGGGCGCCGGCCAGCTGCACCAGCGTCGTCACGACCTCGTAGTCGAGGGACCGCGGGTAGACCTGGCCGACGGAGGTGAAGGAGTGCGCGAAGCCGAGGTGTGCGGCGATCCGCCGCTCCAGCTCGGCCAGCTTCGACGCGTCGCCGCCCAGCAGGTCCAGCATGTCCTGCGCCGTGCCGACCGGCCCCTTGACGCCGCGCAGCGGGTAGCGGCCCAGCAGCTCCTCCAGCCGCGCGTACGCGACGAGCAGCTCGTCCGCGGCGGTCGCGAAGCGCTTGCCGAGCGTCGTGGCCTGCGCCGCCACGTTGTGCGACCGGCCGGCGACGACCAGCTCCCCGTACTCGGCGGCCAGCCTCCCCAGCCGCGCCAGCACGGCGACGGCACGGTCCCGCACCAGCTCCAGGGAGAGCCGGACCTGCAGCTGCTCGACGTTCTCCGTCAGGTCGCGGGAGGTCATGCCCTTGTGGACCTGCTCGTGTCCGGCGAGGGCGTTGAACTCCTCGATCCGGGCCTTCACGTCGTGCCGCGTGACCTTCTCCCGCTCGGCGATCGACGCCAGGTCGACCCGGTCGAGGACGCGCTCGTAGTCGGCGAGGGCGGCCTCGGGCACCTCGATCCCGAGGTCCTTCTGGGCGCGCAGCACCGCGAGCCACAGGCGGCGCTCCAGCCGCACCTTCTGCTCGGGGGACCAGAGGACGGCGAGCTCGGCGGAGGCGTAGCGGCCGGCGAGGACATTGGGGATGCGGGGCTTGGCAGTCACGTGTACCGATTCTACTGGCGGTTCCCGCAGGCCAGCGCCCCGCCCCGGTTTGTGCGCTCCTACGAGGGGAGGCTCGCCGCGGAGTCGCCGTAGGGCAGGAGCTCCGGGTGCTTCGCCGGGAGCCCGTCGCCCGACGAGCGGCCGGTCAGCCGCCGCCCTATCCACGGGGCCAGGTGCTGCCGGGCGAACCGCAGGTCGCTCAGCCGCCGCTGCGCCCACGGTCCGCGCACCTCCGGCGGCAGAGGGGCGCGCCAGTCCTCCCGGGGCTCCAGCCCGAGCGCCTGCCAGACCGCTTCGGCCACCCGCCGGTGCCCCTCCGCCGTCAGGTGCAGCCGGTCCACGTCCCACAGGCGCGGGTCGCCCATCACGTGCGCCCCGTACAGGTCGACGACGATCGCGCCGTGCCGTGCGGCCAGGGCGTCGAGGTGCGCGAACAGCTCCTCCATCCGCGGGCGGAAGCGCTCCATCACCGGGCCGCGGCGGCCCGGGCTGCGCATCAGCACCAGCCGCCCGCACGAGGGTGCCAGCCGTTCGACGGCCTCCTCCAGCCGCGCCCGTACGCGTCCCATGTCGCACTTGGGGCGCAGCGTGTCGTTGAGCCCGCCGACCAGCGTGACCACGTCGGCGCCCATCCCGGCCGCCCGGCCCACCTGCTCGTCGACGATCTGGGCGATGAGCTTGCCGCGCACCGCCAGGTTGGCGTAGCGGAAGCCGGGGGTCCGGGCGGCGAGGCGGCCCGCGAGGAGGTCGGCCCAGCCGCGGTAGGAACCGTCGGGCAGCAGGTCCGACATGCCCTCGGTGAAGCTGTCGCCCACCGCGACGAGGCTCGTGTAGGTTGCATTGATCTCCATGGCGGAGCGATCGTACCGCGGCCCGGGCGGCCCCCCGCCGTCGCGGGGGCCGCCCCCGGGGCACGGCCCGGAGGCGGCCGCGGGACGTCAGGAGGCCGGGCCGCCCACCAGTTCGCGCAGCACGTCCTCCATCGTGACCAGGCCGGCCAGCCGCCCGTCGTCGTCGAGGACGGCCGCCAGGTGCGTACGGCTGCGGCGCATCGCGGTCAGCACGTCGTCCAGCGGGGTCGCGGCCCGCACCCGGGCGATCGGGCGCATCGCCGACACCGGGAACGGCCGGTCGCGCGGCACGACGTCCAGCGCGTCCTTGACGTGCAGGTACCCCAGGATGCGGCGGGAGGTGTCCACCACGGGGAAACGGGAGAACCCGGACCGGGCGGCGAGGTGTTCCACCTCGTCGGGCGTGGTGCCGGCCTGCACGTACACGACCCGCTCCAGCGGCATCACCACGTCCCGCACCGGGCGCCGGCCCAGCTCCAGCGCGTCGTGCAGCCGCTCGGCGGCGCGGTCGTCGAGCAGGCCCGCGTCGCCGGCGTCGGTGACCATCCGGGCCAGCTCGTCGTCCGAGAACGTCGCCGCGACCTCGTTCCTCACCTCCACCCGCAGCAGCTTCAGCAGCGCGTTGGCGAACGCGTTGATCGTGAAGATCACCGGGCGCAGCGCCCGCGCCAGGGCCACCAGCGGCGGGCCGAGCAGCAGCACCGTGCGGACCGGCTCGGCGAGGGCGACGTTCTTGGGGACCATCTCGCCCAGCAGCATGTGCAGGTAGGTGGCCGCCGCCAGGGCGATCACGAACGAGATCGGGTGGACCAGGCCGTGGGGCACGCCCACCGCGCCGAACAGCGGCTCCAGCAGGTGGGCGATGGCCGGCTCCGCGACGACGCCGAGGACCAGCGTGGCCAGCGTGATGCCGAGCTGGGCGGCGGCGAGGAGCGCCGAGACGTGTTCCAGGCCCCACAGGACGCTGTGCGCCCTGCGGTCACCGGCCTCGGCCCGTGGCTCGACCTGGCTGCGGCGGACGGAGATGAAGGCGAACTCCGCGCCGACGAAGAAGGCGTTGAGGACCAGCGTGAGGAGACCGATCAGCAACTGGACGGCGGTCATCGGCCGGCCCCCCCGCCCGGGGCGCCGGGGACTCCCGGGGCGCCGGGGTCCTCCGGGCCGCCGGAGTCCGCCGTCTCCTCCTCCGGGGCGGGGCCGCGCAGGGCGACGCGCGCCGCCCGGTGCCCCGAGGCGTCGGTCACCTCCAGCAGCCAGCCGGACACCTCCACGGCGTCGCCGGTCTCGGGGATGCGGCCCAGCGCCGTCGCGACGAGGCCGGCGAGCGTCTCGTACGGACCCTCGGGCACCTCCAGCCCGATCGACCGCAGCTGGTCGGTGCGGGCGGCGCCGTCGGCGGACCACAGGGCGCGCCCCTCGGCGTCCTCGCCCGTCCGCGCCAGGTCCGGCGTCTCGTGCGGGTCGTGCTCGTCGTGCACCTCGCCGACGACCTCCTCGACGATGTCCTCCATCGTCACGATCCCCGCCGTGCCGCCGTACTCGTCGATGACGACGGCCATGGTGGCCTTGCCGTACATCCGGTCCAGCAGCCGGTCCACGGTGAGGCTCTCCGGCACCAGGACCGGCTCGCGCAGCAGCTCGACCACGGGGGTGCGGTGGCGCCGCCCGGCCGGTACGGCCAGGACGTCCTTGATGTGGGCGGTGCCGATGACCGCGTCCAGGCTGCCCCGGTAGACGGGGAAGCGGGACAGGCCGGTCGCCCGGGTCGCGTTGGCGACGTCCTCCGCGGTGGCCTGCGCCTCCAGGGCGGTGACCTGGACGCGTGGCGTCATCACGTTCTCGGCGGTGAGTTCGGCCAGGTTGAGCGTGCGGACGAACAGCTCCGCGGTGTCCGGCTCCAGCGCCCCCTCCTTCGCGGAGTGGCGCGCCAGCGCGACCAGCTCCTGCGGGCCGCGCGCGGACGCCAGCTCCTCGGCGGGCTCCATGCCCAGGCGGCGCACCATGTGGTTGGCGGTGTTGTTGAGGTGGCTGATCAGCGGCTTGAAGGCGGCGCTGAAGACCCGCTGCGGGGTCGCCACGACCTTCGCCACCGTGAGCGGCGAGGAGATGGCCCAGTTCTTGGGCACCAGCTCGCCGACGACCATCAGGACCACCGTGGACAGGGCCGTGCCGATCACCAGGGCCAGCGACGAGGCGACGGACCTGGACGCGCCGAGGTCCCGGATCGGGCCGCTGATCAGCCGGGCGACGGAGGGCTCGGCGAGCATGCCGACGACCAGGTTGGTCACCGTGATGCCCAGCTGCGCACCGGACAGCTGGAACGTGAGCGACCGCACGGCCTTCAGGGCGCCGGCGGCGCCGCGCTCGCCGCGTTCCACCGCCCGCTCCAGCGCGCCGCGCTCGACCGTGGTCAGGGAGAACTCGGCCGCGACGAACGCGCCGCACGCCAGGGCGAGCAGCAGCGCCACGAGGAGCAGCAGCACTTCCGTCATCGGTTCACCTCCGTCCCATGATCGGTCAGGGGCGGGATGATCGCGCGGTGTCGATGGCCGGTCGTGCTACTGGGAGGCTCGCCCATGGGCGGACGCTCACGCACCTTTCGTATGCGGTCGGAATCGTCCACCCATGGTAAAGGATCAGCAAAACGCGGTCGGGGTCGGTCCCGGCCCCTCCCGGGGCGGGCCCGACTCGGCGGCACCGCCGGGACCCGGGACGCGGCCGGCCCCCGGGGAGGCGGTGCGGGCGGGACCGCGGTATGGCGTCCGGTGCGGTGCGGTGCGGTGCGGTGCGGTGCGGGGGCGGCGCGGGAATTCCCCCGGATGAGTACGCCGCGGAAGGGCCCTGAGTGGCCCGGCGGGTGCCCGGCGCGCCGCCGCACCGCTTGGCCGGGCCCATGACCCGCGCACCGACCCGCCGCCGCGTCGAACCGAAGGTGATCGCCGCGTTCGGCGCGGCCTTCGCCGGGGCCCTGCCGCCCCCCGCGTTCGGCGTCCTGTCCGCCAAGGCGGCGGCCGCCGACCCGATGGCCCCGGTCAACGCCTTCGCCACGGGCGGCGGCCGGGCCCGGCTCTCCCCGGCCCGCCTGCGCGGCTACGGGCGACCGGGCCTCAGGCGGCACCGGAGGGGGGCCGGCGCGCGACGCCGAGGACGGTCGGCGACGAGGGCAGGGGAATCCCCCGCTCCGGGAGCCGCAGCCGCCGGTGAGTGACGACCTCGAACCCGGCCGCCCCGATCTCGGCCAGCGGGTCCCGCGCCGTGTGGCAGCCGCCGAACAGCCGGGGCCACACGGTGGCGTCCACCCCCCGCTGCACCGCCGCCGCCACCCGGCCCCGCGCCAGGCCGTGCTCCAGGAACCGCAGCTCGCCGCCCGGCCTGAGGACCCGCAGCAGCTCCGCCAGCGCCCCGCGCACGTCCCGGACGCTGCACAGCACCAGCGACACGACGGCGCCGTCGAACGCCCCGCTCCCGACGGGCAGTGCCTCCGCCGTTCCCGGCACCACGTCCACCCGCGCCGCCGACCGCAGGCCCTCCTCCGCGGCGAGCCGCCGCAGCACCCGCTCCGGCTCGACCGCGACGACCTCGGAGACGGCCGCCGGGTAGTGCGGGAAGTTCAGGCCGTTGCCCGCACCCACCTCGACGATCCGCCCGGACAGGCCGTCCAGCAGTTCCCTCCGCAACTCACCGACCCCGCCCCTGGCGTCGGCCACCACGCTCACCCGCGCGTAGAACCGGGCGAACAGGGGGTGGCCCACGTCCGGGCCGTCCCCCGCGCGCTGCCGCGTCACCGCACACCTCCTCCGGCGCCCGTCCGGCCGATCGGGGCGGACACGGGCGCGGCGCCCCGCCCGTCCCCGTCCGGTCCGGAGCGCGTCAGCCGCTCACGAAGCAGAACTCGTTGCCCTCCGGGTCGCGCATCACCCGGAACGTCCCGTAGGCGTCCCGCACGAGCCCGCCGGCCCGTACGGCGCCCAGGGCGACCGCCCGTTCGGCGGCGGCCTCCACGTCCCCGCCCTCCAGGTCCAGGTGCAGCCGGTTCTTCACGGCCTTGCCCTCCGGCACCCGCTGGAACGCCACCCGCACGAAGCCGGGCGGGTCCACGTACGACCAGTCCGGCTCCCGGTCCACCGGCTCGCCGCCCAGCAGCCCGGCCCAGAACCGCGCCAGGGCCGCGGGGTCCGCGCAGTCGAACACGATCTCGCTGACGGTCACTCGCACACCCACAGCGTAGGCGGCGGGCCCCCCGGCTCCCAGCACCGGGGTGCCCGCCGCCCACGTTCAGCCGCCCGCCGCCCGGGCGAACGCCCGGGCGTCCCACGTCCCGTCCAGCTCCGGTGCCAGCCAGCCCGGCGCCGCCGCCCGGAAGGCCGCGGGGAGCAGGGCGCCGGCGCCCTCGGGGACCGCGCCCAGCAGCGGGGCGCCCGCCGAGGCCGGCAGGTCCGTCAGGTTGCACCGCTCGGCCGTTCCCGGCTCCTTCGGCCAACTCCCCACGACCAGCCCCAGCTGGGCCAGACCGCGGGCGCGCAGCGCCTCACCGGTCAGCGCCGCCAGGTTGAGCGTGCCGAGCCCCGCCGCGGCGACCACCAGCACCGGCGCGCCCAGCAGCCGCGCCGCGTCCGCGAGCGTGCCGCCCCGCCCGTCGTAGCGGACCAGCAGGCCGCCCGCGCCCTCGACCAGCACCAGGTCGTGCCCGGCGGCCAGCTCCTCGGCCGCCTCCGCCACGGCCTGCGGACGCACCGGCTCCATCCCGGCCCGCCGGGCGGCCGTCTCCGGCGCCAGCGGCTCGGGGAACCGGGCCAGCTCACGCCCGGTCACCCCGGGTCCGGCGAGCCGCACGACCTCGTCCGCGTCACCCCGCTCACCCGGCCCCACACCCGTCTGCGCGGGTTTCAGCACGGCCACCGAGCGGCCCGCGGCCCGCGCGGCCGCCGCGACGGCGGCCGTGACGACCGTCTTGCCGATCTCCGTACCGGTGCCGCTCACCACCACGACGGTCATGTCAGCCCTCCTTCGCGGCCGCGCACACCGCACGGCAGATCCGCGCCACGTCCCCGTCGTCCGTGACGTACGGCGGCATCACGTACACCAGGTCCCGGAACGGCCGCAGCCACACGCCCTCGCGCACCGCCGCGGCCGTGGCCGCCGCCATGTCGACCGGGTGGTCCAGCTGGACCACGCCGATCGCGCCCAGCACCCGCACGTCCCCCACCCCCGGCAGCGCGCGCGCCGGCTCCAGCCCCTCGCGCAGCCCGGCCTCGATCCGCTTGACCTCCCGCGCCCAGTCCTGCGACAGCAGCAGGTCGACCGAGGCGCACGCCACCGCGGAGGCCAGCGGGTTGCCCATGAACGTCGGTCCGTGGGCCAGCACCGGCACCTCGCCGCGCGAGATGCCCTCCGCGACCCGCGTGGTGCACAGCGTCGCCGCCATCGACAGGTAACCGCCGGTCAGCGCCTTGCCGAGGCACATCACGTCGGGCGCCACCCCCGCGTGGCCCGCCGCGAACAGCTCGCCCGTCCGGCCGAAGCCCGTCGCGATCTCGTCGAACACCAGCAGCACGTCGTGCGCGTCGCACGCCTCCCGCAGCACCCGCAGGTAGGCGGGGGAGTGGAAGCGCATCCCGCCCGCGCCCTGCACCACCGGCTCGACGATCACCGCTGCCAGTTCGTCCGCGTGCCGGGCGACCAGCTCGCGCAGGGTGCGGGCGTACTCCTCCTCGTAGGCGGCCGGGGGCGCCGGGGCGAAGACCTGCCGCGGCAGCACCCCGGCCCACAGCCCGTGCATCCCGCTCTCGGGGTCGCACACGGACATCGGCTGCCAGGTGTCCCCGTGGTAGCCGCCCCGCCAGGTCAGCAGCCGCCGCTTGCCCGGACGGCCGCCGGACCGCCAGTACTGGAGGCACATCTTCACGGCGACCTCGACCGACACCGACCCCGAGTCGCTGAGGAACACGTGCCGCAGCGGGGCCGGGGTGATCTCCACCAGCCGGGCCGCCAGGCGGACGGCCGGCTCGTGGGTGAGCCCGCCGAACATGACGTGGCTCATCCGCTCCAGCTGGCCGCGCACGGCCCCGTCGAGCACCGGGTGGCCGTAGCCGTGCACGGCCGCCCACCAGGACGACATGCCGTCGACCAGCTCCGTCCGTCCCTCCACCGGCTCGGCGAGGCGCAGCCGCACCCCGGAGGCCGACTCCACCAGGAGCGGGTCGGCCCCGCCCGGCATCGGCCCGTACGGGTGCCACACGTGCTCCCGGTCCAGCGCGAGCAGCTCGGCCGGGCCGTGGGGCGCCTCAGGCATTGGGCGCGAGGTCCGTTCCCGCGCCCCGGCGGCGCACCGCCACCAGGTCCGGCCGGCCCTCCGGAGCGGTCGCGTCCACCTCCCCGGGCGCCTCGGCCTCCGGCGGCGTACCGCACACGCCGCCGGAGCCGCAGCCGCCGCCCGTCCCGCAGCCGTCCCCGGCGGCCGCCCCCACCCGGTGCTCCGGCAGCGTCGTCGTACCGGTGCCCTCCACCTCGAAGCCCGCGTCGGCGATCATCTCCAGGTCGGCCCTGCCGGCCTGGCCCTCGCTGGTCAGGTAGTCGCCCAGGAAGATCGAGTTGGCCAGGTGCAGCGCGAGCGGCTGGAGGGTGCGCAGGTGCACCTCGCGGCCGCCCGCGAGCCGGACCTCCACGTCGGGGCAGACGAACCGCACCATGGCCAGGATGCGCAGCGCCCGCTGCGGGGTGAGGTTCCACTCCTTGGCGAGCGGGGTGCCCTCGAACGGGATGAGGAAGTTCACCGGCACCGAGTCGGGGTCCAGCTCGCGCAGCGAGAAGACCACGTCGACCAGGTCCTCGTCGCTCTCGCCCATGCCGGCGATCAGCCCCGAGCACGCCGACAGGCCCGCCTCGTGCGCCTTGCGCACGGTGTCGACGCGGTCCGCGTAGGTGTGGGTGGTCGTGATCTCCCCGTACGTCGACTCGGACGTGTTGAGGTTGTGGTTGTAGGCGTCGGCGCCCGCCGAGCGCAGCCGCTCGGCCTGTCCGTCGGAGAGCAGCCCGAGGCACGCGCACACCTCGACGCCCTCGTTGTCCTCCTTGATCGCCTCGATCGTCTTCGTGACCCGGTCCACGTCCCGGTCGGTCGGACCCCGCCCGCTGGCGACGAGGCAGACCCGCTTGGCACCGCCCGCGATGCCGGCGGCGGCGGCCTTCGACGCCTCCTCCGGCTTCAGCCAGGTGTACTTGAGGATGTCGGCCTTCGAGCCCAGCCGCTGCGAGCAGTACGAGCAGTCCTCCGGGCACAGCCCCGACTTCAGGTTGACCAGGTAGTTGAGCTTCACCCGCCGCCCGAACCAGTGGCGCCGCACCTTCCCCGCCGCGGCCACCACGTCCAGCAGTTCGTCGTCGGAGGTCGCCAGGACGGCGAGTGCCTCTTCACGGGTCGGCGACTCACGCCGCAGCCCCTTGTCCACCAGCGTGTTCAACAGGTCCATGGCGCTGATCCTGACGCACGGCGCGCCCCGTGGCCAAGGAGGAACCCGACAACACGGCCCGTCGGGGGTGTGTGGATGGCCACACTCTGACCACGGCCCTTCTTCGTTAGGGTCTGTGCGCTGCCTACAAAGGGGACCAGACATGCCCAAGGACGTGCCCGGCGACGCCGTGCCCGGGGCCCCGTTCGACTGGATCGACGCCGAGGCGCGCCGCCGCGCCGCCGCCGGACTCGTCCGCACCCTGCGCCCCCGCCCCGCCGACGCGGACCTGCTGGACCTGGCGGGCAACGACTACCTCGGCCTCACCCGCCACCCGGAGGTCACCGCCGCCGCCGCCGACGCCGCCCGCCGGTGGGGCGCCGGCTCCACCGGCTCGCGGCTCGTCACCGGCTCGACCGAACTCCACGCCGAGCTGGAGCGGGAACTCGCCGCGTTCTGCGGCTTCGAGGCGGCGCTCGTCTTCTCGTCCGGGTACGCCGCCAACCTCGCCGTGCTCACCGCGCTCGGCGGCCCCGGCTCCCTCGTGGTGTCCGACGCCGCCAACCACGCGTCGATCGTGGACGGCTGCCGGCTCTCCCGCGCCGAGACCGCCGTCGTCCCGCACGCCGACCCGCAAGCCGTGCGCGGGGCCCTGGGCGCCCACCCCGGCCGGCGCGCCCTCGTCGTCAGCGACTCGGTGTTCTCCGTCGACGGCGACGCCGCCCCGCTCGGAGCCCTCGCCGACGCCTGCCGGGAGCACGGCGCCGCCCTCGTCGTCGACGGTGAGGAGTTCTGCCACGGGGAGCTGCCGCCTTGTCGGGGGTGCGGATGGGGGCGGGGGTCAGCGCCGGTGCTTGTCCGGGGCTTCGCGGACCACGTCGCCGATCACGATGACGGCG